>CAYXVS010000181.1:0-3943 GCA_964468735.1 uncultured Anaerolineales bacterium | reverse complement strand
TACTGGGACAAAGTGGCGAGTGTAGAGCCGGCCGGCGTCGAAGAGGTTTACGACTTAGAAGTACCAGAACATCATAACTTCGTGGCCAATGACATCGTGGTGCATAATTCCCTAGAACAGGACGCCGACATCGTGATGTTCATCTATCGGGATGAGATGTACCATCCAGAGACGGAAAAGCCGCGCATCGCGGACATCATCATCTCCAAGCACCGGAACGGCCCCACCGGGACCGTCCAGCTCTTCTTCAACAGCCGCCTCACGCAATTCGCCGACGCGGCGACGCACGTCTCTCCGGAGCAGTATAACGGCGGAGGCGGCCCGCCGCCCCTGGGTACATGAGCATGAGCGATAAGCGCGCCTCCCAGCAAGAGCGCATCAGCATGCGCCACTTCTCCGGCTTTCCGGCGGGGAAGCAGGCTACTGTGGCGCTGCCGGAGCAGGTCTTCACCGAACTGATCCCCCACATCGATGATCTGGCGGAGTTGCAGGTGACGTTGATCGCGCTGTGGCGCCTGGCGCAGATGCGCTCCGATAGCGCGCCGTGGATCACGGAGACCGAACTGTGCGCGGAGCCGGCGATGCAGGCCGCGTTTGGTGAGGCGGTCGAGGCAGAGGCGGCCTACGCGCTCACCCGCGCGGTGGCGCGGGGGACGCTCTTGCTGGGCGAATGGGAGTTGGCGGACGGAACGCGCGAGCGGCGCTACTTCGCCAACAGCCCGCGCGGACGCGCCGCCGTCGCGGCGATGGCCCAGGGCCGCCCGCCGATGCGCGCCGAGCGCATCTCGCATCCCAACATCTTCACACTCTACGAGCAGAACATCGGCCCGTTGAGCGCGCTCCTGAGCGAGGAACTGATGGAGGCCGAGAAGAAATATCCCGCCGCGTGGATCGAGGAGGCTTTTCGCGAAGCCATCAGCCGGAACAAGCGCAATTGGAAGTACATCCACGCGATTCTAGACCGTTGGTGGACTGAGGGGAAAGATGAAGAAGATCGACGAAATCGCGAGAGGGATCGGCGCCGGTATATCGAGGGAAAGTACCGCGACATCATCCAGCACTGATCAAGAGATAGATAGCGCACCGATAGACGATGCAGCCGACGCGCCCCTGGGCGATCCCAACTGCCCCATCTGCCGGGGTGTGGGCTACGTGCGCTTGGATGTGCCGGTCAATCATCCCGACTTCGGCAAGCTCTTCCCCTGCACCTGCCGCCGGGAGGAGATCGAATCCCAGCGCCACGCGACGATGCGCTCGATGAGCAGCCTCAAAATCTTGGAGCGCTACACCTTCGAGAATTTCCACCCCGACGGCCACGGCCTCTCCGCCGAGCGCCAGCGAAATTTGCGGTTAGCTTATAATCGCGCCGTCGCCTACGCTCAACGACCGGAGGGCTGGCTGCTGATGCGCGGCGGCTACGGCTGCGGCAAGACCCACCTAGCGGCGGCCATCGCCAACGCCACGATCGCGCGCGGCGCCCGCGTACTCTTCGTCACCGTGCCCGATCTGTTGGATCACCTGCGCGGGGCCTACGCGCCCACCTCCCCCCAAGGCTACGACGAGCGCTTCGAGGAGGTGCGGACCATCCCGCTGCTCATTATGGACGATCTGGGCACGGAGCATGGCACGCCCTGGGCGCTGGAGAAGCTCTATCAATTGCTGAACTATCGCTATATGGCGCGCCTGCCCACCGTGATCACCACCAACAACTCGTTAGATGAACTGGATCCCCGCCTGTGCTCGCGGCTGGGCGACACTGACCTGGTGGATATGGTCACCATCTTGGCGCCCGATTATCGCCAGACCGGCGCCGATTACGCCAAAATGGAGATGAACACGCTGGCGCTGTACGGCGATATGCGCTTCGATAACTTCCTGCTGCGGCAGGGCGAGCTTGTGCGTGAAGAATTGGACAACCTGCGGCGCGCGGTCGAGTCGGCCAAGGGCTACGCCGCCGATCCCATAGGCTGGCTGGTCTTCAGCGGGGATTATGGCTGTGGCAAGACCCACTTGGCGGCGGCCATCGCCAATCAGCGCGTGAAGGAGGGGCATCCCGCGCTCTTCGTCACCGTGCCCGATTTTCTGGATTATCTCCGCGCCTCATTCTACCCCCAGAGCACCGTGCCCTACGACAAACGCTTCGAGGAGGTGCGATTCGCCCCCTTCTTAGTGCTGGACGATCTGGGCACGGAGTACGCGACGCCCTGGGCGCAGGAGAAGCTCTACCAGCTCTTCAACTATCGCTACGTGGCGCGCCTGCCCACGGTGATCACCACCTCGCGCACGCTGGAGGAAATCGATCCGCGCATCGGCACGCGCCTGGCGGACGTGAGCCGCTGCACGGTCGTCGGGATTCTGGCGCCGTCCTATCGCGGCGGCACCCCACGGCGCTCAGGCTCAAGCAAGGGGCGACGGAGACGGTAGAGAAGAGAATGGAGGTTGGAAAATGGAAGTTGGAAGTTAGAACGTTTGTGCTATAATTAAATCCAGGCGTTATTTCAGTCAGAACACACGCGCGTAGGAGCGCAGGAGGCAACAGCTATGGTTTCAAAGGAACGCGAGAAGGTATTGGATCAAACAGTGGCGCGCATTCATCGCCGCTTTGGCGAGGGGGCGCTGATGCGCTTGGGAGACGCGACGCACTTGGATGTGGAGGTCATCCCCACGGGATCGCTGGCGTTGGATATTGCGCTGGGCGTGGGCGGCGTGCCCCACGGGCGGATCACGGAGGTCTACGGGCCGGAAGGCTCCGGCAAGACGACAGTCTGCCAGCATATCGTGGCCGAGGCGCAGAAGATGGGCGGCGTGGCGGCCTTCATCGATATGGAGCACGCCTTAGATCCGCGCTACGCGGCGAGCTGTGGCGTCAACGTGGACGATCTCTACATCTCCCAGCCGGACACCGGCGAGCAGGCGCTGGAGATCGCGGAGGCGCTGGTGCGCAGCGGCGCCGTCGACGTCATCGTCATCGACTCGGTGGCCGCGCTCGTCCCGCGCGCGGAGATCGAGGGCGAGATGGGCGATTCGCACCCCGGTTTGCAGGCCCGGCTGATGAGCCAGGCGCTGCGCAAGCTCTCCGGCGTGATCAAGCAGAGCAACACCGTGATGATCTTCACCAACCAGTTGCGGATGAAGATCGGCGTGCTTTTCGGCTCCCCGGAGACGACGAGCGGCGGGCGGGCGCTCAAATTCTACGCCTCCGTGCGCCTAGACGTGCGCCGCATCAAATCGATCAAGGTGCAGGGTGAGTTCGTCGGGCACAGCACGCGCGTCCGCGTGACCAAGAACAAGGTCGCGCCGCCCTTCCGCGTGGCCGAGTTCGACATCATGTTCGGCGAGGGCATCAGCCACGCCGCCGATGTGCTGGAGGTCGGCGTAGAGATGGGCATCATCGACAAGCGCGGCTCGTACTACTACTATCCCGACGAGGAGCGCATCGCTCAGGGACGCGAGAACGCCAAAGAGGAGCTGGAGGACAATCCAGAGTTGATGCAGGCCATCGAGGGCGATATCCGCAATAAGCTCGAAAAGGATAAAGAGGATAAAGAGGCCAAAGAAGAAAAAAGAAAAGAAAAGGCAAAGGGAGCCGAGGAAAAGAGCGTAGAAGAAGAAGAGAAAGAGGAAGAAGAGTAAAATCCGCAACATCTGAAAAATGTAACTACCCAGCCAATGCTCAAAGTCCCCGTTCTTAGGACGTTCTCAGAGTGAGAGCTTACTTAAAACGCTCCCAAGACGGGGGCAAGGAGCATTTACGAAGTATATCCTCGCCAAACTGAGTAGATACTAAAATCAAGCACATTATCTTTGTAAATGCCGGTAAAAGGGCCGGGCCAAGTTAGGCCCCGGCCCTTTTCTTATTTGTAGCAAGTATCAGCTAAATTGCCCGGCTCTCTTCGGTTGCCAAACTGCCCATTGTCCAGTATAGTAGGCCTACGGGCGTTCC
>CAYXVS010000180.1:4861-6285 GCA_964468735.1 uncultured Anaerolineales bacterium | reverse complement strand
TTATGCTAATTTTGCCTCTCCGGCTGAAAATTTAAAACAAAATGAAAGATATATATTTGATACAAGCTTTATCATAAGAGAACAAACAACCGGGCGATTGCCTTTTCGCCCGGCCCTGGGGAGCTTAATCTAAGATCGCTCCCAAAAAATCACGACGACCTCGTACAAATTGCTCACCGTTCATTGGACGCTTTCCGGCCAGTTGAACCTGCAGGAGAGCCAAGGCGCCCTTGCCCGTCATCACCGCCGGGGTTTCTTGCCAGATAAAAACTTCGCCCGCGGCAGCGTCCGGCGACTCGACCTTCGCCGACACAACTTGCGCCTTGAAGATCTTGAAGCGCTGACCGTCCCATGTGGTGTAGGCGCCGGGGTCGGGTGCGTAGGCGCGGATGTGGTGCTCCAGCTCGAGGGCCGACCGCGACCAATCGATCTCCGCCTCTGATTTGCGGAGCCGACGGGTCATCGTGACCTCGTCCTCTGCCTGGGCGCGCGGCGCGATCTTCCCCGCCAGGTAGTCCGGCAGGATGTCCAACAGGAGTTCGGCGCTGACCTCCGAGAGGCGGTCTTCCAGCTCGCCCGCCGTCTCGCCCGCGTGGATGGGTGTCTCGCGCTGGGCCAGGATCGGGCCGGTGTCCAGGCCCTCGTCCATCAGCATGATCGTCACGCCGGTGGTCTCGTCGCCGGCTAAGATCGCGCCCTGGATGGGGGTGGCGCCGCGCCAGCGCGGCAGCAGGGAGGGGTGAATGTTGACGCATCCATGCGGCGGAATCTCCAGCACGTCGGGGGGGATGATCTGCCCGTAGGCGGCGACGACGATCACGTCCGGCGACCAGGCGCGGATGTGCTCAATCGCCTCGATGTTCCCACGCAGGCGCTTGGGCTGAAAGACCTCGATGCCCTCGGCCTCCGCCATCTCCTTGACCGGCGGCGGCGAGAGATGACGACCCCGACCGGCGCGCCGGTCCGGCTGCGTCACCACGCCGACGACGGTGTAGTGCTCGGCCAACGCTTCCAACGTCGGAAGCGAAAATTCTGGTGTTCCCATAAAGACAATTCGTGTTTTCACATCTTCATTTTATCATAAGGTCGATAAGGAGCAAGTGGAGGCGGCGTTTCACTATTGTGAAACGCCGTTGGCAGATTTCGGCCTAGGGGATAGAGAAAAGGACGAGGACGAAGGGCCGAAATCTGCATTTGTAGTATGGGCTTAACACCTTGGCTCTCCAGGAATTCGCCGTGTGCAGTCGTACTATCCCCATCCGCAACTTAGTAACGACGCAAAAAAGGTCTGTGATCCCTACAAACGCGCAAATCTTCGCCGCTTTTAGGGCTGCTTAGGGGGTTGTCCGGCAAAATCCAAAAGACCCAGCACCTTGGTATCTTATCGACAAACTCTTTCCCAACGGTGATTGTATCCTGATTTA
>CAYXVS010000180.1:0-4761 GCA_964468735.1 uncultured Anaerolineales bacterium | reverse complement strand
CACCTTGGTATCTTATCGACAAACTCTTTCCCAACGGTGATTGTATCCTGATTTATTTAACAAGAATTTAACAATTCAATAAGCGTCCCTTAAACAACTTGCGATAGAATAGGGATGAGAATTCTATCTGTATCCGCCCCTAGATTCAGGAGTGATGCATGCACACACCAAAGATCAATTGGATTTTGTTTGGCCTCTACTTCCTCGTGTCCATCGGGCTGCTCTTTGGCGCGTTGATCTCGCCGCCGATCCGCAGTTTTGCGCCGGCGCCGGTGCGCGATTGGATCGTGCCGCCGCCCAAGCCCATCGAGTTGAACGTGCTCTACTCCACCGAAAAAGCGGCGTGGATCGAGTTGGCGGCGGAGCGCTTTATGGCCGATGCGAAGCACAAGGTGCAGGGGCATCCGATCCAGATCAATTTGGAGGCCTCTGGCTCGCGCGAGATGTATCTTTCTGTGCTAGAAGGCGCGCAGCCGGATATGATCAGTCCGGCCAGCATGCTCCAAATCTCCCTGCTTCAGGATCTCTCCACCTCGAAGTTCGGCGCGCCCCTGGTCGATCCCGCCGATGCGGCCCGCTGTCGCCCGGTGCTGAAATCGCCGCTGGTGTTGGTCGCCTGGCGCGAGCGGGCGGATGTGCTGTGGGGCGACGAGCCGAATGGCAGTATGTGGCTGCGCATGCACGAGGCGCTCACCAATCCCCAAGGGTGGGAGGCTTATGAGCGTCCCGAATGGGGCTACATCAAGTTCAGTCATACCAACCCGCTCAAATCCAACAGCGGCTTTCAGACGATTCTTCTGATGAGCTATAACTACTTTGGCAAAACCTCCGGCCTGACTTCGCAGGATATTCTGGCGGATGATGAATTTCAGGCGTGGTTTCTCTCCTTCGAGAAGACGATCTCCAACTTTGGCGATAGCACCGGCACCTATATGCAGGAGATTGTCTCCTACGGGCCGAGTTTATATGATTTTGTGAGCGTCTACGAGGCGACCGCCATCGCGCAGATGGAGAATGCCGTCGGGAAGTACGGCGAATTGCGCGTCTATTATCCGCCGGCGACCTCGATGAGCGATCATCCGTTCTGCATCTTGGAAGGCGAGTGGGTCACCTCGGAGAAGGAGACCGCCGCGCTTATGTTCTTGGAGTATCTCAGCAGCGAGGAGTTACAGCAACAGGCGCTGTTGGACTATGGCTTCCGTCCCACCGCATCGATCCCGCTGGATCAGCCGGGCAGTCCGTTCTTGCAATACACGCAAAATGGCGTGCAGACCGACATCCCGCCGGAAGTTGACGTGCCGCCGGGGAATGTCCTGAATACCTTATTGGATTTCTGGGCGCGCAACGTCCAGCCTTAATCATTGCATTAGCTACCTTATGTACCTTCCGGGAAGCTACGGGATGCCTTCGCAAGCAGATCATAGCGCTGGTCTATCAAAGTTAGCCTCAGAGAAACGCTTTCGCAGCTTCCCGGAAGGTTGTAGAAGATAAAGGAGGGCAGGCATAATGAATAGGATGAACATGCGACGCATCGTATCGACGTTGGTTGTCTTGATGATGCTGCTGAATCTGGTGGTCGGCTGCGGAAGCGACGGCGGCGGCATCTCGCTGGGTGGGCGGACGGTCAACATCTCGATGATCTATGGCTCCGAGAAAGAGGCCTGGCTCGTGCCGCTGATCGAAGCATTCAACAAGGAGAAGCACAAGACTGGGGACGGCGGTACGATTGTCGTCGAGGCCACGCCGATGGGATCGATCTCCTCTGGGGACGCCATCGTCGCGGAGCAGTTGCAGCCGACCATCTGGAGTCCGGCCTCCTCAGCCTACATCCCCGTCGTCAGCGCGGATTGGCGGAAAAATCACGCTGAGGATTTGATCACGGGGACGCCCAAGGATCTGGTGCTCAGCCCGGTGATCATCGCGATGTGGCAGCCGATGGCCGAGGCGTTAGGCTGGCCCGATAGGGCGTTAGGTTGGGCCGATATCGCCGAGCTGGCCATCTCTGAGGAAGGCTGGGCGGCGTATGGCTACCCGGAGTGGGGGAAGTTCAAGTTCGGGCACACCCATCCCGGCTTCAGCAACAGCGGCATCATCTCCGTCATCGCGGAGGCCTACGCTGGCGCGGGCAAGCAGCGCGATCTGACCCAGGAGGATGTGAACAGCGAGGCGGTCAAGTCGTTTATGACCCAGGTCGAAAGCAGCATCATTCACTACGGCGAGAGCACCGGCTTCTTTGCGAATCGGATGTTTGAGCGCGGGCCATCGTATCTCAGCGCGGCGGTGATGTACGAGAATTTGGTGGTCGATCAGGAGACCAAGCGGCTCAACAACGAGGCGCAGCAACTCCCCGTCGTGGCGATCTATCCCAAAGAGGGTACATTTTGGAGCAACCATCCCTATGTCATCCTGAACGCGCCGTGGGTCACGGAGGAGCAGCGCGAGGCCGCCGAAATTTTCCGGGATTATCTGCTGGCCGAACCGCAGCAGCGCCAGGCCATCGCGTATGGCTTCCGCCCGGCCGATCCCGCCATCGCGTTGACCTCGCCGCTGGACGCCAATCACGGCGTCGATCCCAAACAGCCGCAGACGGTGCTCGAAGTCCCCGACGCGGAGGTGATCCGCAGCATCCAGAATCTCTGGCAGCAGGAGGCCAAGAAACCCGTCGATCTCGTCGTCGTGATGGATATTTCCGGCAGCATGGAGGGCGAGAAGATCTCCGCCGCCCGCGCCAGCCTGCGCGATTTCGTCAATCTGTTAGATGACCGGGATCGCATCGAGGTGATCCTCTTCAGCGACGAGTTGATCACGTTGAGCGACCTCTCACCCCTGGGCGAGAAGCGCGAGGATCTCCTGCGGCGCATCTCCGGCATCATCGAGGTCGGCGACACGCGGCTCTACGATGCCATCCAGATGGGCTACGATGAGCTTCAGGCCAAGGGCGATCCGAATCACATTCGGGCCATCGTCGCGCTCTCCGATGGCAACGACACCGCGTCCAACCTCGCGCTCAATCAACTGCTGGGCGAGGTGGGCAATATGAGCGAGGGCGGCTCTGCCACGAAAGTCTTCACCATCGCCTTTGGCAACAACGCCGACCGCAACGTCCTGCAAAAGATCGCCGAAGCGACCGGCGCGAAGCAATACGACAGCGATCCGACGACCATCCAGCAAGTCTACGCTGAGATTGCGACCTTTTTCTAATGATAATGGCGAGAGTGGCGAATAATACAGAGGTATCTGTTTAGCTTTATGAGCAGACCAAGGCGCAACGCACTTGAACTGAAGTAACAGTAACGTCTCATGTAGTACATGCCTGGTAATACGCCCAAAAGTGCGTTGCACCTCACAAGACTAAACAGTTACATACAGAGGAAACGATACGATGACAAAATTACCCCTGTTGACCGCGCTGATCCATCCGCTCAACCTGGCGATGTTAGTCCTGACCCTCTTCGCCGCGCTCTTTTCGGCGTGGTGGCTGCTCCCGGTGGGCCTGCTCTTCTGGGGCCTGATGGTCTTCAACGTGGCGCGGGATCGCTCGCTACGCCTGAGTCATCGCATGGACCGGCGCGCCCCGCTCACGCAGCGATTCGAGGCGTATTACAATCGCATCGAGCGCTCTCAGGTGAGCATCTTCAACACGCTCAGCTCCGCACCAAGTCGTATCCGCAAGGTGATGGAGCCAGTCCAGACCGAGGTGGAGGCGCTGACGGACGAGGCTTACGCGATCTGCCGGCGGATGACGGCGCTTGAAAATTATCGGCTCGTCTCCGAATCGCAGCCCGATCTCAGCGGGGATCTCGCCCGCATCAACCAAGTCATCGAGAGCACCGACGATCCCCTCGTCCGCCGCGAGTATGAAGAATCGCGCGAGGCGCTTCAAGAGCGGTTGCGTAAACTGGAGTTGGTCTCCACCCAGCTCGAGCGCGTCGAGGCGCAATTGCTCAGCCTGGCCAACGAACTCGATGGCGTCGTCACCGAGGTGGTGCGCTACCAAGCCGCCGGGCCGGAGCGCGCCGCCGCTCGCGTCCCCGAACTGGCGGCGAAGTTACGCGAGGAGGGCGAAAAGCTCCGCGCCTTCGAGGCCGAGGCGATTCGATTCTAGGCCCCTCTTCGTCCGTTCTCCAGAAGTATCATGGAAATCCATAGCAGTGTAGCACAAAGCCCTTCGGTGATGCCGGTTGGCGCGCCGAAGGGCTTTTATTTTGGGGCAACGATCTGAGGTGGATCAAGACCCTGGCTTGAACTTCTCGCGCAGATAGGCCACCACGTGGCGGTCGATGAGATCGCCGGTGTCGTCCCAGCGTTCCTCCAGATTCTCCATCCCGATCAGGGAGCGGAGCGCGGCGCGGGTCGCCGCGTCGAACTCGACCGTCGTCTCTGCGATCTCATAGCCTGCGCCGCGCAGGATCGCTTGCAGCTCCGCCGTCACCTCGTTCAGGGGGATGAGGTCCTCCGCCTTCGGTGCGCCGAAGTAGAGATGGTGCATCGTCACCAGGTTCTTGAGCTTGACGATGGGTTCGGGGTCGTCGTCCACGCGGAGGTCGAGGTAGCGGTCGTTGTTGCCGCCATATCCGCCGCCCTCGCGCACGACCACCACCGCCGCCGATTGGCGCCCGCGTTTATCGCCGCCGGCCGCCTGGCCCGCCGCCAGCGCCGCGACCAGCCAATCGGCCAGCTCGCCCGCGCCGCTGCGCTCCGCCTCGAAGCGCTCGGCCATCGCCGCGACGGTGCCGGGCACCAGGATATTGCCCTGGCACG
>CAYXVS010000179.1:2669-6292 GCA_964468735.1 uncultured Anaerolineales bacterium | reverse complement strand
ACTCGCGCTCCGCCTTATTATACCCTATGCGAGGGGCGGTTTTCCCGTTTCTGACCCTTCCTCTGATTCTGGCTCTTCGACCAGGATGAAAACGCTGATGGCGATGGCGACGGTGTAGGCTAAGGCCGTCTTGCGGGGGCGCACGGCCACCGGCAGCGTCGAGAGTACCAGCGTCGCGACGTGCAGAATGCCGAAGAGCAGGGCCAGCCGGAAGAAGGCGTGATACGAGAGCCGGCCGCCGGTTGGCGGCGGCACGGTCTCCCCACCCGTATAGGCGAGGTGTTTATCATCGTGATGCTCGCCGGACGCCGCGATTTGCCTTCCTAGCTCGTTGATGCCGTAAGCTATCAACAGGAAGAAGATAAAGGCGGCCGGCGGACTTAATAGAATATCTGAGATCATCTTTTCCTCCCTTGTAATCGTTTTGAGGTGCAACGCACTTTTGGGCTTGTTGCCAGGCATATACGGGCAAACGAAGCAGTTCTGAGGTATCCACGATACACGAGGTTGCACGCTAAGCATTTTATCGCCCGCATCAACCCCAGCTTCGTTTGCCTTGAACACGCTTAAGCAGGTTCTGAGGCAGCGAGAGCAATTTTTCCTATCATTCTGCTTCGAAATCCCTATACTGCATGAGGCGGCGCTTTCCTTTAGTTCAAGCAGTTCAAGCAGTTCAAGTGCGTTGCACCTTGGCCTGCAATCACCCTAAAAGAACGCCAGCCACGCCGCGCCGCCCAGCCACGGCCCCGGCTGCAAGCCGATGGCCAGGGCTAACGCGCCCATCAAGAGCAACGGGATGCTCATCCAAGGGGAAAGGCGCAGGCGCTCGGCCTCCGCCGCCGGAGGGGTGAAAAGTCTCACGATCAGCGGCAGATAGTAACCCAACGCCAGGACGCTGTTCAAGAGGAAGATGCCCACGCCTACATAGACCAGCGGTTCCCGCGCCGGGATGCTCTCCGCCAGGATGAACCACTTGGCCGCAAAGCCCGCCAATGGGGGGATGCCCGCCAGCCCGGCCAGCGCCACGCTGAAGGTGATGGCCGCCAAGGGGAGTTGTTGAGCTATCCCGTGAAGTTCTTCCACTCGCGTCGTGTCGCAATAGAAGTGGCAGACGCCCTTGCTCAAGAAGGCCAACGCCTTGAGGAAAGCGTGCACCAATATCAAGAAGAACCCGGCATTCACCGCCGAGGGCAGCGAATAGCGCAGCCCCACGCCCAGGGCGAACATCACGTAGCCCGTCTGCGCGATGGAGGAGTAGGCCAGCAGGCGCTTGGTGTTGCGCTGCACGAGCGCCAGCGTGTTCCCCAACAGCATGTTGAGAAACGAAAAGAGGATGAGCAATAGGCCCAAATCCTGCGCCGGGAACCCCAGCCCCAGCGTGACCTTGAGCAGGAGCACGAGCGTGCTCTTGGAGATCACGCTCGCCAGCAGCGCGCTGATGCTGCTGGGCGCCCGCCCGTAGGCGTCGGGCAGCCAGGTATGGAGCGGGACAATCCCGCTCTTCAGGGCCAGCCCCACCAGAAAGCAGGCCGTCCCCAGGCGCGTCCATTGCCCTGCCGCCGGACTCTCGAGCGGCAGCGTCACGCTGCCCGTCTCCCGATAAATCCAGGAGACGCCCATCAGCATGATGAGCGTCGCCACGCTGCCCAAGATCAGATATTTAAATCCGGCCTCAATGGAGGTGTCGGTGTGGCGGCGGAAGGCGACCAGCACGTAGGCCGCGATGCTCATCAGCTCGCAGAAGAGGTAGAGGTTGAAGAGATCGACGGTCAACAGCATCCCCAGCATCCCGGCCAACATCAGCAGGATCAGGGGATACGAGATGGGATAGCGACTATCGCGGCTCATATACCGTCCTGAATAGATGGACGTACCCAGCCCGATCCCCAATCCGAGCGCGGTGAGCAGCAACGCGCCGGGCGTCGCCTCCAGTAAGACGCTGCCCGTGACGACGCCGCCCCACGACGGAAGCGGCGCATCCGCCAAGAGCGCCGCCCGCGCCAAGATGAAAGGCGGCGCCAACAACAGCAGGGCGCCCGCGCAAGCGAGGGCCGTCAATCCCGCCATCAAGGTATTGCTCACGCGCCAGATGCGCCCGATCAGCCCCAGGGCGAAGGCGCTCGCGACCAGCCAGAGGAGGGGGAGGACCACCCACGTACTTTCTGTCATTACAGCCCTCCGCCCAAGATAAGGGGCAATTCATGCGCTGCCCAATCGAAGAGCGGGCCGGGGAACAGCCCCTCGATGACGAGCAGCGCGGTCAAGGCCACGGTGGCGTAGAACATCGAATGGGGCAACGTGCGCAGCTCCAGTCCCTCCGGCTGCTCGCCCCAGAAGATGCCGCCGGCGAAGCGCAGCGCATAGACCACGGTGAGCAGCGAGCCGAAGAGGGTGAGGATCGAGAGCATGATGTGCGTCGTCTCGAAGCCGCCGGCGAAGATCATCCATTCGCTGTTGAAGATCCCCAAGGGCGGCATGCCCGCAATGCCCAGCGCGCCGATGGCGGTACAGGCAGTCAGGGCCGGCATCGCCTTGCCCAGTCCGCCTATCGCTTCGATCTGGCGCTTGCCCGTCACGTAGATCACGGCGCCGGCGATCATAAAGAGCAGCGCCTTCACAATCCCGTGATAGATGACGTGGAGCGTCGCGCCCTCGATGCCCGCGCGCGTCATCGTCCCCAAGCCGAAGAGAATGTAACCCATCTGGCTCACGCTGGAGTAGGCGATGATGCGCTTGATGTCCCTCTCCGCTAAGGACATCAACGCGCCGTACAGCTCCGAGAGCAGGCCCGCAATCATCAGGGGGAGGGCGAAGGGCGCGATCTGTTCGATGCTGAAGAGGCTGAAGGGAAAGCGCAGGATGCCGTAGGTGCCCATACTCAACATCGCGGCCGCCAGCATGATGGTCACCGGCATGGGCGCGACGGTGTGCGCGTCGGGCAGCCAGAGGTGCAGGGGGAAGATGGCCATCTTCACCGAGAAACCCACGAAGAAGAGGGTCAGCACGGTGGTCATCATTGCGGGATCGAGCGTCCAGCCGCCGGCGCGCAGTGCGACCAAGCTATCGCTGCCCGTCGCATCGTAGAGCACGAGCAGCCCCACCAGCACCATCAACGAGCCGACGTGGGTGAAGATGAAGTATTTGAGCGCTACAGCGCCGCGTTGCTCGCCATCGCCCCAGACGAGGATGAGAATACACGAGGCGATGAGCATCAGTTCCCAGAAGACGTAGAACAGGAAGAGATCATCGGCCAGGGTGGTGCCGGACATCCCCACGCCAAAGAGCAGCAGCAGGGCGTAGAAGTACCCGCTGCGCTCATCGGCGTGATGATAGTCCAAGCTGTAGACCAGGGCCGACAGCGTGACGGCGGCCTCGGTCACCAGGAAGGGCAAGGTCAACCAGTCGATGTGCAGACGCAACTGGATGTTCGCCGCCGGAATCCAGGAGAAGGCCACGGTGGGTTCGCCGCCGCCGTAGAGCGCTGGCAGTAGCCCAAAGACGGAGCCCAGCGTGACGACGGCGCTGCCCACCGCCAGCCAGCCGGCGAAGCGCACCCCGCGCCCGCGCAGCAGGATCAGCACCAGCGCCATAACCAGAGGGGTTCCTAAAATCAATTCTAGAAA
>CAYXVS010000179.1:0-2569 GCA_964468735.1 uncultured Anaerolineales bacterium | reverse complement strand
ATCAGGTAACGATTCTTGAAGAGACCCAACTGGAAGACAGATTTGGTCCGCGAGCGACAGTTGAGCGAATTGAAGACCTGGAACATCGCCAGCGTGGTGAAGGCGATCGTTTGCGCGCGGGCCAAGCTCGCACTGCGATCCACCCGACTGAACATCCACAGCGTGCCGACGGCCATGAATATCGCTACGAACAGGATATTCTGCAATATCTCGCGGTTGATGATTCCCATATCGGGGTCGCGGGGCGACTCCTCCATCACATCGCCCTCTTTCGGCTCCATCGCTAAGGTGATGTCCAAGATTCCGTCGGTGACCAGGTTCACCCACAGAATCTGCACCGGCGAGATGATCAGCCCCTTCGCGGCGAACAAGACCAGCGAACTGAGCAGCGTGATATCCTCGCCGATGTTGGTGGCCAGCAGGAATTTGACGACTTTGCGCACGTTCTGGAAGACGACGCGCCCCTCCTCCACGGCGTTGACGATGCTGGCGAAATTGTCATCGGTGAGCACCATCTCCGCCGTCTCTTTGGTGACGTCCGTGCCGGTGATGCCCATCGCCACGCCGATTTGCGCGGCCTGGAGCGCCGGCGCATCGTTCACGCCATCGCCCGTCATCGCGACCACGTGGCCTTGCTGCTGCAATCTCTCGACGATGCGGTGTTTGTGCTCCGGCGCGACGCGGGCGAAGACGGAGACCCTATCGAGCGCCGCGTCCAACTCCTCATCGCTCAGATGCGCCACCTCGCCCCCGGTCATCGCCTCCCCGCCCTCTTCTAAGATGCCCACGTCGCGGGCGATGGCCGCGCCGGTGATCTTGTGATCGCCCGTGGCCATGATGACGCGAATGCCGGCGCGCTTGCAGCGCGCGACAGCTTCGGGCACTTCCCGGCGCGGCGGATCCATCATCCCCGCCAGGCCGACGAAGATCAGACTGGCCTTGTCCATGTGGCCGTATTCCAGCGCTTCCTTGTAGGCGTTCACTTCATCCGGCGCGATGACTTGATAGGCCGTCGCCAACACCCGCAGGGCCTCGCTTGCCATGCGATGATTTTCCTCTGTGATAAACTCCCGATCCTCCTCGGTTATCTCTCGGGGCTTGCCGTTCTCCACGATTTGCGGGCACCGTTCTACAATCGTCTCCGGCGCGCCCTTGACGTAGACCCAGACCTGCCCCTCCTGTCCCTCGTGGAAGGTGGCCATAAATTTGGTATCGGAGCTAAAGGGCAACTCGTCGATCCGGTGCATCCGCGATTCCAAGTTCTCTTTGTAATATCCGGCCTTCGCCGCCGCCACGACGAGCGCGCCCTCAGTGGGATCGCCGCGAATCTCCCAGGTAGGCTCGCCCTCCTCATGCTGGTGCTGGATGAGCCGGGCGTTGTTGCAGAGCGCGCCGATTTGTAAAGCCTTCCGCAGATCGGGCGTGCCGGTGGGATCGTAACGCTCGCCGTCGCGCTCGAAATAACCTTCCGGCTCGAAGCCCACGCCGGTCACGCGGATGGTTTTCCCATCCACCATGATTTCGCGCACCGTCATTTGGTTGCTGGTGAGCGTGCCGGTCTTATCGGTGCAGATAACGGTCGCTGCGCCCAGGGTATCCACCGCCTGGAGGCGGCGGATGATGGCGTTGCGCTTCGCCATCCGATTGACGCCCACCGCCAGGGTGATGCTCATCACCGCCGGGAGGCCCTCGGGAATCGAGGAGACCGCCGAGGCTAACGCGAAGAGGAAAATATCCTCGCGGGGCAACTGCGTTAGCAGGCCCAAAATAACGGTCAATGTCGCCACGCCGACGGCCAAGATCCCCAACTTTTGGCTCAGATCGAGCGTTCGCTTTTGCAGCGGCGATTCCATTTTCTCCGTCTCCTGGATCAACGTGGCGATTTTGCCCATCTCCGTCTGCGAGCCGGTGGCGTAGACCACGGCCCGCCCCCGTCCGTTGGTGATGATAGTGCCGCCGTAGACCAGGTTCGTGCGTTCGCCGAGCGTCAGGTCTTCTTTCTCCAGGGGGGCGGTCGTCTTGCGCACGCTGAGGGATTCGCCGGTCAACATCGCCTCTTCCACTTCTAAATTGACCGCATCGATCAGCCGGGCGTCGGCGGGGACTCTGCTGCCCGCATCGAGCAAAATAATGTCGCCGGGCACGACCTCCGCCGTGGGGATGCGCATTTCCACGCAATCGCCCACCTCCGGGCATTCACGCACCACCTCGGCCTCCGGCGCAGCCTGCTCCTTGAGCGATTCCAGCGCCGCCTCGGCCTGATACTCCTGGAAAAAGCCGATCATGGTATTGACGAGGATCACCACGCCGATCACAATCGCGTCGGCGCTCTTACCCGCAAGGAGAGAAATCGCTGCCGCTGCGAGCAGCACGAAGACGAGCGGATTTTTTATCTGCGCCCAAAGAAGCTCTAAGGGATTGACCCCCTCATCCGTCTCGATTTCATTCGGCCCGTAGTGCTCCAGGCGGCTTTGCGCCTCCTCGGCTTTCAATCCGCGATGGTCCGTCTCCAGGATGGAGAATACCTCTTCGATGTCGTAGGTGTGCCAAGCATGGTTATGGTTCAAAT
>CAYXVS010000178.1:0-6317 GCA_964468735.1 uncultured Anaerolineales bacterium | reverse complement strand
CCACGGCAGATGCGTCACATCGACGTTGCCGCCGGAGAGGATGATGCCCACGCGCTGCCCCCGGCCCAGCTCTGGATGCTCGAAGAGGGCGGCGACGGGCGCCGCCGAGGATGGCTCGATGATGAGCTTCATCCGCTCCCAGATGAGGCGCATCGCGTCCACGATGGCCTGCTCGCTCACGGTGACGATGTCGCTCACGTGCTCTTGGATGATGGGGAAGTTCACGTTGCCCAAGAAGGTGCAGAGGCCATCGGCGACCGTCGGGGCGCCGGTGGGCGGGAGAATGCGCCCCGCGCGCAGGGAGCGCGCGGCATCGTCCACCGCCGCCGGCTCCGCACCGATCACGCGCGCGGCGGACGCGCGGCCCGCGACTGCCAGCGCCGTCCCGGCCAGCAACCCGCCGCCGCCCACGGGCGCCATCACCAGGTCTAGATCGGGGATCTCCTCCACCAGCTCCAGCGCCGCCGTCCCCTGCCCCGCGATGACGTGCGCGTCATTGGAGGGGTGGATGAAGTGCGCGCCGGTCTCCGCTAACACCGCCTCCAGCTTGCGCTCGCGATCCAAGGGGCGCGATCCGGCCCAGACGATCTCCGCGCCATAGTCGCGTACGGCGGCCACCTTCACCGGCGGCGCCGATTCGGGCATCACCACGGTGGCGGGGATGCCGCGGAGGCCGGCGGCGTAAGCCACCGCCTGGGCGTGATTGCCGGAGGAGTGCGTGGCGACGCCGCGCGCGGCGTCCTCGTCAGAGAGGGCAAAGACGGCGTTGCACGCGCCGCGCGCCTTGAACGCCCCGACTTTCTGGAGGTTCTCGGCCTTGAAGTAGAGCGTCGCGCCGGTCAGCTCGTCCAAGGTTCGATTGGTGAAGATGGGGGTGCGATGCACGTAGGGCGCGATCCGCCGCGCCGCCTGGCGGACGTCGTCGAAATCAGGCATTATATCAACCATATAGATCTCGCTTGCATAGTCAGTAAGACGGTGATTTAAGGGCGCAGACGGCGCACCCACGCATCTAACGCGGACATCAGTTCCTCCAGAAAATGAAGGGTCGTCTCGTCCGTCAATCGCCCTTCGGCATCGAACTTGTCCTGCGCGCGCATCACTAGCACGCCGGGGCGATTGACCACGTGCATATCGAGGGAGGCACAGACGCCGCGCAGGTGAAGTTGGGCCTTGGCCGTGCCGAAGTTCCCCGTCGAGGCGCCCATGATCGCGGCCGGTTTGCCGCCGAGCGGCGGATCGGGGCGGCGCGAGGCCCAATCGAGCGCGTTCTTCAACACGCCGGTGTACGAGCCGTTGTACTCCGGCGTCGCGATCAGCACCGCATCCGCCGCCGCGATGCGCTCGCGGAAGGCTTGCGCGGGCGGAGGGTATCCCTCGCGGCGGACATCGTCGTTATAAAGCGGGATCGGCGCGAGATCGAAGATCTCCAACGCCATCGCCGCTGGCATCATCCGCTCCGCCGCGTGCAGCAGTCGCGTGTTGTACGATCCCGCGCGCAAGCTGCCGGATATGCCCAGCACGTGAACGGTTTTCGTCATAAATCAGGCTCCTTTGTAACTACTCAGGGAGAGGGTCTAAACCTTCCGGGAAGCTGCAAATAACCTACTTTGGAGGATACTGGCTTAATCGAGCAACTTTAGTTTGATAAAACCTGTTTATAGCTTCCCGGAAGGTAGAAGTCCGAGTCGTTATGCTCCTTTGTTGTATCGGGTTGGTTGTTGGTGAAACAAATGGAAAGACACCTTCAAGTATATCACCGGTAGGGGGAACGATCAATTTGAGACGCCAGGTTGACAACTCGATAAAAATCATCTAAACTGAAATTAGTCCAAGGCATCAAGATAAGGTTAGGAATGATGAACCTGAACCCCCTTAATTCAAATCCCGAACGCTCCATCGAGTCCGAAGAGGCGCGCGACTTACGCAACACACTCTTGTACGCGGGCATCATCACCATCGGCCTGAGCGCGATGATTCTGACGACCAGCCCGCTGGTCATCTCTCTCCAAATTCCGCCGATGGAGACCACATTGTTGGCACTCTGCTCAGCTACCATATCGGTCATCGGCATCTACGGCGTGCAGAGAGGCTGGCCTATCAAAGCGATCTCCTGGGTCGCACTGATCGCCTATGCCGTCATTATTACCGTCACCGTTCATTATACCGGTGGGCCGCTCACCCCAATGCCCGCGCTTTATCTGCTGGTCGTCGTGGCCGCCTCCTTTTTATTGGGGCGCCAAGGCGCGACGATCGTTGCCCTCGTCAGCGTGGTCAGCTACGCGCTGATGTTGCTCCTGGAATATCTAGGCGTGATCCAGATGGTCCTCATTTGGGATCTCACCTTCGATCCTCAGACACGCGGGCCATTGCTGATCATCAACTGGCTGGCGGTCGCCATCCCCACACTGATCACATCCCAATTAGCCGGTGTCTTGGCCGAGCGACTCAAGGAGACCAACGCCGATCTGATCAAATCCGAACGGCTGCAAAACAACCTCACGCACATGATTATCCACGACCTGCGCAATCCTATCACCGCGCTGACCGGCGCGCTGGATCTGCTGTTGATGACGCTAGGGGATAAGATGAACGGTGATCAAAAGAACTTACTAAAAAACGCGCAACACAGCGGCAAGATGCTCCTAAGTTTGGTCAGCGAGCTGTTAGATATCAACAAAATGGAGGCCGGGAAGTTCGAGTTACACCTGGAGCCGGTCAATATCTGCAAGCTCGTCGCGCAAAATACGGAGACGATGCGCGCAGCAGCGGAGTTGGAGGGCCAAAATCTAAAAATCGCTCCCTGCCCCACCCAGACGGTCATCAATTGCGATCCCCAACTCATCTCCCGCGTGATCTCTAACCTGCTGACTAATGCCTTCAAATATACGCCGGAAGGCGGCGCCATCACCGCCAAGGTAGAACGCAAGGGCGAGGAGGTGATCATCAGCGTCATCGACACGGGGCCGGGCATTCCGGAGAAATATCAGGATCACATCTTTGAGAAATTTGGGCAGGTCAAGCAGGATGGCCCGCGCCATGGCACCGGCCTGGGGCTGACGCTGTGCAAGATGGCGGCGCAAGCGCACGGCGGCGATATCTGGGTCGAAAGCGAGGTGGGGGAAGGCAGCACCTTCGCGTTCAGCCTGCCCATCGTCGGGCCGTCCGATTCGAAAGTGGAATTTTAGACCGCCAACGTTTCTTAAAAAGCAACAGGCCCTCAAAATGAGGGCCTGTTTTAGTGTCAGTTGATATCGATATCACGCTCGCTGTAGGCAATGCACGATTTGTCCCACGTAGACGTGATGGAAATCCCCCGTTGGATAGATCTTCTCCTGCACAGCCACATCCACAAAGCTCTCGGCGGTCAGATCCTGCGCGTAGAGCTTCTTGCACTCCAGCACCAGACGCGCCTCCGCGAAGTAGACCGCGCCGGTCTCCCCGGTCACGGGCGTCAGCCCCGTCTGCGCGATCTTGTCCACATCCCGACCGGAGTGCGTGCCGCAATAGTTCAGCACATCGCGATGCTCTTCATCAAAGAACGTGAGCGTGAAGTGCGACGCCGCCTCCATAAATTGATAGGTGTAGCGTTGCGGGCGCACGAAGACGAAGCTCACCAACTCGTGCCAGAGCGATCCCAGCCCGCCCCAACTGGCCGTCATCATATTGAAGTGATCCGGCGCGCCCGCCGTGACCAACATCCAATCCTGATCGATCAATTTGAAAACGTTGTCCGTGATCTCCGTAGGTGCGATCTCTCGAAATTTGTTCGTCATACTTTTAGTCTCCTTGTCTTTCTGATGACATTCATTTTGTGAGCAAACCAAGGTGCAACGCACTTGAACCGAAGGAAAAGTAACTCCTCATACAGTATATGCCTGGTGATAGGTCTAAAAGTGCGTTGCACCTCACAAGACTAAACGGTTGCCATAGAAGCGCTTGATGTCGCGCCCCGCGTACTGCATCACGATGTCGTTGAGGTGCTCGCGCTCCTCCGCAAACTCGTCGATCTTTCGTTTGGGCATTTTGCCGTCTCCTTCTGTCATCCCGCCGCCCGCTCGGCCAGGGCCATTGCGCCCAGCACGCCGGACCGCTGGCCCAGCCCCGGCGGGACGATGTAGGCGTCGATCTCGTCTAGAATCTCCGGCGCTTGGATGTAACCGTTCAGCAGCGATTGCACCTCGGCGCGCACTAGCTCGAAGAGGTGCGGTTGCGACATCACGCCGCCGCCGATGACGATCCGCTGCGGGGCCAGCGTGAGGATGAAGTTCACCAGACCGAGCGCCACATAGCGGGCCTCTAACGGCCACGCCGGATGCTCCTCTGGCAGCGTCTCGCCGCGCCGGCCCCATCGCGCTTCGATGGCCGGGCCGGCGGCCAGGCCCTCCAGGCAATTCCCGTGGAAGGGACAGTTGCCGGGGAAGGGATCGGCGCTCCGGTCGTGCGGGATGCGCAGATGGCCCATCTCTGGATGCATCAGCCCGTGCAGCAGTCTCCCCTCGACCATCCCACCGCCGCCGATGCCGGTGCCGACCGTCAGGTAGATGAACGACGACAGTCCCTGCGCCGCGCCCCAACGATACTCGCCCAGGGCCGCTGCGTTGACGTCGGTGTCGAAGCCGACGGGGACCTCCAGCGCGCGCCCGATGGCGCCCGCGACCTCGGTGTTGACCCAGCCGGGCTTGGGCGTCGTGGTGATGTAGCCCCACGTGGGCGAATCGGGGTCGGGATCGACCGGCCCAAAGGAGCCGATGCCAATCGCCTCCAACGCTGCGCCCTGCGCCACGCCCTCGCGGAAAAAGTCAATCGCCTTGCCCAACGTCTCCTCCGGCGTCGTCGTCGGGAAGCGCGTCTCCGCGTGGATATCCTCCGGGCCACTGCCCACCGCGCACACGAACTTCGTCCCGCCGGCCTCAATGCCGCCCCATACTGCCATAATCTACGCCTCCTCATTCATCATTTTTCAACCAGACCTGCATTGCGCCGGGCGCGCGATTGGCCCAGGCGAAGTAGGGGATCGCTGTCAGATTCACGGCTCGGCCCGCCGACGTGACCTTCCCCCCTGAGCTGGGCCGGTACAATCGATCCGCCCAGGCGGGCGCGGGCGGCGTCGTCACCGCCGAGGCGCGCAGCACCTGCACGCCGCCCAGCAGCGACGGCTCGAACGCCGTGGCGAACGCGGTCGCCGGCGTCAGCGCGACATCCCGCAGATCGATATCCGCCGGATGATCCACCTGCTCCAGGCAGTAGAGCACCGGCCCGCGCATCAGCGCGACGCGACCGGTGTTCTCCAGCGCGTAGGGATGCGCCGCCATCCGGCGGACCTCCATCGGCAGGTGGAGGCAGACCGCATCCCCCGGTTGCCAGGCGCGATGAATCTGGACATAGGTTCCCGGCGTGACCGGCCCCTCCCACGGCAGGCCGTTGACCGTCAGCGCGACGTCGTCATCGCTCCAGCCGGGGACGCGCATCCAGAGGCTGAACTCGCCCGCGCTCAACACCTCCACCGTGATCTGCCCGCTCCACGGATAGCGCGTGCGCTGCATCAGCGCGATCTCGCGGCCATCGGGCAGGGTGAGCCGCGCCTCGTTCGCCGCGTAGAGATGCACCCACACGCCCGCCGCTTCATCTTTGGCGCTGAAGCCGTAGATAAGGCCGGGCATCATCGCCAGCAGGCGCGCGATGTTTGTCGGGCAGCAGGCGCAGGTGAACCAATCGCGCCGCCGCGCCGAGGTCGCATCCTCCGGCGGGACGGCCAGCGGGTTGTCGTAGAAGTAGTGCTCGCCATCCAACGAGATGCCGGGCAGCACGGCGTTATAGAGCGCGCGCTCCATCACATCGGCGTAGCGCGGATCGCCGCCCAGTTGAAGCATCCGCCAGGCCCACATCACCACAGCGATGCCCGCGCAGGTCTCGGCGTAGGCGCGCGCGTTCGGCAATTCGAAGGGCGCGCCGAACGACTCGCCGCTGTGCCGCGATCCGACGCCGCCGCTGATGTACATCTGCCGCGCGACCATCGTCTCCCACAGCTGATCCAACGTCTCGCGCAGCGCCGCCTCTCCGGTCTCCGTGTAGAGATCGGCGGCGCCCGCGCAGAGGTAGAGCGCGCGCACGGCGTGGCCGGCCAGGCGCGGCATCTCGCGGAACGGGACGTGATCCACGTAGTAGGCCCGCCCTCCCAAGAGGCCGTGACCGCGCGCGTTCAAGAAATACGCGGCCTGTTCGCGATAGCGCGCTTCGCCCGTGAGCCGCGCCAACTCTATCAGCGCCATCTCGATCTCTGGATGGCCGGGCGCGCCGGGCCGCTGTCCATTCGC
>CAYXVS010000177.1:0-6324 GCA_964468735.1 uncultured Anaerolineales bacterium | reverse complement strand
CAAGCCGGCGTTACCTACACCCTCTCGACCGGCAACACCGGCGGTCACGCCGACACGGTGCTGGAACTCTACGACACCGATGGCAGTACGCTACTCGCTTTTAATGATGACTGTCCCAATCGCTGGCCATCCTCGTGCCTCGACTGGCAAGCGCCTGGCGACGGCACCTACTACGTCAAGGTCTACCACTGGGATGAGTACGCCTACGGCTGCACCACCGAGTATGGCCTCTCCATTGTCAGCAACCGCGCGCCCGCGCTGGAGTTGGGCGAGCCGGGCATCAGCTTTCGCTACACGGACACCTTCGGCGTGACGGAAACCGCCTACCCAGCTGATACGGCTCATCTGAACGGGCCGAATGGTCTCTTCATTGATGATAGTGACAATCTCTACCTCGCCGAAGAGTTGGGTGCTCGCCTACTCAAATACAACCCCTCCGATGGCGCCAACTTGCTTAGCATCGGCACCGCCGGTCTCCAGAACCGAGGAGAACACACGTTCAATCATCCGACAGATGTAGCTGTTGACAGCGATGGTGACATCTGGACGATAGATCGACATCGTGTAGCTCAATACGATGCCAGTGGCAATTTTCTACAAGAGTTCCCACCCGATGACCCGTGGAACGCCGGCGACGACAACACCCACTTCGATACCCCGCGCGGGATCGCCTTCGACAGCAGCGGGCGCATGTATGTTTCGGATTCTAACAATCACCGCATCCAGGTCTACACCTTTGACGTGGAGGGGACGCCGGTCTACAGCACGACCGTCGGCGTGACCGGCGAACCGGGCAGCGATGCCGCACACTTCAACACCCCAGCTCAGATCTTCCTCAACAGTGGTGATTTTCTCTACGTCGCTGACGTGAACAATTACCGCGTACAACGCTGCTCCCACACGGATGGCTGGTCGTGCAGCACGATTCACGGCACCGGCAGCGCCGGGGATGGGGCGGACAATCTGAATCTGGCCTATGGCCTGGCCGAAGGACTGGGCATCGATGGTAGCGGCGATTTTTACATCGCCGACAGTGCCAACGGGCGCGTCAAAGAGTGCTCCGCCGATATGTTCGGATGGACCTGTAACCTTTTCGCCACGGGCCTCGAATGGCCGGCTGGCGTGGCGGTGGATTCCAACGGTCATGTCTATGTCAGCGACTTTTACGATCATACCATCCACAAATATGATAGTAGTGGCGCCGAATTGGGGATTTTTATGGGCACGCCCGATGCTCCCTATCTCACCAACAACCACCACTTCAACGCTCCCTACGGCGTGGCGGTGGATAGCGACGGCAACCTCTTCCTCACGGAGTATCAGGGCTATCGTCTCATCAAGCTCAGCGCTGATGGCACCCCCCAGTGGTCCGTAGGCGAAGCTGGCGTCTACGGCAGCGACGACACGCACTTTGGCGGTTTATGGGATGGCCCGGCAGGCGTGGCGGTGGATGGCGCTGGCAATGCCTACGTAGCGGACACCGACAATCACCGCGTGCAAAAGTGCACGGCGAGCGGCAGTTGCCGCACCTTCGCTGGCGTGACCGGTGAGCCAGGCTCGGACGACGATCACCTTGAAGATCCCTTCGACGTGGCCATTGACGCGAATGGTAACGTCTACGTTGCCGACCAGGACAATCATCGGGTGCAGAAATGCACGTCGGCCGGCGTGTGTACCACCTTTGCCGGCGTGACCAATATGTCCGGCAGTGACAACACCCACTTCAACGGGCCGATGGGCGTAGCCGTGGACGGTGACGGGAATGTCTACGTGTCGGACGCTTGGAACCAGCGCGTGCAGAAGTGCCTATCGGACGGTAGCTGCACCACCTTCGCGGGCGTCACCGGCGAGTGGGGCGAGGACTTCGGCCATTTCTTGGAACCACGTGGTGTGGCTGTGGACGACGAGGGTCGGATCTACGTGGCCGATATCTATCATCAGCGCGTCCAGGTCTTCGATAGTGAGGGCGCCTATCTGACCACCCTCGGAGGTATCTGGGGCAGCAAGACCGGCGAGTTGCGCCACCCTGCCGGCGTCGCGGTGGACAATCAAGGCACCCTCTACATCGCAGACAATCTCAACGCCCGCGTCCAATCATTTGCCCTGGGCGTACCCGATTGGCAACAGGTCAACATCAACGGATTTGGGGATCCGAAGACCACTGGCGTCACCGCCTTAGCCGAATTCAGCGGCTATCTATATGCCGGCGCCTCGAACTGGAATAGCGATCATGGCCAAATCTGGCGCACCACGGATGAGACAACGTGGGAAAATGTCACACCCACCAGTTTAGCCAGTAATGCTCTCCTCGAATTGTCCGTTTACGAGGGCTATCTGTATGCCGGTACCGGTTGGGGCGGAAGTGCGGGTCAGATTTGGCGTTCGTCTGATGGCATAACTTGGTCTGCTATGGTGACAGATGGCTTTGGGGATAGCGATAATGAAGCGGTTACAAAACTTACCGCCTTTGAAGGTCATCTCTACGCCGCTGTGCATAACAACGTCGACGGCTTTAGCATCTGGCGCAGTCCCACCGGCGATGCCGGATCGTGGGAGGCGGTCGTGACAGATGGGCACGGTAGCCCCAACCCCTACATCGTCACCGGCCTGACCGTCTTCAATGATCAACTCTACGCCGCTTGTGAGAATGAGAGCGATGGTGCGGAAATCTGGCGTTCGGGCGACGGCAGCACGTGGGAGCAGGTTGCATCAGGCGGGTTTGATGATCCCAACAACACGCATACCGGTGGGTTTGCCGTCTTCGATGACCAACTCTACATTGGCACGCGCAATAACACCACGGGCGCACAACTTTGGCGATCCAGTGATGGCGCCACCTGGTCATCAGTGATAACCGATGGCTTTGGAGATAACGACAACCAAAAACTAGAATCGCTTCATGTTGCTTATGACGCCCTCTACGCCGTCATCTATAATGATACGGGCGCACAGGTCTGGAGAAGCGACGACGGCTCAACCTGGGACGCGGTTCGGACAGACGGCTGGGGCGATGCTAACAACTACGCTACGCTGTGGAGCAACGCAACGATGATGTTCAACGGTCATCTCCACATCGGCACCTGGAACGATGCCCACGGCGGCGAATTGTGGCAAGCTAACCTGCAACATGCGCGGGCGGACTTTGACACAGCATCCCCTAGCGGCGTCGCTCCGTTGACCGTTGTCTTTACCAACACCACCACCGGCGATTACGACACCTGCACCTGGGACTTCGGCGACGGCGCCACCAGCAATACCTGCGACAATCCAACCCACGAGTATGCGTCAGACGGCGCTTACACTGTCACGCTCACAGTCAGCGGATTAGGCGGCACGGATATATTAACTCGACCGAACTACATCACCACCTACGAGGCTGCAAACGCTGACTTCACAACCAATATCACCGAGGGAATAGCACCCTTGACCGTCGTCTTTACAAATACCTCCACCGGCGATTACGACACATGCACCTGGGACTTCGGCGACGGCGCCACCAACAATACCTGTGATAATCCAACCCACGAGTATGCGTCAGATGGCGCTTACACTGTCACGCTCACAGTCAGCGGTCAGGGCGGGATCAACACCTTGACTCGCCCACGCTATATCACTATCTACGATCCCGTGGAAGCTGAATTCAATGCCACACCGACATCAGGGCCATCGCCCTTAGAGGTCAACTTCACGAACCTTTCGACCGGCGACTATGATACCTGTCGATGGGACTTTGGTGATGGTGAAGACGAGACTACCTGCGGCAATCCAACCCACAAATACGCGCAGGAAGCAGGCACGGCGATATTCCCCTTCGACGGCATCTACACCGTCACGCTCGCGATCAGCGGTCGGGGCGGAATCAATACCCTAACGCGCACCCATTACATCACCACCTACGAGCCGGTGCAGGCTAATTTCAGCGCCGCACCAATCACCGGCATCACGCCGATAACGGTCGCCTTCACCAACCAATCCATAGGAGCTTATGACACATGCCGTTGGGATTTCGGCGACGGTAACACCAGCGACGACTGTGACCATCCAACTCATCTGTATGAGAGCGGGGGCACTTACACCGTCTCGTTAACGGTCAGTGGATTAGGCGGAGAAAACACCTATACGTGTTCGGATTGTGTTACATTCTACGATCAAGTACAAGCAGCGTTCACAGCATCTCCTACCTCCGGCACGCCCCCCCTCACCGTAAACTTCAGCAACCAATCCCTAGGTGATTACGACACATGCACCTGGGATTTTGGCGATGGAGAGACCAGCACACAGTGCAACGGCGTGCAGCATACCTACGAGGAAATAAGAAGCTACACAGTCGAACTAACCGTTAATGGCGAGGGCGGATCCGATACAGAGACTAAATGGGACTATATCACCGTCAACGAAGGTAACTCAATCTTCCTGCCGCTCATTCTACGCCACCATGCGCCGCCCGGCCCCACAAACGCCCCGCCCTATACACCCAACAATCCTTCGCCAGCAGACGATGCCACATCCCAGAGCGTAGACGTAGACCTGAGCTGGACCGGCGGCGACCCTGATGGCGATAGCGTAACGTATGCCATTTATCTAGAACCAGACGATAGCACACCTGATGTGCTGCTTTCTGATAATCAAGTTGCCACGTCTTACGATCCAGGCACGCTCAACGCGGGTACACATTACTACTGGCAAATCGTCGCGACGGACTCGCAAGGCGCCACGACCACCGGGCCGATCTGGGAGTTCAGCACCAAAACCTCCCCGCCGCCCAATAATCTACTGACGCCGTTTGATGCGAACGAGCAGGACGTGGTCGGCCCCTCCAACTGGGCCACACGCTACGGCAAGACGCCGGAGATTATCGTATCATCCAACGGCGTTGAGCTGGATGTTTTAGCTCAGGATTATAACCCTGACACCGCCTGGCATGCTGTGTTGTTGCACATCGAGCCTAATGCAACCGGATACGAGATCACCCAATCACGCACCGACATCCCCATGCTGGATCGCGTGATGGGATTGGCGACGGATGACGTGGGCAATCGCTATTACGCCACCGGCGTCGATGAAAGTGACGTCGTGGATCCCACCTACCCACCGCCCGACACATACCGCAGCAACATCGTCAGAGTGATAAAGCTGGATCCGATGGGGAACGTCCTATTCAACATTGATCTGGACACAGCTCGACATGCCTACGACAGCAACGCCGAGATGATCATCAACCCGATGACGTTTGCTTCATCGCGCTTGGCGGTAGGGGGCAACGAGATCGCGCTGGTACATAGCATCAACACCAACCCAGACAGCAACGGTGTACGTCATCAGAAGGCACTTTCCACCCGGCTAAATGCTACCAGCGGCGCCGTTACGCGCGTCTCTTCCGTGTGGGTCAGTCACTCCTTCGATCAACGGCTATGCTATGATGGGGAGGGCATTATCGAGCATCATCTGGGAGATGCGTACCCTCGCTACATTGTGTTTGCCCGGGATCATACCTCCTATTCTCTCTTTCACATCAAGGGCGCCACTGGAGAAAACAATACCCATACGAGACTGGGTAATATCGCCCTCATTGAGAACGACGCGACGTACGACTATATCGCCCTGTTCGCAACAGAAAACAGCGCCGCCACAGGCAACACCATCAATGGGCCGCGCAACTTGGCCATCGTCCGAGTCAACGGCAACGATAACAGCATCGATCCAAACTTACCGGACACCTTGACCGTGACCTCAAGTGGAGAGCAATACACAAATCGGCTGCGGTGGCTGACGCAGTATACCTCTGGCTCAAACTTGCACGCTGAGCGCCCCAAACTGATTGGCATTGGCGGGGATCAGTATATCATTCTCTGGGAGGAATGGCTCAACACCGGTGATTATAACGACACCTTTAACGGCGTACATGGGATGGTCATTGATGACCATGGCAACATCCTTCAAGAAGCCACGTTGATCACGGATGAGCATCACTTGCATCGTGGAGATGATGCATTTCTCCTGGACAACCGCGCTGCATGGATGACCGGAAGCGCAACTGAGCAGAAACTTTACATCCACTTGGTGGATGCCTCTCTCAACTATGAATCCGTCCCATTGGATTGAAGGATAGATTTAGAAAAGGGGGCCGACCTCCCACATCACAAAACCGGTCCTGATGCAACGTCAGGGCCGGTTTTGTTTTTCAAAAACTCACGACGACCACAATGTTATTGACTATCTACCCTCTTATGCTATTCTCAATGTAATTATCCCCCTTGCCCAAGCGGGGATGACTATCCTTCTTTTTCTCACCAACTCAAGCATCAAACACTCAAGAAAGGAGAA
>CAYXVS010000176.1:0-6356 GCA_964468735.1 uncultured Anaerolineales bacterium | reverse complement strand
AGATAGCATAATCCAAATGGAGGTAGATATGGTAGATCTCACTGAACAACTGGATCGTATCGGAAAAAATGTGATGACCACCTATCCCAGTGATAAAATCCGCCGCCTTCTTTTTAGGATACCGTTGATCCTTTGGCGACTGGGATTGGGGCCGATTATCGGACGTTATTTGGTGGTGCTCACGACGTGGGGGCGCAAAAGTGGTCTGGCCCGCCATACGATGCTGGAATATCTCACCTGGCGGGGAAAAATCTATGTTGTTTGCGCTTGGCCACAATCAGATTGGTACAAGAATCTCTCCTCTGATCCCCATGTGACGATCCAGACATGGCAAGGGGCGGAGCGGATGCTCGCCACCCGGGTGACGGATGACGAGGAGTTGATGAAGATCCTCGATATGATACAGGAGCGGGAACCAAAGTTAATGGAATGGTACTTTGAGGATGAAGGTATCCGCCCGACGCACGAGGAGATTCTATCTCACAAGGAGCGATTCCACGTTGTGCGCTTTGATCCGACGGTTGAGCGCACGCCGCTGCCTTTGCGCGTCGATTTGGCATGGCTGTGGCCAGCAGCGATGTTAGTGATGATGTTGTTTGGACAGCGACGTCGATCCCGAACGTAAGCTTGACGGCTCTTTTTGATTTTTGTTGGTCTTCGGAGGCTATGCAGCGAATCGCGGAAACCGCGCTGTTTAACGCACGTCTTTGTCTGCATGAGGGATCACGGCGGCTATCAACCAGTTGTTCACATCTGACTCGACCGACATCTATCCTGACATCTATCAAAAATAGTCATGCCAAGAGCAGCAGGAGGAATGAATATGCCGATTTGCAAGACTTGCCACGGAGAATATACTATTGAGGCCTGTTTGTGCCCTAATTGTGGAAGGCCCCTCCGCCGGGGTGAGGATTTCTGCCAGCACTGTCGCACCGTGGTGGGCGAAAAGCGCCTCTGTCCCCGCTGCAAAAGCGATGTCACCGTCTGGGAGCGGGAGGATTTTCCGCTGGTGGAATTTATAAAGCGGTGGGGCGCCCTGGGCCTTTTGCCCAGCTTGGGAGCTATTCTTGCTTTCCTTCTGATATGGTTGCCAAATGCCACGACTATGCATTACCTTATGATGGCCTTCGGCATCGGGCTTTCGCAATTGGTCATCATCCTGCTCTATATTCAACGGCTTGTCTGGCGTGAACATAAGTGGGCAACTCAAATCTACGAGGCAAAATTTTACTCGCTCCCTTTTCTGATTGGGATGATGTTCTTTGCTGGCGGCGTCTTGAGCACCATTGTCCTTGTTATGCACCAGAGAGGGGACACGCAGTCTATGCTGTACAAACTGATCTTCGCCGGCAGTTATGTGGGGATGATGGGACTGCTCACGGCCGGCTTCACCTTCTTAGCCATTCAAGACTACCTCAATCAATTGGAGGAGCGGGTCCCGCAACCCATTTTCGCTGATATGGAGAATTTGCTCCATGTGGTGCTGGACGCCGCCATTCGGACCCTCAATCTCCTAGAGGGCACGGACATTCACTCTCATGCAGATGCGGAGCGCATCACAGATCGGACGTATGAGGTATTGGAGGCGAGCCGCGTTCCTGAAAATGGCGGGATCGTTATCCTACTACATGAATACAAACCGGCCGCCGAGCCGGACACGCAAGGCAAATGGTCCCATGAGACCTGGCATATCGAAGCGGACCGCTGGGGCCGGATTCAGACGCTTCAACCCGCCCGCGCATCTCATCGCGGATAATGGGATCCGTTGCGTTTGCCTGGAAGTTCGGAAAGCGCCCGATTGACAAAACCGCTCACATCCATAAAAATAGTAGTAGTTCGTTTGAATTCACCACTCAGCTAATGCAAGGAGGCGATTAGATGGATTTTTCTAAGCTCTACAAGGCGCGTTACAGTGTGCGGGCCTATAAATCGGATGCGGTGACCAAGGAAGCTTTGGATCAGGTGCTCGAGGCCGGGCAATTTGCCCCGACGGCGGCCAATCGCCAGCCGATCCGCGTGATCGTCATCGAGACTGAGGGGCGCGCGGCGGATCTTCAGCGCATCTACGGGCGCGATTGGTTCGTCCAAGCGCCGCTGGTGCTCTGTGTGTGCGCCATCCCGGAGAAGGCGTGGCATCGCAAGCAGTACGATGACAAAAACTATGCTGATGTCGATGCCGCGATTGTGATGGATCACATGATCATGCAGGCGACGGAGTTGGGCCTCGGCACCTGCTGGGTCGGGGCCTTCGATCCGGCGGCTGCCCGCCAGGTGTTGGATCTGCCGGAGGGCGTCGAGCCGATTGCCTTCACCCCGCTGGGTTATCCCGATGACGAGGCCAAGCCGAAGAAGCGCAAAGCCCTGGATGACCTGGTGAAATACGACCGCTGGTAGCAGGCGGATTCTATTTCTTGTTGAGAACAAATCAAGCCCGAAGGTGGTGGTTGCCTTCGGGCTTTGTGCTTGATATAGATGCTGTTGGTACCCCCGCCAGGACTCGAACCTGGATAACAGGTTTAGGAAACCTGCGTTCTATCCCATTGAACTACAGGGGCAACGCCCCCATTATAACACCGGTCAGGGGTAGGACAACCTTTATTCCTTCATTCGCCTATATCCTCTTTCAACATTGGCAGCAGATCCGCCGTGGAGGGGAGGACTAAGTGCGCGCCGGCGCGATGTAGCTCGTGCGCTTCCCCGAAGCCGCAGAGAACGCCAACGGCCCACACGCCCGCGCGTCGCGCCGACCGCACATCGACGGGCGTATCGCCGACCATCACGCACGCATCCAAGGTGCAGCCGAGGTGCTGGACGGCGTACAACACCGGCTCTGGATGGGGCTTGAGGCGCTTGGTCGTGGTGTTGGTCACCACCAGCGAGAACCATTCATCCAGCCCATGTTGATGCAAGAAGGTCAGCGCATCGGCCTCCGGGCGGGTGGAGACGACCGCGAGCTGTTGATTGTGCTCCCGTAGATGGCGTAACAGCGGATTCACGCCTGCAATGATGCGAAAGGTCGCCGGGGCTGTGCTGCGCATCCGCGCCCGCAGCTTGAACATCAGCGCATCTAATCCGCAGAAGTCCAGCGCGGTGACGATGGCGTTCATCGGCGTCTCCCCGAACATCACCAGGCGGCGGGCGAGACGGGCGGCGCGCTCCTCGCCCAGCAAGCGCAGGGAGCGGCTCAGGGCTTCTACGGTCTCGTCATCGGTATCCATCAAGGTGCCGTCCAAATCGAAGCACCAAGCACGCACGCGATCCAACGGAATGGGCATCTGCGAGGGCATTTTCTCTTCTCCCTTCTCCAATTTCTATAACTTAAATGCGCTTTTTGCTCTGACCATTTCATGCTACAATGGAGGTATAACGAAGGATGGAGGGTAGGAGGATAATATGAGCGATTCCGAAAAAGATAAAGGACTTTTCAATCCTGGTAAGGCCAAGTGGCTGCGGGAAAAGGGCACAGGAGAGTTGGACCCGAATCAATTGGCGCTCCTTCTGGCGCTCACCCAGTTGGAGACAGAATTGGGGCGCGACCTTTCTAAGGAAGAATCCGATGCGGTGCGGGCGGTCGCCGCTGAGATGGACGGCGCGGATGCAGACGCGATTTCCGGGGCCGTCCAACAGATGGTCAACAGCCCGGCGCAGCCGGAGCGCAAGCTCAATTGGCCTGAGCTTGAGAAGTGGCAAAAAGATAGAAAGGAGTGAGGTCGCATCGGGGCGGCGCGGTCATCCTCGACTTGCGTTCCCCCGATCATCTTACTCAAGTGATCTCTCTGCACACCGGGGAGATGATGTAACTCTGTACGCGACGTGCGCGGTGACGACCTACGCCATCCGCGCGCGTCGCTGTCGTTCTCACACCAGCGCTTTATCCTCATCCTCCGGCTGGATGGATTCCAGCAGTTTCTCCGCCACCGCGCGATTCACGGCCCGCGATTGGCCCTTTTGGGCGTCCGGCGTGACGATCCCCATGTCGGTGAGCAAATCGACCATCCGCGCCGAGCGAGTGTAGCCGATGCGCAGCTTGCGCTGCAACATCGAGACCGAGGCGCGATTTTCCTCCAGGAAGATCTCCACCGCCGAGGGCAACAGCTCATCCTCGAACTGCGCAGCAGCCTCTACCTCATCGCTGAAATCGGGGAAGAGTTGGGCCTGCTCCAAGGCGGCCGCCCGCCCGCGCGCGGGCGGGATCGGAGCCTGTTTGGGCGCTTTGCCCGGCTCCACGGCCTTGCGCCAGTAGGAGATCAGGCGGGCCATCTCGCGATCGGAGACGAACGCGCCCTGCAAGCGCTTGGGCTGGCTGACGTCCGGCGGCATAAAGAGCATATCCCCCTGGCCTAAGAGCCGCTCGGCGCCGGGGACGTCCAAGATTACGCGCGAATCCACGGAGGACGCAACCGCGAACGCGATCCGTGCGGGGAAGTTGGCCTTGATCAGGCCCGTGACTACGTCGACGCTGGGGCGCTGCGTGGCGATCACCAGGTGGATGCCCGTCGCCCGCGACATCTGCGCCAGGCGGCAGATCACCTTCTCGGTCTCGGCCGGCGATTGCATCATCAGGTCGGCCAGCTCATCTACCAGCACGACGATGTAGGGGATGGGCGATGCCTCTGCTTGCGCGTCCATCTTTTCCATGCGGCGATTGAAATCCTCGATGTTGCGCGCGCCGATCTCGGCAAAGCGCTTGTAGCGGCTATCCATCTCGCGCATCACCCAGCGCAGCGCCGGGACGACGCGATCGATGTCCACGATGACGGGCGCCAGCAGGTGCGGCACGCCGTTGTATTGGGTCAACTCCACCCGCTTGGGATCGACCATCAGCAGCCGGAGGGTGTCGGGCGTGTTCTGGAGCAGCATCGCGGTGATGAGCGCGTTGACGCAGACGGATTTGCCCGCGCCCGTCGCGCCGGCGATGAGCAGGTGCGGCATCAGGCGCAGATCGGCCACCGCCGCCTGACCGGAGACATCCTGTCCCAGGCCCAAGCGCAGAGTTCCCTTGGCCTTCTTGAAGTGTTTCGATTCCATGATGTCGCGCAGCGAGACCACCACCGTCTCCTCGTTCGGCACCTCGATGCCCACCAGCCCCTTGCCGGGGATGGGCGCCTGGATGCGGATGCTGCGCGCGGAGAGCGCGAGCGCCAGGTCATCGGCCAAGCTGGCGACCTTGCTGACCTTGACCTTGGTTTTCTTACCGGAGCGCCGCTGGATGAAGAGCGGCTGCACGCCGAACTGGGTCACGACCGGCCCGTGATTGATCTCCTCGACTCGGACGGGCGCGCCCAGGCTCACTAGGGTCTCTTCGATGATGCGGGATTGTTGGCGGATCAGGTTTTCGCTGTAGTATTGCTCGCTTCCTTCTTCAAGGATGTCCTTGACTAAAGGCAGCCGCCATGTCTGCGAGCCGGTGGTCGGCGTCTTGATGCCCACCTCCAGCGCGTTGTCGTCCTCATCGTCGTCGCGTCCTCCGTTGATGACCGGTTCCCCCTTTTTCTGTTTGCTGCGCTGAGAGCGGCGAGACTTCTTGCCCGAGGCCGTCGCGGAGGCCGCTTTTTCCGCCGGCTCGCTTCCATTCTCATCGCTCTTGTCCTCGGCCTCAGCCGCTAGATCGGGGAAGGGAATCTGCATCGCGCCCTGGGAGGCGGCGGCCTGGCGCGCGCGCTTGAGGCGACGCACGATCCACTGCGCGGCCTCCGCTGGGGAGATGCTGGCCGTGAGCGTGATGACGATCACCCAGCCCATCAGCAGCGTGATGATGATCCCGGCCAAGCCGAGCCATTCCAGCCCCAGGCCTAACAACTGCGCGCCGATCCAGCCGCCGCCGCGTCCAAGATTGACCCACGCATTCAGCGCCACTTCGGGTTCGAGCAGATGGACGATGAGATGCATCGTCGGCAGGAGGATGAAGAAGCCCAGGCTGAGGCCGACTAACTGCTCCGCATCGGGTGTGGGAATGCGGTCGCCCAAGCGGCGGAGGATCAGCCACAGCCCGCTCGCTCCCATCAGCATCGGCATCAGATAAATGACCCAACCGAACGCCGTGGTCAGTACCTGCACCCACCAATCGGTCAGCGTGCCGCGCTGCACCGAGAGCAGACTCAGTAGGGTCAGCAGAGCCAGAAAGAATAGGCTCCAGCCTAATAAATCCAACTGGCGCTCGGTGCTGATTTGGATATTGATCTTTTTCTTTTTTCTACGTGCCATAGTATCTCTTTTGGGGGTAGTGTTTCTAACTGGGTACTTCTTCGTCCGAATAGGGTAGGGGCTGATGAGTAAAACGTATTGCGTATTACGTAAAATTGTTAGTGTCTTAAAGTATTCGCCACTAAGCACGGCGGTTCCCACGGCCATCGGGC
>CAYXVS010000175.1:3064-6373 GCA_964468735.1 uncultured Anaerolineales bacterium | reverse complement strand
TCGGCCTGGACGAGGGCGACCGCGCATCCGCCGAAGCCCGCGCCCGTCATCCGCGCGCCGTAGCAGCCGGGCGCCTCCAAGGCGCTGGCGACCATCGCGTTCAGCGCGTCGCTGGAGACCTCGAAGTCGTCGCGCAGACTGATGTGGCTGGCGCGCATCAGGCGGCCCATCTCATCGGGATCACCCGCGCGCATCGCCGCGACGGCCTGGAGTGTGCGCGCGTTCTCGGTGATGACGTGGCGCGCGCGCCGGCGCGTGACCGGATCTAACTCGTCCGCGCGCGCCTCGAATTCCTCGCGGCTGACATCGCGCAGGGCGGGGACGCCGAAGAAGCGCGCGGCGGCCTCGCATTGGGATCGCCGCTCGTTGTAGGCCGAATCGACTAGCCCTCGGCGCGTCGCCGTATCCAGCACCACGACGACGGCCTCCGGCGGCAGCGGCGCGCGCTCCGTCGCCAGGGAGCGGCAATCGATGAGCAGGGCGTGATCGGCCTCGCCGGCGGCGGAGATCATCTGATCCATAATGCCGCAGTTGACGCCCACCCACTGATTTTCGGCGCGCTGGCCCAACTTCGCCATCGGCGCCGGCGTCCACGCGATCTCGGAGACCGCCGCGAAGGCGCGGGCGGCGGCCATCTCCAGCGCCGCCGAGGACGAGAGGCCCGCCGCGCGCGGCACATCCCCCGTCATCACGCCCTCCCAGCCGCGCAGCTCATGGCCCGCCTCCTGTAACGCCCAGGCCACGCCCTTGAGATACTCGGCCCAGCCCTCGCCCTTTTCCAGCGCGTCTAACGCGAAGGCCACCGTCGTCTCGTAATCCAACGACGCGACGCGCACGCGGTCATCCTCGCGGGCGCGCAGCGCGATCCAGATGGCGCGGTCGATGGCCATCGGGAGCACGAAGCCGTCGTTGTAGTCGGTGTGCTCGCCGATCAAATTGACGCGCCCCGGCGCCCGCACCACGAAGGTCGGCGGCGCGCCGAAGCGTTCCTCAAAAGCTTGCGTGACTCGTTGTTGTAAAGTCATCCCTGTCCTCCTCCATCATTCGACATCCACTCCGGCAGCCACTCTTGATGAGCTGCTAACAACTCGTCGACCAGCGACCAGATCTCATCGAGTGTGAGTTCGGCGGCGGTGTGCGGATCCAACATCGCGGCGTGATAGATGTGCTCGCGCCGGCGCGTCAGGATCGCCTCGACGACGAGCGCTTGGACGTTGATGTTGGTGCGCATCAGGGCGGCCAAGTGCGGCGGCAGCGCGCCGATGTGCGTGGGCTGGACGCCGTTCTTATCGACCAGACAGGGCGCCTCCACACAACAGCCCTCCGGCAGATTATCGATCAGGCCGGTGTTGAGCACGTTGCCGTAGACCACGCGCGGCGCGCCCGTCTCCTGGCTGTGGATGATGCGCGAGCCGTACTCCTGGCTGCGCGTGACCTCGTCCATCTGCTCGAACGTGTGCACGATGTGCTCGATCATCCCCGGCATCACCTCGATATCGGCCAGACGCTCCCGCAAAATCGCCTCGTGATCGGCGTCGGGATGGGCCTGCGCCGCCTCGGCATAGTTCCAGGCGCGGATCTGCGCCTCGCAGCGGCCCAGGTATTCATCCAAGGGGATATTATAGGTCTCGATCAGATCGGCGCGCCCCTGCTTGATGAACCAGGGCGTGTACTCCGCGAAGTGCTCGCTCGATTCCGTGACGAAGTAGCCCAGGCGCTCCAACATCTCGTAGCGGACGCGGTTCCAGGCGGGCACGCGGCCCTCCGCCACGACCTGGTGCAGCAGCGGGTAAAGGTCTTCGCCGTCCCGCTCGAAGGTGAGGTAGAACGCCATGTGGTTGATCCCGGCGGCGACGTAGTTGATCTCCTCGAAGGGCACGCCGATGTCGGCGGCCAGTTGCTGCGCCGTCCCCTGCACGCTGTGGCACAGGCCGATGGTCGTCACCTCGCTGGCGCGATTCAACGCCCAGGTGTTCATCGCCATCGGGTTGACGTAGTTGAGGTGCAACACGTCGGGGCAGACGGCCTCCATATCGCGGGCCATCTCCAGCAGCACGGGAATCGTCCGCAGCGCGCGCATGATCCCGCCGACGCCCAACGTATCCGCGATGGTCTGGCGCAGCCCGTACTTCTTGGGGATCTCGAAGTCGGTGACCGTGGCCGGCTTGTAGCCGCCGACCTGGATCATGTTAATCGCGTAGTCCGCGCCCTCCAAGGCCGCGCGCCGATCCGTCGTGGCCTCGATGGTGGGATGGGCATCCAGAAGCTCGGCGGTACGATGCGCAACCGCCTCCGTGGTCGCCAGGCGCTCCGCGTCGATGTCGTGGAGCGCGATGGTCGATGCGGCTAACTCCGGGAAGCTGAGGATATCGCCCAACATATTTTTGGCGAAGACCGTGCTGCCCGCCCCGATAAAAGTGATTTTTGGCATGGTTGGTTTGTCCTCCGATGATTATATCAAAAGTATTGTGGCAAGATGCGTGAAACGTATTTCGTATTGCGTATTACGTAATAACTATTCAGCTAAACCTTCCGGGAAGCTGTGAACAGCTCAACATTAGGAGAATTGGCTTGATTAGGGAATGTTAGATTGAGAAAATCCACTTATAGCTTCCCGGAAGGTGAAAGTCTGAGTAGCTACCATTGCGTAAAGCTTGTGCGTCTAGGCTTTGCTGCGATTGCGGCGCTTTTGCTGGCGCAGGCGTTTGGTCGCGAAGACGGCCACCAAGGCGACGGCCATCGCGATGGAGATGATCCGCACGACGAGGTGCTGGAAGCTGCCGCCCAACATCTGCGCGTGGATCGTGCCCAAGATGAAGGCGATGTAGGTCAGCCAGTGGATGGGCCGCCATTGATCGCGCAGGCTTTGGCGCTGCCACGCGGCCAGCGCGGCCAAGATGATCAGCCAGAGGGCCGGCGCGCCGCCAAAGCGGACGAAGTTCTCCACCGAGGTGAATCTGGGCGCCAAGACGCGCAGTTGGCCAAATTGCCAGGCCACCATCCCGCCGTGCAGTACCAGCGTGCTCAGGGCCATAATCGAGACGATGTGGTGGAGTTTGACAAAGCCGCGCCCGAAGTACTTGGTCAGTTCGACCAAATAGAGCGCGGAGAGCGCGGCCAAAAAGACGCCTTGGTAGCCGACTAAAGCGCCCCAGCGGATCAACCCGCTCTGCCATGTGGGTTGGCCCAACATCACGATGAGTAATGATACGACGAGCACAGCGCCGATGATCGCGTACAACTGCCACGTTCGTTTGGGTTCAAGAGCTGCCATTGGTTAGTCCCTCCTTAATTTCTGAATATAGGTTT
>CAYXVS010000175.1:0-2964 GCA_964468735.1 uncultured Anaerolineales bacterium | reverse complement strand
TAGCTCACTTCGCGGCCCTTGCCGGAGTCGCTGATGGCGATGAGCGGTTCCGGGTAGGGCGCGAAGAAGGTCTGACGCGCCAGATACGGCTCCTCGAAGCGCACGATCCACGCGCCTAAGATGCTCACCGGCACGCTCAGCGGCGCCTTTTTGGCCCGATACTTCTCCAAGGAGTCCAGGAAGTACGCCTTTTCCTCCGACGAGAGCTGTTTGGAGAAGTAGCCGAGCGCGTGCATCAGCACGTTGATCCCGGCGGTGCGGCGCGGCGGTCCCGCCAGCGCCTCCCAGAGATGCGTCTCGTACTCGGCGAGGACCTCGGCCACCGGCTTTTTCTGTGGATTGGCGACGATGCGCCCCATAAGGCGGAGTTCCTGCTCATTATAGGCCATCAGGAGCAGCTTGTTATCGCTGTGGAAGCGCACCAACTCGCCCATCGCCGCCTCCGCCTTGACGGCGCGGAAATCGGCGGCGGTGAAGATGCCGGTGAAGAAGTGCTCGCGCAGCGTGAAGTTCTTCAGGCGCCCCTCTTCTTCCACGGGTAAATGTCCATATCGCTCGCGCACGGCGCCGCCGAAAAAGCCCACGGTCTTCTGGGGCAGCGGCGGCCCCTTCTCCAGGCCGGCGTAGACCTTGACATCCTTGATGCCGCACGAGGGCGAGCGACCCTTCAGGATAAAGCCGTCGATGGCCTTCTGAGCCTCCAGCCCATCCAGATACGCAGCGGCGAAGTCTCGCATCCGCGCCGTGACATCCTCGCCGGTGGCGGGCTGCATCAGCCGGCGTTCCTCCTCCATCATCACCACGCGGATCGGATCGCGCGGCACGCCTAGGCCGATCTCGACTTCGGGACAGACGGTGAGGTAAGTCACGTACGGCGCGAGTTGCTCGACCACCGCATCGGGGATAATCGCGCCGTTGTAGCGACAATGATCAAAGCCCAGGCATTTGCTGACCACCACGCGGGGCTGGGGAAATTCTCTCATCATCGGGTAAGCCTCCAATCGTTTCTCTGGATAACGGATTTAGCGTCATCATCTTCATAAGATTATGCCCTGTCTGATGCGAGTGTCAAGGATGCGACGGCGTCTCTAACCTCCAACCTCCTCCTAACATCGCCTTGACACCCGCCCGCTTCGACTTAAAATACCTAGCCACTGCAACTATTTGGATGATGGAAGTTGGATGTTAGATATTGGAAGTTGGAGGATGGATGACGAGTGAGTTTACGATAGAGCGAAGTTGGCAGGCGGATCGACGCGGGCCGGGGCGATGGGTTTTCTCCCACGCGATGCAATACAAGCTAGTGATTTTGGGGATCTTCATCGGGGCGATTGGGAACGCCGCGCTGGCCGCCGCCGTCCCGATGTTGGTGGGGCGCGCGTTCGATGCCATCGTCGCCTCCCCGGCCGATCTGATCACGCTGCGCGACGCGGCGCTGTGGATCGCCGGCTCGCAGTTGGTGCGCGGCCTCATCCTCCAGATGGGCCGCAACCTGTTCAGCGAGACGCTGGGGCAGCGCATGGAGCGCGACATCCGCGACGAACTCTACATCAGCCTGATTGGGAAGAGTATGTCGTTCCACGATTCCTATCCCACCGGCGAGTTGATGGCGCGGGCCACCAACGACGTGCGCGAGGTCAATATGATGTTCAATCCGGGCATCAACTTAGTCATCGGCTCCGCGAACTTCATCTTTATGCCGCTCTTCGTGGCGCCCGGCATCCATCCCCAGTTGATTATCACGCCCGTGATCTACCTGCTGATGTACGGCTTTGTGGTGCGGGCCTATCTGCAAGAACTGCGCCCCGCCGCCGAGGCCGTCCGCCAAAACTTCGGTGAGGTGAACGCCGCCCTGGCCGAGGCCATCGAGGGCATCGAGACGGTCAAGGGCGCCGCGCAGGAGAAGCACGAGGTCAACCGCTTCCGGCAGAAGATCCGCGAGTGGCGCAATGCCTACGTGCGCCAGACGAACATCGAAGCGCGCTTTATCCCGCTGCTGATGCTGGGCCTACTGCAAGCGGCGGGCCTCTTCCACAGCCTGCTCCTCTTCCGCCTGGGGTACATCGAGGCCGGGGATGTGATCGCCTTCAACGGGCTGCTGCTGCTCTTTGGCTTCCCCACGTGGACGGCGCAGTTCGCCTACTCCCGCGTCGCCTCCGGCATCGCCAGCGCGCGCCGCCTGCTGGAGCTGATCAACACCCGGACGGCGTTGGGCGAGAATGTCGGCGGCTACGATGCGCCGATGAAGGGCGCGGTGACCTTCGAGAATGTGGGCTTCTGCTACGAGGATGTCATAGTGGATGAAAGCTGCGACATCGAGGAAAATCACACGACGTTGGAGGAGATCAGCTTCCACGTCGATCCGGGGCAGACGGTCGCCGTCGTCGGGCAGACGGGCACCGGGAAATCGACCATCGCCAAGCTCATCAATCGCATCTACGATGTGGACGCGGGCCGCGTGCTGGTGGATGGCGTGGATGTGCGGGCGTGGAATTTGGAGGCGCTCCGTCGGCAGATTTCGATCATCGAGCAGGACATCTTTCTCTTCTCGCGTTCCATCGCGGAGAACATCGCCTTCGGGCAGCAGGAGGCCAACCGCGAGGCGATCATCGCGGCGGCAAAGGCGGCCCAGGCCCACGAGTTCATCATGGGCTTTGAAGATGGGTATGAGACCGTGATCGGCGAGCGCGGCGCGACGCTCTCCGGCGGTCAGCGGCAGCGCCTGGCCCTAGCGCGCGCCTTCCTCACCGACCCGGCGATCCTTATCTTGGATGACGCCACCAGCGCCATCGACAGCGAGACCGAGGATCGCATCCAGCGCGCCATCGAGCGGGCCGCCGCCGACCGCACGACCATCCTCATCACCCATCGCCTCTCGCAGATCCGCTGGGCCGATCTCATCATCGTGATGCGCCAGGGGCGGATCGGGGCCATCGGCGCCCACGAGGATCTGCTGGAGACCTC
>CAYXVS010000174.1:0-6387 GCA_964468735.1 uncultured Anaerolineales bacterium | reverse complement strand
AGATCTCGTCTTTAGTTATTCGGTTCTTAGGTTTGCGGTCAAACCTAATGCTAATTATCAGGATAAAAAAAGCCGCCTCAGGTAGTTCCAGGTTAAAACCTCCCAAACCAGATGTTTTTTTCCTCCCACGGCCATGGGGCCTTTGGGCCACAGGCGGAAAATCGCTGTATTTGGGAGGTTTATTTTCTTGGAACGGCCTCAATGGGGCGATGGCCTGCTCGACGCCGACATCAAGGCGGCTCCCGATGGGCAGCTTGAAAATGGTTCACCCTTGCGCCGAAATTTCCTTAGAAATAGCCGACGGCGTGAACTTTATCGTCGAAGATCTCAAACAGTGGAATAAATCCGACCAAGTCCATTGCCTCGTAGATACGATCCGGCACCCGCGATAAGACCATCTCGCCCCGGTTCAGCCGCTTGCACTGCTTCTGCGTATCGATCAAGACGCGCAGCCCGGCGCTGGAAAGGAACGACACATCGTGGAGATCGATGACGATATTATAACGCCCACGATCAAGAAGGTCATCCAGCGCTTCGGCCAGTTGGGGTGCGGTCTGACTATCGATGCGACCACTGACCTCTAACAAATCACAATGTTTGAATTCTTCAAGAGTGTAGTCCATGTGTATATCTCCTTTTGCTTACTTAAGATTCGCTAACGGATAAACTATTCAATACCTCCACGCCCTTCGCGCAGAGCATAGAGGCGCGCCGCCAAGGGGTAGAGGGGATGCAAGGGCGTTTCCCACAAACCCACAAAGCGCGTCACCTCGCCGCCGAACCCGCGCTTGAAGCGATAGACACCCCACAGCCCATCGCTGCGCTGGGTGAACTCCGCCTCCAAGGTCTCCTCATCGGCGTCGGGAATGCCCCACAGGTCGTAGGTCGCGCAGCCCCGCGCCTTGGCCCAGCGGATCGCGGCCCACTGGAGGGCGTAGGTCGGCATCTTCTTGCGGTGTCGACTGGAAGAAGCGCCGTAGAAGTACCACGCCCGGTCGCCCAGCGCAGCGACGATAATGCCCGCGACGACATCGCCCTCGACCTCGGCCAGCCACAGGCTCGCCTGCCCCTGCGGGTGGAAAATCTCCATCACGCGCTGATAATACCTCGCGCTGTGCACGCCGAACTCGTTGCGCTCGCTGGTGGCCTCGATGAGCTGATGAAAAGTCGAGACATCTTGCAGATCCCCCTCGCGAACCTGCACACCCTTGCGCTCCGCCAACCGGATGTTGTACCGGGTCTTGGATTTCATGCGCATCAAAATATCCTCTTCCGAGGGGGTGAGATCGATCTCGATGGTGCGCGGCGGTTGAATCGTGCGCAACGTGGGACGCATGCCCAAGGCTTGGAGTCGTGATCGGGCATCGGGCGCGTCCAACAGCGGCGGCTCGACCCACAGCGCCCACGCGCGCCGTCGTCGCGCCGTGGCCTTCATCTCCTGCCAGAGCGCTGCCGTGGCCTGCGAATCGCGCCAATCCACCACCGGCCCGCGCGGCGCGTAGGCGATGGCCCCCAGCGACAGCGGGAGGGGACGATAGAGGATCAACGCGCCCGACTCTCCCGCTCGGGCCAAGTCCCAATCCCAACCAAACTCCGATTTGAGCTTGCCCCAGCCGCGCGTCTGCAAAATACTGCCCTTCGCGTGCGCCGCGACGATCTCATCCCATTCCCGATCCGTTGCTGCTTCATTGTGCATAGAAATAAGCTATTCCTTTTCCCCTACGACCAATAACCCGCCGCCGACGCCATCCGTGGGTACATCCTTCTCATACGCCGCGCGCCAACGTCGGCTGAGCCGCCGCACAATCCACCGCCGGAGCCAACCCTGATAGCCCAGTCGCCGGAATCGCGGCGACGCCAACAACCGATACCAATGCCCGCGTCCCGCGTAGATGCCATAGCGCGCGTTGGCCCGATCCCACAACATCTCCACCTCGGTGGGGATGTAGTAGCGCGTGTGATGCAGGCGCAACCCCACGCGGTCCAACATCTCCGCCCAGCGCTTCGGCGTGGGATAACGATAATGCTCCAATCGGCGGTCGATTTGATCGGCGTAGGCCTGCGCGCCGTTGAAATCGCCCACCTCCACGCGGTCGCGATAGCCGGCCAGCAGACGCCGGAAAGCGTCGCTGGGCACGGTGACGATCAAGCGCCCGCCGGGGCGGAGCACCCGCGCAGCCTCCTCTAAGACCGGCATCAGATGAGGGATGTGTTCCAAGACGGAGTTGCTGAAGACCGTCGCGAATGATTCGTCGGGATAGGGCATCGCATCGCCCCGGGCCTGCTGAACAGAGCGATAAACATCATGCGCGGGGGCGCGGTGCACCTGCGCCCACCACGGATCGAAGCCCGCTGCTATGGGAAAGGGCGGCTCCCCTGCGAACAACGCCTCGGCGATAAGGCCATCGCCGCAGCCCAAGTCCAAAATGGGCCGGGGATAGTCCTCGGTCGCCGCTGTCCGCAACTCGATGGCGCGCCAGAGCGCGACCGGCGGCGCGAACCAATATTGCTTCAGGGATAGGGTGAGATAATCTCGGTCAGGATTTGGCATCGTTGTCTGGTTATCCAATCAGCTATGAATCTGTCGTCAATATCGTCAGCAGCATTCAGCAATCTAGCGAAGAGAAAAGCGGCTCAGTTCTCCCCGTTACACATCAGAGGATGGGGGCTGATCCTCCGACCGCGCCGCTTGGCTCAGCAGCTCATCCATAAACTGCCGGAACTTCTCGAGCGACTCGGCTACCACGGCTTGCGTGTGTAGCGCCTTCAGCATCTTGGTGTCATCGATGGCATTGACGCGCTCAATGATCGCGGGTTCGGGCGCGCCGAAACGGATATCGAGCACATCCACCACAGCCTCTTGCGCGTTTTGTCGAATACCTTCTTCTTTAACTAACTGATATGTCTGCGTCATGTAGGCCATTTTGCGCTCCTCCTCATACGTAATGACTCGCGTTTTGAACTGCTCCGTCAATTCGGTTGGCAATCGCATCACCCAGTCGATAAACCGATACAACAACAGCACATCGCGCTTGGTGTATCCGCGCTCGTACAGCATCCGCGTCAGCCGCCACTTCAGAGCGTAGCGCTCCTCAGGCTTCCCCCGCGTCGCTTGGGTGTGCAAATGCGCCAACACCACCACCGCAAAGGGATTACGATGCCGCTCCAACGCGGCGATTCGCTCCCGATAATCCAACAACTTGACCACGGGAAACGTCAGGCTGATCTCGCAATCCCACAGGCTGTAGCCATAATGGGTCGGACGCCAGTTGGGGCGTTCGTCCCCCAAGATCGCGAAGCTGGCGACCTGTTGGTGGTAGCGGTCGAAGATACGGTAGTTGTAGACGTACATCCGCTCCGCAAAGTCGGTTTCGTACTGGCTCTGCACCTCCAGATGGATGAGCACCCACGTGGCCTCTCCGCTCTTGCGCCACACCTCGACCAGCTTGTCCACCGTGCGACGCCCGGTAGGCGCCTCGGGCGCAATCTGCTGGAGTTCTTTGTCCAGAAAGCGATACTCCTGCGACCAATCGATGTCCGCTGCGGCCTGCGGGAAGAAGAAAGCGAGACACTCGGCGAAGTAAACCTCCAGCGCCTCCTTCCAGGGGCTGTCGTACTTATCCGTTGATTGGGTATCGGTCACCGTCGGCTCCTCTTTCATGATGAATAGATACGCTCATTGATGATATTGTAAAGCTAAAGGCCTTTTGTGCAAGTTTCGCCCCCGATGATTACATTCAGTGTCCAACTCACGTCTCTCCAGAAGTCTGGTATAATGCAGAGACTATGACTTTAATTTCAGCATCAAAACTGACAAAATACTTTGGAGCGGATGAAATCTTCTCCAATATCTCACTGACCATCCATCCCGGCGAGAGCATCGCCTTGGTGGGCGTCAACGGCTGTGGCAAGAGTACGTTATTGGATATGATCGCCGGTCACCTGATCCCCGACGAGGGCGAGATCCATCGCGCGCGGGACGTGCGATTGGGCTACCTCCCGCAATCGCCGGATTTCGAGAGCGACGCGACGCTCTGGGAGGCGATGGACGCGGTCTTCACGGAGCTGCACGCGCAACAGGCCGAGCTGCGTCGCCTCGAGGCGGCGATGGCGACCGATGATCCCGATCTGCAAGAGGACGCGATGGCTCGCTATGGCCGCCGGCTCGATGCCTTTGAGCGCGCGGGCGGCTACACCTACGAGACCCGCATCGAGCGGGTGTTGAGCGGCCTGGGCTTCACCGAGGCCCAATATCAACAGCCCGTCCGCTATTTCAGCGGCGGCGAGAAGACCCGCGCCCTGTTGGCGCGCCTCCTGCTGGAGGAGCCGGATCTCCTGCTGTTGGATGAGCCGACGAATCACTTGGATCTCGAGGGCATCGAGTGGCTGGAGAGTTACCTCCAGCAGTGGTCGGGCGCGATGATCGTCGTGGCGCACGACCGCGCCTTTTTGGACGCCGTCGCCAATCGCGTCTGGGACATGCACCACCGCCGGATGGATGCCTACAAGGGCAACTATACGGCCTACGCGCAGCAGCGCGCCGAGCGCCGCGAGCGTCAGCAGGCGCGCTACGAGGCGCAACAGCAGAAAATCGCCGAGACGGAGGATTTTATTCAGCGCTATATGGCCGGTCAGCGTTCATCGCAGGCCAAAGGCCGTCTCAAGCGCCTGAATCGGATGGAGCGCCTTGAAGCGCCCCAGGATTATCAGGATATTCACATCGATCTCCAGACCCAACTTCGCAGCGGGGATCTGGTACTGCGACTAAAAGAGCTCAGCGTCGGCTACGAGCCGGCTCAGCCGCTGGTCGCCATCGAGAAGGCCGAGGTTCATCGCGGCGCCTGCGTCGCCCTGATCGGCCCAAACGGCTCTGGCAAGACCTCGCTCCTGCGCACCCTCCTCAACGATATTCCCCCGCTGGATGGGCATATTCGCCTGGGCGCCGGCGTGCACGTCGGCTATTTCGCTCAGATTCAGGCGCATTTGGACCCAACCAAGCGCGTGATCGACACGCTGCTGGACGCCGGGATGTCCTCGTTGCAGGCGACGCGCTCCTTCTTGGCGCGCTATGGCTTCCGGGGCGAGACGGTTTTCAAGGATATCGGGGTGCTCTCCGGCGGGGAGCAGGCCCGCGTCGCGCTGGCGCTCCTGACTTTGCAGCAGGCCAACTTCCTGCTGTTGGACGAGCCGACCAATCACTTGGACATCCGGTCGCAGGAGACGCTCCAAGAAGTGATCGATGACTTCAACGGCACGGTCTTGATGGTCAGCCACGACCGGTATCTCATTCGCGAGATCGCCACGCACGTGTGGGCCATCGTCGATGGGCGCCTGCATCAATTCTCGGAGGGCTACGCGCAGTACGAGGCGTGGCATCAGGCCCAGAACGAGTCCAGGGCGGGAAACGGAGAAAGTGAAGCCGCACAGGCCTGGGAGGCGCGACAGCGCGCCCAGCGCGAGCGGCAGCGCGCCTTGGATCGCCAGCAGCAGCGCTTGGAGAGCCTGGAAGAGCGCATCCACACCTTGGAGACGCGACTTCAACGCCTCACCACCGACTTGAACTTGGCCGGGCGCGCGCAGGATACGGCCCGCGTCTCCAAATTGGGCGCGGAATATCGCAAGGTCGAGGCAGAGATGGATCGCCTGCTGGAAGAGTGGTCGGAGGTCGCGGAGCTTTCGGACGTCCCGGAGATGTCGGTCGCGTGACGCGCCCGCCCTATCGCATCGGCCTGACGGGCAACATCGCCACGGGAAAATCCACGGTGGCAGGGATGTTGGCGGCGCTGGGCGCCGAGCATATCGACGCTGACCGCGTCGCTCACGAGATGATCGCGCCGGACGGGCCGGCTTACGACGAGGTCGTGGCGGCGTTCGGCGAGCAGATCCTGACGCCCGATGGGCGCATCGACCGAGGCAAGTTGGGCGCGGTGGTCTTCCACGACGAGGCAGCGATGGCGCGCCTGGAATCGCTGGTGCACCCGCCCACGATTGAGGCCGTCGAGCAGCGCATCGCGGCCAGCGACGCGCCCGTCGTCGTGGTCGAGGCGATTAAGCTGCTGGAGAGCGGCATGGCCGCGTCCTACGAGGCGATCTGGGTCGCAACGTGCGATGCATCGACGCAGCTTGCGCGGCTGATGTCTGAGCGCGATCTTTCCCGCGCGGAGGCGCGCCAGCGCATCGAGGCGCAGCCGCCGCAGGAGGAGAAGATCGCCCGCGCCGACGTGGTCATCGACACCGATTGCACGCTCGCCGAGACGCGCGCCCAGGTCGAGGCGGCGCAGCGGCGGATTCCGACGTAAATCCCGTTTGCAGTCGGCACAGCTATACCGCACAGACTCAGCCCCGAAGGATTTTCATCATCCTTCGGGGCTAAACTTTCTCACAAGC
>CAYXVS010000173.1:2174-6394 GCA_964468735.1 uncultured Anaerolineales bacterium | reverse complement strand
CGATAGTCCGGCAGGGCGTTCACCAGGGGGATGCCCTCCGCGTAGGCCTCGGCGATGCGGCGATCTAACGGGATGCGCATCAAAATGGGTAGGTCGGCCTCGGCGCAGAAGCGCGCCACGCCCTCATCGCCCACACCTTCCCGGTTGATGACGACGCCGACGGGGCGGCCCAACTCCTCGCGCGCGACCGCCACCGCGCCGCGCAGGTCGTGCAATCCGAAGGGCGTCGGCTCGGTGACCAAGAGCACGAAATCGCTGCCGTGCATCGTCTCGACGACGGGACAGGCGTTGCCGGGCGGCGCATCCAAGATGGCCAGCGATCCCGGCGCGTGGGGCAGCGAGCGCTGCTTGAGCTGGCGGATGATGGGCGTGGCCATCGCCTCGCCGACGTTGAGCACGCCGTGGCCGAAGGCGATCTCCGCGCCCGGCGTGGCGATCTGGCCCCAGGCCAACGTCCCGGTGGGCGCTAACACCTCGCGGATGGCGCCCTCCGGGCAGTTGTAGGCACAACTGCCGCAGCCGTGGCAGAGCTGCGGGAAGACGAGCACCTGCTGGCCCATCACGGCGATGGCGTTGTAGGCGCAGACTTCGGCGCAGGCGCCGCAATGCGTGCACGCCTCGGCATCGACCTCCGGCACGAGAATGCCTACGTCCTCCTCGCGTTCCATGTGGGGATTCAAAAAGAGGTGCGCGTTTGGCTCCTCGACGTCACAATCCAAGAAAACCAGTTCGGGCGGGCGGGCAGCAGCGTCCATCTCGGCGATGCTGAGCATCATATTGATCGCGATGGTCGTCTTGCCGGTGCCGCCCTTCCCGCTGGCGACGGTGATGTACATACGACGCTCCTTGGTGAAAAAAGTTGAAAGTTACGGGTTGAAAGTTTTAAGTTCTTTGGTGAAAAACGTATTGCGTAAAATCTTGCTGAGGTAAAAGTGACACGCTATTCAAAAAAGCTCCCAGTCCCCGTCCCCGGGGACGGCTAAAAGCGGCTCTCTCGCTTTGCAGACGCCCCCGAGACGGGGGCTTTGAGCTAATATGTGCGACTTTTTCCACAATGCGTAAAATCTGCGTAAAAAGTTGCTACGCGAGGGTGAGTTCTCCGCCGGATTGTCCGGCGCGGTAGATGGCGGGGCCGAAGGCTTGCGCCAGTGTTCGCTGAAATGCATCGCCGGAGCAGTGGCCGGGCCAGAGGTAGCGCAGCGGGCGGCCTTGGCGCAGGCCGAGTGCTCTCAGCGCGGTCACGGTCTGGTCGATGACCTCCTCGCTCGCCGATGTGAGGTGCATCCCGCCGGCGATGCCGATCAACGGCTCATCCCATCTGCGTTGGACGTGCTCGATGGTGTTGAGCAGGCCCGCATGGCAGCACCCGCAGAGCAGAAAGAGGCCATCTTTCCCCTCGATGATCAACGAGAAATCATCCTCGTAGGGATCGGACGTGTACTCCTCTTTGCCTTTTGTGTCCTTGATAAAGTGATGCGCGCTGCTCCCTTCCGGGTGAGGGCGACGGGTGATCTCGCCGGAGGTCCAGATGCCGGGCAGTACCTCGCGCGGCGCTGTATCCAAGCGGAGATCCATGCGCGCGGCGACCTCCGCTCGTGAGAGCGGCATCGTGCGTGATTCTAAGACGCCTTCGTGGCGGGAGTAGCGCTCGCGGAAGAGGGTGGGGTGCGCGTAGAGCGGCGTTTTGGCGGGGAGCTGGGACAAGATGCCTCCCAACCCGCCGGTGTGATCGTCGTGGCCGTGGCTGAGGATGACGGCGTCGAGGTCTTGGGGGCGCAGGTCGAGATAATCAAGGTTGTGCGTGAGCGCCGCGCCGCTGCCGCCGGTATCGAAGAGAATTTGCCCGTCCGGCGTCTCGATCCAAAACGAGAGGCCGTGTTCGGCGCGCAGGGACGGCGCGGCGTCGTCATCCGTGATCCACGTGAGCGTGATCATCGCCGCTGCGCCTAAGTGAGCTTGTCCAAGGCGCCGGCGGCCTCCGCGATCTGCTGGCGCAGCGCGCCGACCTCCTCGCGCAGGCGATGGATCTCACCCGATGCCTCATCGTGATGCTCGTGCTCCGCATCCTCGCTGTGCTCGCCATGGCCGCCGTGACCGGCGCAGGGTGCGGCCTCCTCCAACTGGCCGCCCAACGCCTGCTCTAACGCGCGACGCACCGTGCCCGCCGCGCCGGTGTAGGCCTCGATCCCATATTGCTGGAAGAGCGCGATGGCGCGGCGGCCCATTCCACCGGCGACCATCATATCCACGCCTTGTTCGCGGATGAAGGCGGGGACTTGTCCCGGTCGATGCGCTTGGTAGTAGGGATTGGCGATGCTCTCCACGGCGGTGATGTGGTGATCGTCCACATCAACTAAAACATAATACGGACAGCGCCCAAAGTGGTGCGCCGCGACGCTTTCTAATCCTTGGTTTTGTTCTGCTGAAACGGCGATTCGCATAATGCCTCCTCTAAAAGTAAAAGTAGATGTAGGGCGGATTGGTAACCCGCCGAGTCGGAATACCATTCCGACCTACGGTTAATATCAGCGCTCCCCCGACCTTCGCGAGCGTCGGGAGAGCGCCACGTTTTTACCACAAGTGAAACTTACCCTTACTCCTTCACCATATCCGCGCCGCATTCAGGGCACTGGACGGAATAGCAGGGGACGCCCCGTTGATGGGGTTGGCGATGTCCACAGGAGGGACAGACGCACATGCCCCCCGGCCCGGAGCCGGGTTGATTGCCTTGGGCTTGGCCGCGACCGCCTTGGCCACGGCCTCCTCCACCACCTGGTCGATTTCTCATGTCATTCACCTCCTTATTTTGCTTGGATTCAACTCGTAAACTTGCCGGGAAGCTGTGAACGGCTTAACTTTTCGAGAGACTAAACACCTGTAGCTTCCCGGCAGGTAAAAGATCAAAGGGCCGCTCAATGGCGGCGACGACCACGTCCACTTCGTTGTCGTCGTTGGCGCCCACTGCCGCCGCGCGGGACGCGGGAGGATGGGGGGACGTCGGGTTTGACGGGTTGGTTGCGCGTCGATGTGACCGGTTGGATGGGCGCGCGACGGTTCTCTGTTGGCTCGATTTGCTGCGTCCTCTTTGTCTCTAGAATATCGATAGCAAGTCGCATCGCCTGGGAGAGCAAGGTGAGGCCCTGGGTGACGATGTTGGCAAAGCGGGAGGGGCGTTTTGCTGGTGGGGTGACGTCGATGACCTCGATGGTTTCTATCTTGTGTACCGGTGTGGCATCATCTGTATCGACGATCTCTGTGGCCCCCGATGTATCGCTACGTTGTTCTATCTCTGTTTCAGACATTGGTACCCTCCTCGCGTTTCGTCTCGAATGCGTTATCGGGAACCCTTGCGAAGGTTAACAAGAGTTTTGTAAACAGATTAACCTGTTCGCTGCACATAGTACAGACTTTTTGAAGTCACTTGCGCAACCTTCGCAAGGTTAGGATTATTTTCAAGCAGCGTCTTACGACTGATCCTTTGTCAAGGCATCGACTTTCTGAAGCAACGTCGCAACAGCTTGTCGTAGTTCGGCGACCTCTTGCTTCAACATCTGCACGTCGTTAGGTTGTCCGGCGTTCGGCGGGGGCGGCGGGGGAGGGGGCGCACTTGCCCCTCGTCCTAGACCGCCGCCCATCCCTGAGTGTGCGGCTTTGCTCGCGCCTTGCATGTTGCCGAGTTCCCCGCTTTTGAAGGCATCGACGGCGGCTTGCGCCGTCATCCCCTGCACTTGGTAGAGGGGGATGTTGGCGGCCTGCAAGACCTGGTAAGCGTTGGGGCCGACGTTACCCGTGATCACGGCCTGCGCGCCCGCTTGCACGATGTACTGGGCGGCTTGGATGCCGGCGCCGCTGCCGCTGGCCGCGCTTGTGTTCTGCTGCGCTTGCACTTTGATGGGGTCGGTCTCGGTATCGACGAAGAGGTAGTAGGGACAGCGGCCAAATCTGGGATCGACCGGCGATGACAGCGTCGCGCCGGATGCACTGATGACTATTTTCATAGGAAACACCTCCTGGGTGATGTGAAAGTTACTGTGTGATGATTATACGTCCATTTCCGATAAACGTCGAAGCGCCTCGTCGATTTCGCGACGCATGGCGGCAACCTCTGATCGCAGGGCGGTTAGATCTTCCGTTCCTGATGTGCCCGCTCCCGGCTGGGGCGCCCAATCCTGCATCGCTTGGGATCGCCAATAACCAGGGCCGCCAGCCCAACGCGACCA
>CAYXVS010000173.1:0-2074 GCA_964468735.1 uncultured Anaerolineales bacterium | reverse complement strand
GCGCGCCGTGAACTTCTGGAGCATCTCCTGCAACTCCTGCACCTCGGCGGCCCACATATCCAGCGCGGCGTGGCCCTCCGCTGTCAATTGATGCACTTTGCGGGGTGGGCCTTGCCCGCTTTCGACATCCCAATCGGCGGCGACCCAGCCTTGATCTTCCATCGCTTGCAGCGCGCGGTAGACCGTCTGCGGCGGCAAGCCTCTCACGCCGAAAACCTCCGTCAGTCGCTCGGCTAACTTGTAGCCATGGGATGGCTGCTCGGCCAACAGGAGAAGCAGCATTGGCTCTATGATGCGCATCCGCCGCCCCCAGCGCCGCCCGCGACCTCGTCCCGGACCTTTTCCCTGTCCGCGATGTCCTCTTGGCATGGTATCCTCCTCGACTATGATTATACCTGACTATTTACGTTTTGTCAATAGTCAATTTTGTGATTATTATCGTATTGAGTGCATTTGGTAGGCCCTGTGAGGTGCAACGCACTTTTGGGCTTGTCGCCAGGCATATACTGCATGAGGCGCCGCTTTCCTTTAGTTCAAGTGCGTTGCACCTTGGCCGCATAAAACTAAACAGGTGCTTCTAATGGATATCTAATGCTATGCTTATGTGATTCTAATCTGTGGTTGTTACGATATAAGCAGAATGGGGATGTGATATGGGCTGGTTGATCCATCCCGTAACCCGTTTCATTTTAGCACAGGTAGCTTACACAGATAGTTTACACAAATTCACTTCAAAGGAGGGATAAGTATGTTACAGTATCCTTTTAGACGAACAGGTTCTTCTTGGTTAGAGATGGAGCGTCTGCGCCGCGAGATGGATCGGCTCTTCAGCGGGCTGGCGTCTGAGGCGGAGGGTGGCGTGACCTCCGGCTATCCGGCGATGAACGTCTGGGCCAATGAAGATGGCGCCATCGTCACGGCGGAGCTGCCGGGCGTTGCCCCGGAGAATATGGACATCTCGGTGGTGGAGGACACGCTGACGGTGGGCGGCAGCCGCGAGCCGGTCGATCTGGAGGAAGGCGAGGTCTATCACCGGCGCGAACGGGGCAGCGGCAAGTTCACGCGCTCCTTCCGCCTGCCGTTCAAGGTCGCGGCGGATCAGGTTGAGGCGGTCTTCAAGAAGGGCGTGCTCCAGATTTCACTGCCGCGCTCCGAAGAGGACAAGCCCAAGAAGATCAGTGTGAAATCGAGCTAAAGCGACACCAGAAAAAAATAGGGGAGGTAATGGACATGGCTGAAGAAAAGAACCTTCAGGTTCAGGAAGGACAGAAGCAGGAAGTTGTGGAAAGTGAGGCGGAGCGCACCCGCGCCAAACCGGCGTTCATCCCCCGGGTCGATATTTATGAGACGAACGACGCGGTGGCCCTGATCGCCGATATGCCGGGCGTTGATGAGAACTCCGTGGACATCACCTTGGAGAAGAACGTGCTCACCATCAATGGCTACGTCGAGCCGGAGCGCCCGGAGGGCTATAGCCTGGCCTATGCCGAGTATCGCGTGGGCGATTATCAGCGCAGCTTCAATCTCTCCAATGAGATCGACCAGGAGAACATCGAAGCGACGATGAAGGATGGCGTATTGCATCTGCACCTGCCCAAGGCCGAGCCGACCACGAAGAAGATCGCCGTCCAATCGGCTTGAGCGTAGCTATGTGGGTTGGAATGGTATTCCGACCCAATGGCACAATTGGCCCAGGATCGGTAAGGGTTGATGTGTTGTATCGTATTTAAGGAGGTGACTATCAATGGATATTAAAGAACTGGTTCCATGGCATCGAGAGAAGCAAGAGAAGCTAGACAAGCGCCAAGAATCGAGTGGCCAAACCGGTACCTCATTGGACACGATGCGACGGGATATGAACGAGATGTTCAATGATCTGTTCCGAGGATTTGGTCTGGCGCCCTTTGAATCGTCCTTTGGCGGCGACGTGGAGCTTTTCAGCCCGCGCGTGGATGTTGTCGAGACGCCGGACGCGCTCAAGGTCTCGGCAGAGTTGCCGGGGATGGACAAGGAGGACATCGACGTCTCCCTTTCGCGCGATACGCTCACCATCAGCGGCGAGAAGAGGAGCGAG
>CAYXVS010000172.1:0-6431 GCA_964468735.1 uncultured Anaerolineales bacterium | reverse complement strand
CCAACTTATCTTGTATCCGACTCAGACGCTCTTCGCCGATGGCGCCAATACACCCCAATAACATCTCGTCAGAAACCACGGCCAGCCGAGCCACCCGAACCACACTGGGAGTTTTCAGCCCGGACGGTTCAAAGTCGCTTGCATCAGCATCAATAACCTCGTCGAAGCCCCGCACCTCTTGATGAAGCCGAGTGGAGAACATGCACACCAGCCAATCATCGTAGGGGCCAGGCACGCGACACGCGAGCAAGCAGCAAAACAGGGCGTGGTTTGCCGGACGTCAGATCGACACGAGGAAAAGGAACCAGCGCTACCTGTCCTGGCTTTTTCATCCCCACGTCTCTACCATATCCTGAGTGCTGTACTCAGGCCATTCCTCATCTTCCATACCACGTAGCGCCCACCTGACTGAGAACTTTGACCATAATATGTCCTCTTGCCGGGACCGAGATAACAAGTAGTCCACGAAATCCAGAACTTGATATTGGGTGGGTTCGGGAAGCAGCTTCACTTTTCTCTGAATCCGATCTAAAACAGCCATCCTTCCTCCTCATCCGATACCTGTTAGTATTGTCAATTATTCATTCACGATATCCGAGAACTCGACCTCAGCTACATCGCGCAAGCGTTCCATATCTATCAGATGGCTCATGGTAGCATTTCAATAAGCTCTTGCAAACGATCATGCTTGTATTCCAAGTGATCTAAGTGCTGTAGATCCCGCCAAGAATCAGCCTCTTCCAATGTGCCGTCTCGATACTGTTCCTCCATCTCTTCAACAGAAGAAATTTCATAGTAACCCGTAAGCTCAAAAATCTGAGCTTTGATGTCACGGAGTCGACGTTCTAGCAACGCCCGTATCCCTTGCCTCAACACATCTTCCTCCGAAACCTGTAGAGCCTTAGCTGCTTTGCCAAGGATAGTATCTGTTTCCACATCCTGAGATCTCAATACGGTCATACCCTCTTCCTCCGCTTGTATGAACCAGCTCACTTCAATCAGCTTGACTATGGTGGTTCCAGAAATTAGAACGGCTCTTTTGGATTTCGCCGGGCAATCCCCTCCGTAACCCTAAAAACAGCCAGGAATTGCCCGCTTGTGGGGATCACAGACCTTTTTGGCATCGTTACGGGGTTGTGGCTGGAGGGGCGCTAATAGCGCTTGGCGATTGCACCCGGGGGATTCCTGAAGCGCCAAGAACGTTACATCTGCTGTTCCAGACGTTGCACAAACGCGGCGTGTTCTGCGGTCTCAGCGCCAGCTTTGACCGCCGCTATGACCGTGGCGAGATCACCCGCGAGCAGGGCGGCGACGTCGAGGCGCAGGCCGGGGAAGACTTGGCTGTGGATGAGGCCGTTCTCGTCGGGTTCCAAGTGGTGATATTTCCCCGCTTGGAGCTGAAACCAGTCCAAGGCCTCGTCGTAGATGCGCCACACAATGTATTCTTGCACGCCATTGCGACGATACACATCTTTCTTATCGTACAAATCATAGGAGGCGCTGCTGGCCGCAATCTCGACGATCAGCTCCGGCGCGCCTTCGAGGTAGTCATCCTCGCTGACGCGCGAGGCGCCGCCGGCCGCCGTCACAATCCGCAAGAAGGCATCCGGCTGGACTTCGTTATCCGCATCCAAGCGAAGGGTTGCATTATCTCCGAAATCCACCCCCGGTGTAGCCGCCTGATAGGATCCAATCCAAAGCATAATTTGTCCGTGCTTCCGGCTATGTCCGATACGTACGGGGGATGGCATATAGACGACTCCTTCGATGAGTTCGGCTTTTTTGATGTGGGGCATGGCCTCATAGCGCCGCTCGAACTCCGCGCGGGTCAACCGGGCGCCATTTTCCAAGGGCAATGGATGCGGCGGCGTTGGATTCGCCCGATGTTTGATCTGCCACGCTTGCTGTGCCACACGTTCAGTCTGTACAGTTGGCATATACTCCCTCCTTAGTCTGGAATGCTGCCCCTCCTGTACGTTCATTATACTCCACCCAGACCCCAAAATCAAAAAGCGAGCGCTGCCGGGCAACGCTCGCTTCCTATTTCCGCGCCTCGCGCGCTTGATACCGACGTAGTCCGCGACCAAGCGTTAGAATTCTCGCGTCTGTAAGCCCAGCGCCTAGCACCCAGAACGCATCACGGCCACTTCGGGGATTCAGCCGTCTGCGCTCATTGACCTGACAATCGTAAGATTTGCTCCAGAACGCCTTCGAGTTCGCGCTCTAGCGTACCAATCCTTTCCCGCAATCGCGCCTGTTCCTCCTGGGCCGTTATCAGGTCACGACGCAAGCCATCCTTCTCTCGACGTGCACGCCGCAAGGCACCCAACGGCGGACGATTGAGACGCAGCAAATTCCTAGATCGCGGCGCGCGCTTCGTCAAGTTCCGCGACGCCTTCGCCGAGGCCATCAAATACGGTAAACGCCTGCCCCCGCCCGATCCGGCCCTAGACCTGGACGCGGCGCATCACGACATCGACGGCCTGCGCCTCGCGCCCGTGGGGGAGGGCGCTGCGTCGGGCTGGTGGCTGGAGGCCCAACTCAAGCTCCGCGATCCCGCCGACGAGTGGCGCTCGTGGCAATACGAGGACGAGGGGCGCTACATCGCGCGCGTGTGGGTTCCCGTCTACCACTTCCCGCCGGACGCGCCGGAGCTGACGATGTGGCGGCGCGCCTTCTTCGCGGCGCTGGACGACTTCGCCAACGCCAAATCCTTCCCCGGCGGGCGGACGCGCACCACGCGCCAGAAGTTGCGCCTCGCGCGCGTGCCCGCCTTCGACGCCGCCGCCGACCTCGCGCCGCTCATCGACCTCAGCGCGGAGCTGGCCGCCATCAAAGCCCGCATCGCCGAGACCGACGCCCTGATCGACCAGATCGTCTATCGCCTGTATGGCCTGACGGCGGAGGAGATCGCGGTGGTGGAGGGGGCGTCGTAGTCGGGGCGTAGGGTAAGGTAAGGGCAGGTAAGGGTAGGTAAGGGCGAGGCATTTGTCCATAGGTGATTGTTTACCTATGCCGTCATCCGATTTAAGATACGTCGCGGCAGGGTTGCATCATTGTGCAAATGCCTCGCCCCAACGCAGACAAACGCCTCGCCCCAACGCTGGCCCACCATCCATCCCCGCCTTTTGATCCCTCCCCGCTGTGAGGTACAATAGAAGGTAGGTAGCGATAGTCAATTAGGAGGTTCAATGATGACCGTAGATACCGTAGCGCAGATGACCCAAGCGGAGTTCAAGCGGATGCTGGAGGATGTGGTGGAAGCCACCGTTGAGCAGAAATTGATCGAGATGTTGGGTGATCCAGATGAAGGCTTGGTCGTCAGAGATGAAATCCGGGAGAGATTGTTGCGTCAACGTCAGCGGGTCAGGTTGGGAGAACGGGGATTTAGCGATCCCCTTTGAGCTTTTGGGGCGGCGAAATCCCTCCTCAAAACCAGACACATTACGAAATACGCAATACGTTTTATCAACCTTTTACTCAAAGGAGGCAGTGCAATGGCATTCAAATACATAGGAAAGAACGTGCCGCGCCCGGACGCCGTGCGCAAGGCGACGGGCAAGGCGGTCTTTCTCGATGACATCCACCTGCCGGGCATGCTCTACGCGAGCATCCTCCGGCCGCCTTACGCCCACGCCAAGATCATCGAGATCGACACCCGCGCCGCCGAGGCGAGTCCCGGCGTCGTGAAGGTCGTCACCGGCGCGACGTGCGATATTCGCTACGGCGACAACATCAAAGACCTCACGCCGATGGCCCGCGATAAGGTGCGCTACATCGGGGAGCCGGTCGCCGCCGTGATCGCCGACACGCCGCAGCACGCCGTCGCCGCGATGGAGAAGATCGAGGCGACCTACGAGCCGCTCCCCGTCTACACCGACGCGCGCGACGCGATGGCCGAGGACGCCGAGCTGATCCACGCGGAGAACGGCAGCTACTGGACGCTCCCCACGCTCAATCCCGTGCCGGGGACGAACATCGCCGATTATTATCATCTCACTAAAGGCCGCGCCGAGGAGGGCTTCGAGGACGCGGAGGTCGTGATCGAGGGCGAGTTCGATTACCCCTTCGGTTCCTGCGCCGCGTTGGAACCCCACGGGTCCATCGTCTGGTTCAAGGAGGATAACACCATCGAAGCGTGGTCGTCCTCCATCTGCCCCTTCATCATCCGCGAGGATCTGGCGCACGCCTACGGCATCCCCGTGGCCGATGTGCGCGTCCACATCCCGGAGCTGGGCGGCTGCTTCGGCTACAAATCCGACATCACCGTGGAGCAGACCGTGGCCTACATCGCCAACTTCGTGCCGGGCCATCCCGTCAAGTGGGTGGCGACGCGCCAGGAGGATTTCACCAGCACGCTGATCGGCCACGGCATCCGCACCCGGATGAAGTTGGGCGCCAAGCGCGATGGGACGTTTGTCGCGCTCAAGGTGCAGGTCTATCACAGCACCGGCGCCTATGCCGATACCGGCGTCAACATCACCATCGGCGCCACGCACAACGCCACCGGCCCCTACGAATTCCCCCACTGCGATCTGGAGGGCTATTGCGTCTACACCAACACGCCCGCCGTCGGCGCCTTTCGCGGCTACGGCCACCAGGAATCCCAGTTCGCCATCGAGCGCCTGATCGATCAACTGGCCCGCACGTTGGATCTCTCGCCCTTTGAACTGCGGCGGAAGAATTACCTCACGGCGGGCAAGGTCAACGCGCTGGGCGAGCGGATGTGGCCGACCAACGGCGATGTGGTGCAGTGCGCGGAGAAGATCCAGCAGGCGGTCTTCGGCCACGAAAAGCCGGAGGAGGACGACGAGTATTATTACGGTCGCGGCTTCGCGGCGCTGATGAAGTCGCCCAAGGGCGCGCCCTTCTCCACCAAAGGCTGCTACATCAAGATGAACATCGATGGCAGCGTCTCGGTCAATATGGGCGGCGCGGAGGTCGGCCAGGGACTGCGCACCGTCGTCAAGCAGATCACGGCGGAAGCGTTGCAGATCCCGCCGGAGAAAATCCGCGTCTACTCGGAGATCGACACGCAATTTTCGCCCTACGAGTGGCAGACCATCGGCTCGATGTTCACCACGCAGGGCGGGCGGGCCATCATCCGCGCAGCGAACAAGGTGATCCGCACGCTCAAGGAGACGGCGGCCCAGGCCCTGCGCTGCGATATCGACATGCTCAACTACGACGGCGCGCACGTCTACCTGCGCTCCGATCCCGATGTGCGCGTGCCCATCACGCGGCTGGCGCGCGGCTATATGTACGAAAACGGGATGACCATCGGCGAGTTGGCGCAGAGCGTCTCCGATGCGCGGCTCCCGCGCTACTCCGGCCCCGATCCAGAGACGGGCCAGGGCAATATGGGCGTGACCTACACCTTCGGCGCGCAGGCGTGCGAGGTGCGCATCGAGAAGGCGACGGGCAAGATCATCATCGATCACTTCGCCTCGTCCTTCGACGTGGGGCAGGTCATCAATCCGCAGCAGATTCGCGGGCAGGTGCTGGGCGGCGTGCTGATGGCCATCGGCGCGACGCTCTACGAGAAGTTGGACATCGACGCCGAGGGCCAGATCAAGAACCCGCACTACTTCCAATACCACATCCCCACGCTCGCGGAGATGCCGGGCCGGCAGACGGTCGAGTTCGTGGAGACGCCCAGCGCCATCGGGCCGTTCGGCGCACGGGGATTGGGCGAGCATCCCGTCATCGGCGTGGCGCCCGCCATCCTCAACGCGATCTACGACGCGGTGGGCATCGATTATTACGACATTCCCATCCCGCCCAAGCGTTTGAAGCGGGATATTGAAGAGAAGATAGCGAAGTTAGCAGAATCAGCAGATGGAGCAGATAAAGCAGATGAGGAGGGATCACTATGACAGAGCAGATCACGTTTACCGTCAACGGCGAGGAGCGGACGGTCGCGGCGGAGCCGGCGCGGTATCTCTTGGATATTTTGCGGGATGAGCTGTACCTCACCGGCGCGAAGCGCGGCTGCGATAACGGCACGTGCGGCGCGTGTGTCGTCGTCGTGGATGGGCGCGCGGTCAAGAGCTGCATCCTCCCCGTGGAGAAGTTGGACGGCGTGAACGTCCTCACCGTCGAGGGGCTTTCCGATGGCCGCACACTTCACCCCATTCAGCAGGCGCTCATCGATGCGGGCGCGGTGCAGTGCGGCTTCTGCACGCCCGGCATCGTGATGGAACTCTACGCCCTCTTCACCGAGAACCTAGACGCGACCGAGGACGACATCCGCCGCGCGCTGAACAAACACCTCTGCCGCTGCACCGGCTACGAAGCGATTTGGGAAGGGGCGCTGCTGGCGCAATCGATGATGAAGGAATAAGCGTTGAAAGTTGCAAGTTGAAGGTTGAAAGTTGGACATTGTTGCCAAGATGTCAACTTTTAACTCGAAACTTGCAACTTTTAACTTG
>CAYXVS010000171.1:5086-6442 GCA_964468735.1 uncultured Anaerolineales bacterium | reverse complement strand
AGGTTAGCGATATATCCCGATTTCAGGATCAATCGCGCTTGTCCAGGTTCATGCAGTTAATGTATCTCACCGCAACCTTCGCAAGGGGCGCCCCCAGTATCTCATTCCCCAATCGTCAACAGACGCCCTCCGCTGCGACCAAAGACCTCCGGGAAGTAGAATTCCTGCGCGACGGTGGGGATGACGTGGTAATCGCCGGGGAGGGTGGCGCGGAAGGTGTAGCTGTACTCGTAGGCGCCAGCCGATAGATAATCGGCGAAGAGGACGACCTTCTCATCGCGTAGCTCGCTGCGGCTGTACCAATGCCACCACCACCAATAGCGGGAATCCTCGCGGCGGAGCGTGGGATCCATCGCCAACATGCTCGTGGTCGCCAGGCCGGTATCGATGGCCTCGCCGCCCGCCGGGAGCGGGTCCTCGACGACGACGTAGTAGCGGTCGTGCGGCGTGACTAACGTCAGATCGACGCGGATGACGTCGCCCAGCTTGACCTCGCGCACTTCGGGGCACTCGATGCGCCGCTCGGCGTCGCAGCTCGCCAAGGTGTAGCGTCGCTGCACGCTGAAGCCGCGATCCGCCGGCTCGACGTTCTCCACCGGCTGGTAGACCTCCAGATGCGCCGTGTAGTAGAGGCGACCGGGGCCGTCGCTGCGCGCAATCGTCAGCGCGTTCGCCATATCCGCTGCCAGCTCGCTGATGGGGACGACCTCGCGCACGCTCTCGCGGATGTTTTCGGGGGTCGCGGCGCCGGCAGCAATCTCCTCGTCGTTGAGGTAGGCGGCGAAGTCGTAGTCGGCGTTTAGTTCGCCGGTGTGGACCATCCAATCGGTGAGCGCGATGAGCGCCCACGCGGTCTCCTGCGTCGTCTCCCAGATGCCCGTCTTGCGGGCGACCATCAGCCAGCGCACGATGTTGGGCACGAGCGCATTGTCGGGATCTAATTTGGTGTAGGTGTCCAAGATGATGGCGGTCGAGCGCGTGTCGGTGTTCATCGCCCACCACGAGTAGTTGGATTCCTCCCAGTGCGCGCCGGTGGCGCTCAGGATGGCGGCGTTGTTCAGATCGGAGAGGAGTGTACTTAGGCGGGCGTCCGCCGGATCGGCCAGCCACAGCGCCTGGGCCAGATAGGCCCGCGCGTAGTAGCTGAGCTTCTGCCGATTCTCGTAGAGCGCGTCCAACTTGCCCGCCGGGGCCTGCTCGGCCTCGGCCAGGACGTAGAGCAGCCACGCTTGGCGGTTCGCATCGCGGAAGTTGACGTAATCCTCGATGGTCTTAAGCTCCGACTGGAGATAGGCCAGCCCTTGCTGCAACACCTCCTGACGGACCTCCCAGCCAGATTCCTGCGCCTTGAGCAGC
>CAYXVS010000171.1:0-4986 GCA_964468735.1 uncultured Anaerolineales bacterium | reverse complement strand
GTGGCCCACCAGGTGACCTTGCGCTCACTGCGCGCGGGGAGGGTCACGGTCTGGCGCGGCGGCGTATCGGCGCTGATGCCGACGCCCTCCGCGCTGAGGCTGACCTCGACCTCCAGCGATGCATCCGTGTTGTTGCTGACGTTGGCGGCAAGCTGGGCGCGATCCTCGACGACGAAGAAGCGCGGCGCGACGGGCCGCACGAGCAGCGGCTTGGTGGCGACCAGCTCATCGGTCGCCTCGCCGACGACGGTCTGCGCCGTCAGGCCGACGCCGCGCACGACCCAGGTGGTGAGATTGTCGGGCAGTGTCAGCGTGACGCGGGCTTTCCCCTCGCGGTCGGTGACGAGGCGCGGCTCCCAGTAGGCGGTGTCCTGGAACTCCTCGCGGATCTCCACGCCCTCCGGCGGCGCGATGTTGGCCGCACGCCCGCCCACATCGGCCTCGGTCGTCTTCTCAACGGTCTGGGTCGCCATCGGCGCCGCCGCAGGCATCTCCTCGGCCTCCTCGGCAACAGCGCCATCTGCCATACCGAAGGCGGCCTCGTCCTGCTGCAATTCGATCCCCAGATCCTCCGCCACCTCCTCCAGATAGCGGTTGACGGAGAGGCTGAGGCCGCTGGCCGTGTTGATGTGCAGCGAGCGCCGGGCGTAGAAACCCAGCACGATGTCGTCGGTGCGGGGGCGCAGGCTGAGCACGGCCTTGTCCACCACATCCAACGAAAGCTCAGCGCCGGCGGCCGGCTCGCCGTTGGGTTGGCGCGCCGTGACGGTGTACGCGACCTCCTCGCCCGGCTGCGCCTGCTCGGCCTCCGCCTCAAGCTGCACATTCAGCGTGACCGTGTCCAGCGTGACATCCAGCGGCAGCAGGCCCATCTTGAAATCGGCCAACCGGGTAACGTCCCCTCCTGCATCAGGGGGGGATTGAGGGGAGGTAGCCGCCCGCCCCTGGATCAGCACCACGGAGACGTAGATGTTGGGCACATCGCCCTCGGTGATGGGCAGGCGGTAGATGTGGCTGTTGGTCGCCAGGCGGATGACCTCGTGGCGGCGGATGTCGGCGCGCTCGATGGTGACCAGGGCGTAGTGCGGCGCCTCGAAGGGCGAGGGGATGAGGATCTCGGCGGTCTCGCCGACGTTGTAGGTGGTCTTGTCGCTGACCAACGTGATGCGGTCGTGGTTCTCGCGCCGCCAGGAGACGTAATCCTCGCCCGCCACCCAGATAAAGATGGAGGATCGGATACCCCCCTCGGTCCCCCCTCCCAGGGGGGAAGCTGGCGTCGCGACGATGTGGTAGGAGCCGCCCTCCGGCGGGACGAAGGTCGCGACGGCTTCTCCCAACTCGTCGGTGGCGACGGTGATCTCATCCACCAACTCCTCCTCCGTCTCCCACGACCAGCGCCCGCCGCCCAAGTCGTTTTCAATAAAGGTGTTGATCCACTCGCGACGATAGAATTGGACGCGCAGCTCTTGATCCGACAGGCGCTCGCCGGCCCAATCCACCGCTGCGAGATCGATGGCGCTCTCCTCGCCCGCGTTGCTCACGTACTGCTGCGGGCTGAGGCCGATGTAGTAGGGGCCGGGATGGACGACGGCGTTCGTCCGCCCGGAGATGGGCTGGTTATCCGGGCCGGTGGCGGTGGCCTCGATGGTGATGCGCGCGGCGTGGAGATCGTGCTCCGCCAGCGCCTCGTCCAGCGCTGCACCATCCAACGTGATGGTTAGTTCGCCGTTGGCGTCGGTCGCGCCGCTGCCGCTCAGGATCGGTTTCGGCGGCGTGGGCGGCTCCCACCACCAGCAGCGATAACAGACGTAGGGATCATCGACATCATCGAAGCTGTAACGTCCGCCCCACGGCGGCTCGAAGGTGTAGCGCTCGGCCAAGACATTCCACTGCACCTCGGTCTCGGCCAGCGGCCCGCCGAAGTAGTAGCGGGCGGCCATCGTCGCCGCGACGTCATCGCCGCGCTGGACCTCGTCGCGCTCGGTCTCGACCACCACCTCGAACTCCGGGGGGCGATAGGCGGCCACCATAAAGGTCGCTTGGGCGTAGCTGTCGTTGTAGGTGACCTCGATCCTATACTGGCCCAGGCTCGCGCCTTCCTCCAGCTCCACGCTGCCGTCGAAGGTGCCCAGTTCGCTGAGGCGCAGCCGCTCATTATAGATCTCCTCGTAGGTCGCGTCGCGAATCACGACGAGCGCCTGGCCGCCGCCGGGCAGCCGGAAATCCGCGTCATCCTCAGCGCGGATCACGCCCTTGAAATGCATGGTCTGATCGGGGCGGTAGATGGGCCGGTCGGTGGTGATGTACATGCGGATCTCTTGCTCCCCCACCCCCTGGCCGACGCCAAAATCCCACGGACTGATGCCCCGCCCCCAGCCATCGCCGACGGCGACGAAGGGCGACGCGCTGGCAACGATGATCGCGCCCCGGTCGCGGTTCAATTCCAGGCGGGCGACGCCATCGGCGTCCGTCGTGATGCGGCCAATCTCCCCGCGCCGCATCTCGTTGACGGCCAACGTCAGATCGGCCACCGGCTCGCCGGTCGCCAAGTCAGTCGCCCAAACCAGCGCCTGATCGGGGCCGGCCTTGAGCGTGAGGTTGAGATCGGAGACGACCAAAATGTGGCGCGGGTTGTAGTAGTGGCGATCCGGGGCCACATCGGGCGAGTCGCTCTCCAGCAGATAAACGCCCGGCGCCAACGTCCCGCCCGGCGTCTCGGTCAAATCGATGGCGGTGTAGCGCTGCTGGTTCTGCGGCGATTCCAAACTCTCCCGCCACTCGCGCAGCAACTCCGCATCCGCCGGAAGCTCCTCCCGCCGCCAGTACCAATCCTCATCCGCCAAAACGCTGTGCGGCAGGCGATAGAGCTGGAAGTTGACGCGGTTGACGTTGATGTGGCCCAGCACGAGCTGCGCGGGCAGCGCGGCGTCGTAGGTGCCCACGGTGTCCGGAACCACCAGGCGATAGACCGGCTCCAGCGGGCCGGTGCGGAAGCGCACGGTGCGCCCGCGCCGGATCGTGTTGCCGTAGGGATCGGCGATGCCGTCGTCGATGCGCACGGTGTAATCGGTCGCAGGCTGCGCGCCAAACTCGATGTGGAAGGTGTTGTTGTAGGGCGACCAATAGGTATAAACTTGCGTGGGCGAGAGCGGCGGCGTCATATTAAGATTCGGCATCACGGTTTTAGGATCGATGCGGGTGTTAAAGTGGATCTGGAAACCGGTATGAGGCGGCGCATCTCGCTCACCATCGGCGGGGGTGGACCCCACGATCTCAGGCAATGGGACGGTCGTGAACGTCCAGGTGTAGCTTTCGACCATCCCCTCGCCCCCTGCGCCAGAGGCCGCCGATTTGACGCCCGCAGCTACCTCGGCGATGTAGGTCGTGTCGAACTCCAGCGGGCGCGTGGGCGTGAAAACCAACGTCTGCCCTTCCATTCGGAACGCGCCTCTCACCCGCGAACTCCCTAGGCCGCCCTTGGACAGGGTGAAGGCCGCCTGCGCCGAGGCGGAATCGATGGGCTGATTGAACTGCACCTCGATGGCGGTGTTGATATCGACCAGCGTCTCATCGCTGCGCGGGCGCGTCCAGGAGATCCGGGGCGGGACGGTCGTGAACTGCCAGACGTAATCCTCGGCCAACACCGCGCCGGAGACATCCTCCAGCCCGGCGGCGACGGTCGCCTGATAGGTCATCCCGCCGGCCAGCGGCTCATCGGGCCGGAAGACGTAGATCGAGGTGTTGAGCCATTCGCCCGCGCCGGAGATCACGGGGGAAAACGTCAGGGGATCGGGTAGCTCCTCCATCTGCTGGAGCGAGGTGAGCGGCGCCACGGGCCGATTGAAGAAGACGGTGATGGCGGCATCGGTCTCCACATCGGTAGCGCCGGCGTCGGGCACGACCTGCGCTGCCTCCAGGTAACCGGCGGTGCTGAAGCGGAAGGAGAGCGGCTCGCGCAGCGGCTCGCCCGATGCGGCGGTCGCATCCTGCGTGAGGATCACGTCGTAGGCGGCGGCGCGGGCCAGCGCCTTCGCGGGCTTGAAGCGCGCGGTGCGCTCATCCAGCCAGGACAGCTCGCCCTCCAAGGCCGTCTCCTCACCCGCCAGTTGGACGCGCAACGCGCTTTGGACGGCGTCGCGATCCATCGGCTTGTCGAAGGTCAACTCGATGGCGCCATCAGGCGTCAGGGATTCGCCGCGCTGCGGTGAGCGCCAGATGACGTTGGGTGAGAGCGCGTCGGCGGGGACGGGAGTGTAGGGCACGACGGGCTTCGGCGGCAATGGCGTCGCCGTCGAGCGCGGCGTGCTGGTGGGCGCCGGCGTGCGCGTCGAGCCACTCGGCCCGGCCGGGGGACTGAGCGAGCACGCCATTACGATCAAGAGCAACAACGAAATCAAACCAACGGGAATCTTTGTGTGTATCATCAGGGGCCTCCTCCCTTGTTTGCGTTAATGTTGAACGAGTTGAGCGAACCCTTGCGAGGGTTAGCGACAAGTCAAATGCAAAATCCGCCGCGCCAGGTCTAAGCCAGGGCCATCTATTTTTAAGACGTCGAAAGAGGCGCAGAAGTTCCAGTCTCAGGCCCGAAGGGTTTTCGGAAACCCTTCGGGGCTAAACGCCAAACGCGCACTTGACGACTTTGAGAAGTTGTGTATAATAGCAAACACGACGCGGGGTAGAGCAGTGGCAGCTCGTCGGGCTCATAACCCGGAGGTCGGTGGTTCGAATCCACCCCCCGCTACTAATGCAACAGCCCGGCCTTAGCGCCGGGCTGTTTTTGTTTGGACTATGATCGCCTCGTATTATGGCAGCTCTTCTCTAAATTCCGCCAGATGGTCGGCCGCCGCTGTGAAGTTTCCAGCCAGCATGCTGGTGCGCGCCTTGTCTAACGCGCGGTAAGCGCGCATCTCGGCGGGAGAGCCGGCGAAGTTGGCAAAGAGTTGGCGATAGGCCTGCCCCACCTCGGTGACATATTGAATGAGCGCG
>CAYXVS010000170.1:0-6451 GCA_964468735.1 uncultured Anaerolineales bacterium | reverse complement strand
ACCCGAAAGTCAAACCCCACCTTCTTCTGGATTAACGATATCTGCGCGAACGTGTTCTTCAAAATCCCCACCTCGATCCGCGAGAGGGCTTTGGGGTTGATGGCGTTGTTCGGTTCCCGGCCCGCCTTGATCCGCTCGATCTGATGACGGTAGCGCAACTGCATCAGGTGCCGGTACGCCTGGCTGACGCCGCGATAACTCTCCTCCTGGAGCACGCCCAGTTCCGCCAGGCGGGCGAGCCGGTCGAAGGTGTTGGTCTCCTCCAGGTGATGCTGGAGCGCGTAGAGCCGCGCGAAGTTGATGATGGGCAGCATCGCCTCTTTGATGTTGAACGTGTGCGGCGCATCTCCAGAAGTATCGGTGACGATGCGCCCGAACAGGTTGAGGGGCGGCTTGTAGGCAAGCGTATTCCGCGCCATATAGGCGAAGAAGGCCGGATGCGCGTCCAGGCTCTGGGTGATGTGCGCCCACCACGCGCTCACCAGCGCGGCATCGCCGTAGATGCAACGATGATCCAGAAAGACGTTGCACTTCGCCAGCGCGTGCTTGTCCGGCTCCGCGATCCATTCCGCCGCGTACTGCTTCCACTGAGAGAGCGGCTGGTTCCACTGCGGATTCTTCGCCATCACTTCGCCCTCGCAATGCCGGTAGCCCACGCGGTCGAGGCCATCGCAAACCAGCTCCCCAAACCGATGGAAGTACTCGGCGGCGGGGGCCGCCTCCTCCGGCGGCGGATCGGCGTAGATCAGGGCGTTATCCTGATCGGTCGCCAGCGTCTGCTCCTGCCGCGCCTCGCTGCCCAGGGCAACGAAGGCGAAGGGCAGCGGCGCCGGCCCCAACTGCTCCACCGCCAGCGCGATCACCCGCCGCGTGATGGCGTCGGAGACGGAGGTGGTCACGTAGCAGAGGTTCTGCGGCAGCGCGCCGGATTCGACGAGGGTCCCGATGAGCGTGGGCATCCGGTCGTAGCAGTCGGCCAACTCGCCCAGGGTCTGCGCGTGGCGGATCTGGTAGGTGAACGCGATCAAGGTGTACTGATCCGGCTGGAGCGCGCGGCTGCTCTGGATGATGCCCACCAGCGCGCCCGCGCTATCGGTCACGGCCAGGTGATGGACGCTGCGCTCGCGTTCCAACAGGAACGCCTCGAAGAGCGGGGCCTGCTCGCTGACCGTCGCCAGGGGCGCGCTCATAATCCGCGCGACCGGCAGTTGTGCATCCAGCCCGGCGGCCACCACCCGCTCGCGGATGTCGTGATCGGTGACCATGCCCACCAACTCGCCGCCCGGCGCGCTGACCACGATGGCGTCCGCCTCCGCGCGGCTCATCATCCGCACCGCCCGCGCGATGGGGGTATCGAGCGCGCAGGCGAGCGGCTCGCGCATCGCATCGCGCACCGGCTCCGTCAGGAAGAGGAATGAGGTCTGGAGCTGGGAGATCAGCCGCTCGCGCTCGGCGTCGGATTGCAACGCGCGATGGCGGGTGAGGTCTTGCACGCTGAGGATCATCCCCTGCCGCCCGGAGAAGAAGACGGCGGTGGCCGAAAGCAGCACCGGCACGGTCAGACCGTTCTTGCGATGGAGACGCGCCTCGAATGGCTCGCGCACCTCCTCGCCGTGGAGGATGCGCGCCAGGCTTTCGGCGGCGGGATCGTGATTCTCCACCGAGACCAGGTCGTGCAGATCGAGGAAAGCCAGCTCCGAGGGCGAATAGCCGAGGACATCTAACAGCGCGCGGTTGGCATAGGTGCAGCGCCCGTTCAGCAGGAGCAGCGTCCCGCCGGTGGAGGATTCGACCAGCGCACGATACCGCTCGTGCGAGCGGCGCAACTCCCGCTCCGCCGCGCTGCGTTGGCGCTCCGCTTGCAGGCTCTGATAGGCGACGGCCAGCAGCAACCCCGCCGCGATCACGGTGACGATAAAGGAGGCGTCCACCATCCGCCCGGTGATGGCCGTGATCTCCTGCTGGACATCGTCCACGTACAGGCCCGTGCCGATGATCCAGCCCCAGGGCGCGAAGGCCCGCACGTAGGACTCCTTCGCTTCCAGCCGGTCGGGATCATCCTGCCACTGCCAGACGTACCGGACGTAGCCGGAGGAGCCGTCGCGCACCGCCTCCACAAACTGGACGAAGGGCCGCACGCCGTCGGGATCGGTGAAGTCGGTCAGGTCTTCCCCTTCCAAATCGCGCCGATAGGGGTGCATCACCATGCGGGGGTGCATATCGGTGATCCAGAAGTAATCCTTATCCTCCGGCCCATAGCGCAGGCCCCGGACACGCTCGATGGCGGCCTGCTGCGCCTGCTCCAAGGACATTTCCCCGGCCTGCACCTCGCGGTGATAATCCCAGAGAATGCTCCACGCGGAATTGGTCAACTCGGCCACCATCTCGCGCTTGCGGTCGAGGAGGCGCTGTTCCATTGTGGGGATGAGGAACGCGAAGACCAGGGTGACGAAGACGCCGATGACCAGCAAGGAGGGGAGGACGATGCGCAGAAAGAGCCAGCGCCAATCGATGCGGGCCGCTTGGGGCGGCGGTGAGGTCGGGGGCCGCGCCGGGACGTGCTCCCCGTTGCGGGCGTGCTCGCCGAGCGCCTCGCGGAATCGCTTCCACCGGGCGACGGGCATCGGCACGCCGGGTTCGCCCTGATTGGGGCCGTGATAGTCGCTGCCCGCGCTGGTGAGCAGTTCCAGCCGATCCGCCAGATCGGCCAGGCGCCCCTGCGCATCGGCGGGGTACGGCTTGTAGAACGCCTCCAGACCATCCAGCCCGGCGGACGCGAGCTTTTCTACGGCCGCATCCAGCGCCGCGCCCGTCCACGCGGTATGCAGCGGATGGGCGAGGAAGGCGAGGCCGCCCGCCGTGTGGATGGCGGCGATGGCATGTTCGGCGCTCGGCGTGCGGTCGAGCACGCGATGCAGCGCTATGCTCTCCGGATCGAAGCCGTAGGCCAGCAGGTGAATCTCCTGCCCCTGGAACGTGGCGACCAGTTCCAGCCCGGCGATCTCGGTGATGCCGTGGCGCAGGGCCGTCTCGTGGAATGTCTGGAGTCCAGCGAGGGTCTGGTGGTCGGTGAGCGCGGCGTACTCCACGCCGGCCTGGGCCAGCAATTCGACCACATCCGCCGGTGCGTAGTAGCCGTCGCTGGCATCGGAGTGGCAGTGCAGGTCGATCAGCACGGTATCGCGCCGTTCGGGGCGGGGCAACTTATTGTTATCGGCCATCCTATATCTCCTGTCCTGGGGTAAATCTTGGATTTGCCAGCGAACTCATGCTGGGTCTTTCGGATTTTGCCGGGCAATCCCCTCAGTAGCCCTAAAAACAACCAGAAATCGCGTGCTTGTGGGGATCACAGACCTTTTTCGCGTCGTTACTGGGTTGTGGGTGGGGATAGTATAATTGCACCCGGCGAATTCCTGAAGAACCCTCATGCTACATTATCTCAACCTGATGTCCAATGCCAGAGGCGCGGGGCAAACGAAGCAATTCCGATATGTCCGAGATGCACAAGATTGTGCACCAAACAGTTTGCCACATCCGTCAACCCCAGCTTCGTTTGCCTTGAACTTGGCTAAGCCCGCTCTGGGGCATCGAGGGCGATTTTCCTGGTTGATCTGCTTCGAATTCCCAAAATGCCATACTCTGGACAATAAAGTCAAACGGTGTATTCTTAAATCGACGGATGACATCCCCCGCTCAAAGTAAAAATACAAATGATAAAGAGGTGACGCCGATGACAATCCAAATCGTCACAGACAGCACCTGTGATTTACCCGCATCTCTAGTCGCGTCGCACAAGATCACCGTCGTCCCCTGCTACATCAATATGGCGGGACAGAGCTACCTCGATGGCGTGGAGCTAACGCGCGAGGCCTTTTACGCGCGCCTTCCGACCTGCGATCCGCCCCCGACGACCTCGGCGCCGGGCATCGGCAACTTCATCGCGGCCTACACCCAGGCCGTCGCCGACGGCGCGGAGGCGATTCTCTCCATTCACATCTCCGCGCAATTGAGCAACGTCGTAAACGTGGCGCGCATCGCGGCGGAGGAATTCAAGGCCGCGCCCGTGACTGTCATCGACGCGGGCCAACTCACCATCGGCACCGGGCTGCTGGCGCTGACCGCCGCGAAAGCCGCCCTCGATGGACAGCCAATGGCCGACATCTTAACGCGCATCGAGGAAAAAGCGCCGCGCATCCACACCCACGCCGCCGTGGACACACTGACCTATCTGCAACGCAGCGGGCGTCTGTCGCGCTTTCAATCGCTGATGGGCGCCGTGTTGCAGATCAAGCCGCTGCTTTCGATGAACGATGATCACATCGAGATGGGGCGCAAGCGCACGACCGCCCGCGCGATGGATTGGCTGCGCGAGCGCGCCGAGGCGCTCCATCCCCTGGAACACCTGGTCATCCTCCACATGGACGCAGCGGAGCGCGCGGCCGCGTTCAAGGAACAGATCGCGCACCTCGCGCCGCCGGAGAAGCCCGTGCGCACCGTCGGCGTGACGCCGGTCTTAGGCGCGCACCTGGGGCCGGACGTCATCGGATTCACCGCCGTGCAAGCGACCACAACCTGATCCCTTATCGACTGACCAGCAACCAACAACCAGCAACCAACAACCAGGAGACAAATCATGACCTTTTTGGAGATTTACGCCATCGCGGGCGGCGTCATTTTGGCGTGTATGACAATTCTGTGGCTCGTCAGCCTGCGATTAAAAAACGCGAGCATCGTCGATATTTTCTGGGGGACCGGCTTCGTCATCACCAACTGGGTCTACTTCGCGCTGACGCCGGGCGGCGCTCCGGCGCGGAAGTGGCTCGTCAGCATCTTAGTCACGCTCTGGGGGCTGCGGCTCTCCGGCTACATCCTCTGGCGGAATTGGGGCGAGCCGGAAGATTTCCGCTATCAGCAGTGGCGCGAAGAAGAGGGCGCGCGCTGGTGGTGGTATAGCTTCTTCAAGGTCTTCCTGCTACAAGGCCTGCTGATGTGGATCATCTCTATCCCGCTGTTGGGCGCGCAGATCAGCCCCACGCCCGCCCAATTGACGGCGTTGGACATTGTGGCGGCCATCGTCTGGGGCATCGGCTTTTTCTTCGAAGCGATGGGCGACTTCCAGATGGCGCGCTTCAAAGCCGACCCGGCGAACAAGGGAAAAGTTCTGGATACCGGCGTGTGGCGCTACACGCGGCATCCCAACTACTTTGGCGATGCGACCCAGTGGTGGGCCTACTATCTCTTCGCCGCCGTCGCCGGCTATGCCTGGACAATCTACAGCCCCATCATGATGACGGGCCTGCTCCTGCGCGTCTCCGGCGTGACGCTGCTGGAGAAATCGCTCAAGGAGCGCAAGCCCGCCTATCAGGATTACATCGACCGGACGAGCGCGTTCATCCCCTGGTTCCCCAAAGAATCAGCAGATTAAGCAGATGGGAGCAGATAACGGGTATGTTTCACTTGTAGGGTAAAGGCATCTGCTACGGGTTAGGGGCCTATTGTAGCAAAATGGAAGCTCTGCTTTTGGGACATCGTGAAACAACACCTTGGCAGTTTTGGCCCCAGTTGATGGAGAAAAAGACAAGAATGGGATGCCAAAACTGCATCTGTGAGGATAAGATAGGGCTTATGAGGATGGGTCTTTTGGATTTTGCCGGATACGCCCCTAAGCAGCCCTAAAAGCAGCGAAGATTTGCGCGTTTGTGGGGATCACAGACCTTTTTGGCGTCGTTACTGGGTTGCGGGTGGGGATAGGACAATTGCACCCGGCGAATTCCTGAAGAGCCATGAGGATAGATTCATCCTAATTCTGGAAGATACCTCAGATAACTACATTTTACGGAGGTTCACGCAAAATGACACAATCTGCTACTCGGACTGACACGCGAAAGATGGAACCCAGCCTGACGCGGGCACTGTGGGGCGGGATCGCCTTCAGCCTGGTCTTCACCGGGTTGATCTGGTGGGCCGGCGGGCGGCTCGATGGCATCGAGCTGTTGCCGGATCAAGGCGCCTCGTGGTACTACTGGAAGCTTCCCCATCCCACGCTGTGGTCGCGGCTGACGGCGTGGGGATTCTACGCCCTGCACCAACTCACCATCTGGGGGCTGATCGCCTACGCGCAACGGCGCAACACGCGCTCCCTCGGCCATGGGGCCTTAGGGCCGCAGGATACGAAGGGTGTGCACACCGTCAACCTCATCGCGCTGGCCGCCAACGCCTTCTTCATCACGCTGCATTTCATCCAGACCCATATCTGGTACGATGGCCTCGCCCAAGATGTCTCGATCTGGACGTCGCAAGGCTCCGTCGTCCTGATGCTGGTGCTGATCCTGCTGATGGAGAATCGGCGGCGCGGCCTCTTTTGGGGCAAGAAAGTCCCATTTCTCAAGCGCGCCGGGCGCGTGGCGCGAAAATATCACGGCTACGTGTTTGCGTGGGCGGTTGTGTATAC
>CAYXVS010000169.1:0-6461 GCA_964468735.1 uncultured Anaerolineales bacterium | reverse complement strand
GACGTGATTTACGAAGGTAAGATTCCCATATTTGTCCGTATGGGTAATAAGATCGTTGGTCCCTTCAACTAGCTCGCGATATTTTTCCTCACTCTCCCGAAATAATAGCTCAACTTGATATCGTTCTTCCTCTCGATGAAGCAAAAGACCGCCTAAAAAAAATACCCAGGAAAATCGCCGACCCATACGGTAAGGCCATCGCGTTCGTCAATTCCCAACCGGTCTGAATATTCTCACCTTTGATAAAAAGAAAACCGGGCAGGATGAAGATCGCAGCCAAGAGCGCGCTGATTGCGGCCTTGCGTACAGACTTAAAATGTCCAGAGAACCTATTTAGACCTATGCCGGCTATTGCCGCTAAGTTGACGCCAATCACGCCGCCTATAACCCCCTCGCCTCCAAGATAAACGCGGAAGGCGCCTGCTAAAACGGCGCTTAGAATAGCTGATAATGGCCCGCCAAAGGCGCCGCTTAGGGCAATGATAGCATTCCTCTGGTCAACGATCACGCCTTCGAACACTGGAATTTTGGCATACATACAACCGATGGCGAAAACGCCAAAAGATAATCCCGCGACAATTTGGCGTTTGTACCAATCTGATGGCTTGAATTGAACGAGTAGATAGCTATAGACAGTAACGAGAGCTATAAAAATTGCTAGATTGTTGAACAAAGCGAAGAAAAGATTAATTCCGTAAATCATTGGGAACCTCCGAATCGTTTGGCATGTACCCGCGTGCCTCCTTGGCTCTTGAAGCTGCTTCGTTTGCCGATGCGCTGCTGTCCTACATAAGTCTTATGGGGGCGCTTTCCGAGTTTTTGGAGTTTACCTGTGTCTGGGGTATGAGGTAAGGCCGATCATCTTTTTAATTTGCGAATCTCCGTGAGTATGTCGGCTCCTCACTTTTAGAATATACCTAAAGCGAAAAATTGACAACCCTCCCCCTTCGGTAAATCTAGCTTGATACGGCGGGCTCTTGACAGCCCGCTACTTTTTATTACGATCAGGAGTATGGCGAAAGGAAAAGTGGGTTTGGGGCGACGGGGCGAGACTTTGGCCGCCGATGCGCTGCGTCAGCGCGGCTTTGAGATGGTGACGCGGAATTGGCATTGCCCGGAGGGCGAGGTCGATTTGGTGGCGCGCCGGGCAGAGGAGTGGTACTTCTTCGAGGTGCGCACGCGACGCGGCACGGGCTATGGCAGCCCGGAGGAATCCGTGGACGAGCGCAAGCTGGCGCGCATGGAGGAGGTCGCGCGTCGATATCTTGGCGAGGAGGTCATGGCCCTGGACGCGATGTGGCATCTGGGGCTGGTCGCCGTCCTGATGGATCGCCGGGGACGGCTGCAACGCATCACCATCTACCCGGATGTGAACGGCCCGCCGCTGCCTTTCTCAAAGCCGGGAAAACCGGGGCGGGCGCAATGAGCGAAATGTCCCCGGTGCAAATGCGGCTACGCAATGCCCCCGCGATCATCGAGGAGCTGGCGCACGTCCTGGCGACGATGCATCTGGCGGATCTGCCGGGCGCGGCGGCGCAGCGGCGCATGGCGCCGTCGAATCGGACGTTGACACCGGAGCCGGGCGTGACGCCGCGCCAGTCGGCCATCCTGATGCCGCTTTATCCATCCGGCGGGGAGCGGAAGATCGAAGTTGAGGTGCTCTTTACCCTGCGAGCGCAGGCGCTGGATCATCACAGCAGCGAGATCAGCTTTCCGGGTGGAGGCGCCGAGCGTGGCGACGCGACGCTGCGCCAAACCGCGCTGCGCGAGGTGGAAGAGGAGTTGGGCATCCCGCCGGACGCCATCCACATTTTGGGGAAACTGACGCCGCTCTACATCCCGCCCAGCCGCAACCTCGTGCATCCGTTCGTCGGCTGGATGCCCACTTTGCCGCCGCTCGATCCCGATCCGATTGAGGTGGCCGAGGTCTTGTGGGCGCCGCTCGCCCATCTGTTAGATCCCCAGAATATCGGCGCGTATGTCTGGCGTCACAATGGCCGGATGTCCACCGCGCCTAGCTATCAAATCGATCATCGCGATCCCATCTGGGGCGCGACGGCCATGATGCTCAGCGAGTTGCTGACGGTGATCGAAAAAGTATGTCAGGGCACCAGTCGATTCGACTAGCTGCTCTCCGTCACGGAGCGGAACCCCTCGCCCAACACCTCGTGGGCCTCGGTGACGACGACAAAGGCGCGCGGGTCGATGTCGGCGATCATGCGCTTGAGCACCGTCACCTGCGCGCGTGAGACGACGACGTAGAGCGCGGGGCGGGGCGCTTCGGTGTAGCCGCCGCGCGCTTCGATGACCGTCACGCCGCGATCCAACTTCTCCAAGATCGTCCGGCGGACTTCTTTCTCTTTCCCCTTGGATGTGACGATCATACAGGCGCGCGCGTAGCTGATCCCCTCCTGGACGACATCCACGACGCGCCCGGAGATGAAGTTGACCACCAGCGCATAGAGCATCGGCTCGACCCCGACGACAAACGCTGTCGCTAAGAGGATCGCGCCGTTGACGCCGATGAAGACCATCCCGAAGGGGATGCCCGTGTAGCGGTCGATCAACTGCGCGATGATGTCCGTGCCGCCGGTCGTGCCGCGCCCCCGCAGCACCAGCCCGATCCCCACGCCATCTAACAGGCCGCCGAAGAGCGTGTAGATCAACGGATCGCTGGGGATAGGCGGCAACACCTGCCCCAAGAGATCGATGCCCACGGTGAGCACCGCCACCGCGTAGACCGTCCGCACGAAGAAGACCCGCAGTCCGCCGCCCCATCGCGTCCCGGCCCACATCAGCGGCAGGTTGATCGCCAGCGTCATCATCCCGATGGGCAGCCCCCAACGGTAGTTGAGCAACATCCCGATGCCCGTGATGCCCGACGAGATGACGTGGTTGGGCTGGAGGAAGAGCGGGACGTTCGCCGCGACGATGAGCGCGCCCAACGTAATCAGGCCGTAATCGTACAGCCCGTTCAGGAAGCGCTTGACGTGGTCATTTTGGAGCCATTGGGTCATGGATATGCCTCGAGAGTTTTTAAAATTGCTCGTCTTAGATCGCTAGATCCAAGACGAGCAATTTGACAATCTTTTGGTGGTTTTTTCTCGTTTAGCCAGATGCCCGCCGCAAAAACGCCGCGAATCCCAACAGCAGCGCGGCACCCTGGAGCAGGATCGCCGCCGCCAGCGGCCAGTCCGTGGGTGTGCGCTCGACGGCGGGCGCATCCGTCGGCAGGGGCGTCCACGTGGGGCGCGGCGTGATCTGTGTCGGCGGCTCTGCTGTCTCCGCTCTCGTCTCCGGTTCCGATGTTTCTGATGCGGGAAGCGTCGTCGTGGGCGTCAGCGGGAGAGGCGTATCGGCGGCGTCGGTCGTTGGGGTGGGGGAGCCTGCATCGCCCGCTTCGTCTGCCCCCTCGCCTTCTTCCGGCGGGAGTGTGGCCGTCGGCGTCAGCGGCTCAGTGATCAAAAGCGGAGTGGGCGTCGGCGGGGCCTCGCCGGATGCGACCAGCCGGATCGTGTCCTCGGCGACCGCCGTGCGTCCGGCGCCATCCCGATACTCCACGTAGACGGCGTGACTGCCCGGCTCCGTGCTCGTCAACTGCCAGGGAAGCAGCGGCTCCCACGGCTGCCACGGCGCCTCGTCGAACTCCGGCGTGTCATTTAGGCGCACCTCAATCGCCTTGCCGATCCACGCCCCTTCGCCCAACGGTTCCGCCTGCTCGTTGGTGAGCCGCACCGCCACCTGCGGCGAATCTGTACTCTCTGCGCCGTCATTGATGAAGATGGGCAGCACCCCAGGGCGCGAGCCTAACGTGATGACGAAATAACGCACGCCGTCCGCATCCTCGTCGTAGCCGATGCCCACCTCGCGATAGCTCGGATCGCTTAACATCTCCCACTGCTCGGCATTATTACGGAACCATCTGATCGCGTCCGCCGCGTCGCCCAGGCCCATCCAATTCACCTCGCTCGTCAGCAGCCCATCGTTCCAGGCGCGGTAGCCCGCCTCGCGGATGCGCTGCCGATAGGTCGAGCCGTCGGAGCCGTCGGAGGTAGCGCGCCCCAGTTGCGAGATATCCTCGGCGTGGCGCTGCGCCGCCTGCGCCAACAGCGTCGAAAATCCCAGCGGCGCCAGGCCCACGTCGAGCCGCGCTTGATTGAGCAGTTGATAGAACTCTCCGGCAGGATCGTCCTGGGCCGCTGCGGGCGCGGGTGAGCATAATTCAGTAGCAAATCCCAGCAACAGCAGGGCGAGCAATAATCGGGTCACCCTTGCGAAGGTTGCGAATGGTCTTGGCGGCGACGTTATCTTCAGTAATCCAAGAGGCTTGTGGCTTGAAATCTCTTTCCTAACCTTCGCAAGGGTTTTAGTGTCACACATCAGCACCCTCCTCGATCTCAACCTGGGCAGCGCGAAGCTGGGTCAGCAACTCAGGCGTGGCGGCCATCAGGGGATCGGGCACCGCGACCGTCCACGGCGCGCCGCTGCACGTCGAGAGTCCCCCCCCCGCCCCCGCGACGAGCAACGCACCCGCCGCTTGATCCCACGGATGAATACGGCGATGGAGATAGCCATCGAACCAGCCGGCTGCGACGTAGGCCATCCCCAGCGCCGCCGAACCTAAGACGCGCGCCGTCCGCGCGCGGGCCAGCAGGCCGTTGAGCAGCGCGAGATGTTGCGCGCGGCGCGCCGGATCGCGCGGGATGTCGCTGCCGAGCACGGCGCGATCTAGCGTCGTGTTCGTGGAGGTGAGAATCGGCTCCCCGTTGAGCCGCGCGCCGCCGCCGCGATACGCTGCGAAGCAATAATCGCGCAGCGGCTCCACGATCACGCCGATGACGGGCTGCTCATCCGCCACCGCCCCAATCGAGAGGCAGAAGTTGGGATTGTGGCGCGAGAAGTTCGTCGTCCCATCGATGGGATCGATGAGCCAGCGCACCGGCGCCGCGTTGCTTTCACCTTCACCTGCACCCTCTTCCGTGATGATGGCGTGCTGCGGAAAGGCCGCCTGCAGGCGCGCCGCGATCATCGCTTCGACCTCCAGATCCACGTCGGTCACGATGTCCCGGAAGCCCTTCTGCTGGATCGTGTGCGTCGTCCCATAACGCTGTCGCAGCAGCGCCCCGGCCTCCGCCGCGATCTCTTGCGCAACCTTGGCCCAGCGTTTGTAGTCGCTCACGGTCTCATCTCCTAAGGCGCGCCGAACGGCTCATTGCACGTCGCGACGGTCTCTTCTAGATAGGTGGCGGGGGTGAGGTTGCTGCCTAAGGAGAGCAGGCCCTGCAATAGCGCCGCGCGGCACGGGAGGAGATTGGTATAGCGGGGCCACGCGACCCAGCTTCCCCCCTCGGCGGCGGTCAGTGCCAGATCGAAGAGCGCAGTTTGGGCCAGCGATGGGCTGTTGATGAACAACTCTTCGATCAAGGAGGCGCGCACGGGTAGGTAGTGTGTTTCCTCGTACCACGTCATCTGCGCGGTGGGGGAGTAGAACCAGGTGAGTACCTCGCGGGCGGCCTCGCGTCGCGGGCCATCCGGCGCGAGGGACATCAAGCCTGGCCCGTACCAGAGCGTGGTGCTTTCCCCGGCGGGACTGGGCAGCGTGGTCACATCTAAGACAAAGTTACGATCCTCGCTGATAGCCCGCTCGATTTCCTCTAATTGCAGGCTGGATTCGACTAACATGGCCATCTCGCTGTTGCTGAGTTGCTGCCTGCCGATCTCCGCCGGTTCGTAGACAGCGCCGCATGCCTCACCTAAGAGGGTGTTGAGCACGTTGACGGTGGCGATGCCGGCGGTATCGTCGAAGGTGTAGCGTCCATCCTCCCCCACAATGGGTGAGCCGCCCGACGTCAGAAAGGCCAGCAGGATGCTTGCACGTCCAGGGAAGCCCATGCCGATGTGGCCCAGCTGGGGATCGGTGGCGGCGCACGCGGCGCGTCGAAACTCCTGCCACGTCGCCTGCTGTGGATCGTAGCCCAGATCACTCATCCAATCGGTGTTGTAATAAAGCAGATAGGTCACCAGACCTAACGGCAGCGCCTGGAGCCGGCCATTAACGGTGTAGAGCGCCTCGGCCATCGGCAGCAGGTCCGCACGCGCGATCTCTGACGCCCAATCGGCGTCCGGCGCACTCGCATCATCTCGAAGATACGCTTCCAGATCCTCCGGCCAGACGACGACCAAATCCGGCTGATGTTCCGGCGTCGTCGCGGCCAATTTCGTCTGAATATCCTTCTGGTATTCGGTGATGAGCAGCATCTCGTGGCCGTGCTCGGCGTTGAATTGATCACTCAGTGCCTGGATGGCTTGCGCCTTCGCGCCCTGGAGGCGGTGCCATAACACGAGGATCTGGCGATCCCCGGAGTATACGACCGAAGCCGGTACGCACCCGCTGATTGTGAGAGCTAAGATGGATATGATGAGCAACGACAATATCAAATGGTATGACTTGGATTTCATAG
>CAYXVS010000168.1:2174-6461 GCA_964468735.1 uncultured Anaerolineales bacterium | reverse complement strand
CCCCGCCGTGCCCGTGGTGGCTCGGCCAGGAGGCCGGCCACAACCCTAACGAATTCTCCTCCTCTGCATCACAACTTGTCCTCGCGCCCCTCATCCTCCAATTGGTGCACGACATCCCGCACATCCTGCGCCCGATCCCGGCGCATGATTAGCAGCGCGTCGGGCGTGTCCACGACGATCAAATTCTCCACGCCGATCAGCGCGACCAGCCGCTTGTGCTCGGAGAAGACCATCGTCCGCTCCGCATCGACGTCGATCACATCGCCCTGGAGGACGTTGCCGGCGTCGTCCGCCTCGTGGAGCGCCATCACCGCGTCCCACGCCCCCACATCCGACCAGTTCAGATCCACGGGGAAGACAGCAACCTGCTCCGCCTTCTCCATAATTCCGTAGTCGATGGCCTCTTTTTTCACCTTGGGCCAGCGGGCTTGCAGGACCTCCTCGTAGTCCGGCGCGCCCAAGACGTCGTCAAGAGCCGTCAGGGTTTCGTGGAAGGTAGGCATCCAGCGCTTCATCGCGGCCAGGATGCGCTCCGCCCGCCAGATGAACATGCCGCTGTTCCAAGCATACTCGCCGCTCGCCACGAATTTCTCCGCGCGCTCGGCGTCAGGCTTCTCGGTGAACTGCTCGACCTCAAAGTAGTCGAAGCCGCCGATTTCGCCCAGGCGCTCGCCCTGCCGAATGTAGCCGTAACCGGTCGAGGCAAACGCCGGCTCGATGCCCAAGGTCACCAGATAATCCTGCCGGGCCGCTTCCTGCGCGGCCACCAACACCTGGCGGAATTTCTCGCGTCGCCCGATGAAGTGATCCGCCGTCAGCACCACCATCACCGCGTCGGGATCGCGCTCGCGCAGATGCAGCGCCGAGAGGCCGATGCACGGCGCCGTCCCGCGCCCCATCGGCTCGACGATGAAGTTCTCATCCGGCAGCTCCGGCGCCTGCGCCGAGAGATCCGCGACCTGATCCGCCGCCGTGACGACGAAAATCTGCTCCGGCGGCAACAACGGCGTCAGTCGATCCACCGCCAACTGGAACATCGTGCGGTCGCCAAAGAGCTTCAACGCCTGCTTGGGATGCGCCTGGCGACTGAGCGGCCACAACCGCGTCCCGCCGCCGCCGGCCATAATCAAGGGATACAAATGCTCGTGCTGTGTCATATCTGCCTCCTACGAAAATTATGAATGATGAATTGCGAACCCATGGTTCGGGCCGGCGTTTTTTTATCCTCCCAGAGAGGACCCCGCCGTGCCCGCGTGGCTCGGCCAGGAAGCCGGCCACAACTTATCAAGGGAATAATGAATAAAATCAACCGTAAAATTTCGCCCGCCACGATGCAAAGACGCGCTCGGCGCGGGGGCCGTAGGTGGCCACCTGCGCCCGTACCTCTTCGATCCCCAATTCGCGCCACAACTCGCCGGGCAGCTTGCGGAAAAAGAGATCGGCCCAACTGATGATTTGCTCTTCTGTCGTCTGGGGGACAAAATCGCGGGGCGGCAAGGGAAGATCGTGCGCGAGGACATCGGCGCGGGGGATGCCCACCCCGACGTGGCGCTCGGCGACTAAGGCATGGCGAGGCAGCCCGGCCTGCTCCAGGATGCGCCGGCCCTCGGAGAGGTGCGCTAAATAAGGCAGATCACCCGTGCATCCCATCGAGGGCGCATCGACGTTGACGATGCCGATGTCATGGAGCATCGCCGCCTCCTCAATGAAGCGCTGCTGCGCCGCCGAAAGGCCCATCCGCCGGGCGATGCGCAGCGCCTTGGCCGTGACGGACGCCACGTGGGGCACGTAGATAGCGTAGGTCTCGGAATCGGGCGGGATGTATGAGTGCAGGATCGCGAAGTAGTCCACCATTCGAAGCTGGGCCTACGACGCTTCCCCTGTGACATACGGCTCGCGAGCCTCGTGGGCGCGCACGTATTGCAGCGTCCCTGCCTGCCGCGCCATCCCTTTCAGCTCCATCATCACCAGCGCGCTGCTGACCTCCTCGGCGGAGAGGGCGGCGGCGCGCGCAATCACGTCGATGTGCTGGGGCGCGGCGGAGAGCTGTTCCCAGATGGCTGCTTCTGTTGCGTTGGCGGGCAAGACCTCCCGCGCGACCTGCTTTTCAGAGACCTGATCCAAATGGAGGGTCTCCAGCACGTCGCGCGCCTCCGTGACGACGTGCGCGCCGTCGCGGAGCAGGCGGTTGCATCCCGCCGACGCCGGACTTAGGATGCTGCCCGGTACCGCGAAGACGTCCCGACCCTGATCGGCCGCGAAATCCGCCGTGATAAGCGCGCCGCTGCGCACCCCCGCCTCGATCACGATGACGCCCAAACTCAGGCCACTGATGATGCGATTGCGCGGGGGAAAGTTGGTGCCTTCGGGCGGGGTGCCCAGGGGATAGTCGCTGACCAACGCGCCGTTTTCGGCGATGCGGTGGGCGAGTTGCTTGTGCTCTGGCGGATAGATGCGATCTATGCCAGAGCCAAAGACGGCAATGGTGCGCCCGCCAGCCTCCAGCGCGGCCTTGTGCGCGATGCCATCGATGCCGCGCGCCATCCCGCTGACGATGGTCACGCCATTGTGGGCCAGGTCCGTGGCCAGGCGATGGACCACCTCGCGGCCATAGACCGTCGCCTTGCGGGTGCCGACGATGGCCACAGCCCATTCATCGACGGGCGTGATTTCGCCGCGAATGAACAACAGCGGCGGCGCATCCAAAAGCTGCGAGAGCAAAGGCGGATAATCGGTGCTCTGCCACGTAGAAAGCTGCACATTGGCCTTTTGGATGCGGGCCAGCACCTGATCCAAATCGACCTGCCGGCGCGCCTTCAGCAGATTGCGGAGCGAGCGCTTGTCCAGATCGGCCTCGCGCAAGGCGCGCTCCGGCGCCTCCCACGCACTCTTCACATTGCCGAAGATCTCCAGCAGGCCGCGCAACCTTCGCGGCCCAATCCCTCGGACCAGATTAAAGCCCACCCAATATCGCAGATGATCCATACAGCAGCCTCACATAGAAAAGCAGGGAGGCTGGATAGCCTCCCCTGTTGAATGTCACGTCATTGAATTGCACAACTAAGGATTAAGATCAATAATTAAGGACTTAGTTAATCATCAACCTCAATCTAAAAGACCGGGCATGGGGATGATCACTATGCGCATCGCGTCGAAATCGATCTCGCGCACGGCGTCCTCGATGGCGGGGATGAGGATCTCGCCGCGTGGGCCGTGCACGACGAAGACATCGTTCGCGCCCGGCGGCGCCAGCACTTCCACAATCTCGCCCAGCGCCTCGCCTGCTTCGGTCACCACCTGCATGCCGACAACTTGGAAGTGATAATACTCCTCTTCTTCCAGCGGCACCGCATCCTCTATCGCGATGTAGACGGTTTGATCACGCAACGTCTCAGCGGCATTGCGATCCCCGTAGCCTCCCAACTTGAGCAAAATGCGCTCTTGATGAAGGCGAACCCTCTCGACTTCAAGCCGGCGATAGCTCGGCCCCACGTAGACGTGCAAGATCTCGGCCAGGTGCTCCGGAAAATCGGTGAAGACCTGCACACGCAATTCACCTCGGATGCCGTGAGGGCGCAGCACCCGCCCGACAGCCAAATAACGAGGCTCAGGTTGCTTAGTCAGCATGCCTGAGCCTCGTTACAAGATAACAAAATGGCCGTTTGGGCCACGGCTACACAATCTCCAGCGTAACCTTCTTCCCCATCTTCGCGCCTAAGACGCGAGCCAGGGAACGCATGGCATTGATCGTTCGGCCTCCGCGGCCGATCATCCGCCCCATGTCCTCAGATGCAACGCGCAACTCGAGGACCAATGAGGTTTCCCCCTCAATCTCAGAAAGCTCAACTGCGTCTGGCTCATCCGCGAGCGCTTTGACGATGTACTCTACAAGATCCTTGACCGCTGTCATTGTGATTCCTCCTTAAAGGTGTAATTGGGATAGAGAAAGAAATGGACAAGCAATCGAACTGAACAACCAAGGAAGTCCCAGGATTCCAAATCTCCCAAACCTGATACTTTTCTCAAAAAACCGCCCAAAAAACGACCTCATTTGGGGGATTTATTTCTTGGAACGACCTAAGCTTCCGTTTCTTCCGTTGCAGCTTCGACATCAGCTTCAGTTTCTGCTTCCTCGTCATCCGCAGTCTCGGCCTCAGCCTCTGCTTCGACGTTCTCCTCGTCCGCGGATTCAACGTCTGATGCCTCTGACGTCTCCTCTTCCGACACCTCTTCTTCAGGCGCCGCTTCCTCCACGACATCCTCTTCTTCCGGCGCTTCAGCTTCCGA
>CAYXVS010000168.1:0-2074 GCA_964468735.1 uncultured Anaerolineales bacterium | reverse complement strand
TTCTTCCGGCGCTTCAGCTTCCGACGCCTCAGGTACCTCTTCGGATTCTTTGGCCTCTTCAGCTTCGGCAGCTTCTTCAGCTACCACTGCCGCAGCAGCGACTTCTTCCGCTTCGGCTTCTGGCGTTTCGGCCTCTGGCGCCTTTTCGGCTTCCTCGACCTCTTCTGCCGCCGCTTCCACTTCGGCTTCAGCTTCAGCTTCTTCGACCAGCGCCTCGATGGATTCACCGGCCTTCATCCGCTCAAAACGTTCCCACGTCCCGTAGGTCTTGAAAATGCGACGCACGGATTCACTGGGCTGCGCCCCCACAGAAAGCCAGTAGAGAGCGCGCTCTTCTTCGTACCGCACGGTCTCTGGCTCAGTACGCGGATTATAGAAACCGATGGTCTCCACAAACTTACCGTCACGAGGTGACGTGGATTCTGCAATCACGATTCGAAAACTTGGTTGCTTTTTCTTACCAACCCGACGTAATCTTATTCTAAGCATAAGCCTCCTGTCCTATTGTTTTGGTATGAGAATGGATATTAGGATTAGGCCGTTCCAAGAAAATAAATCTTCCAAAAATGAGAATTTTTCGAGAAAAAAGTACCAGGCTTGGGACGTTTTAATTTCCGGAACTACCTGAGTTGATGAGTTCTCAGTGTTGATTATACGCTGGAAAACTCTTAGAAGAAGCGTGATAAGTTACCCAAACCACGCATCTTACCTTGATTTAACTGCTTCATCATACGCTTCATCTGGCGATGTTGAGACAGTAATTGGTTGATCTCTTGTACGGTCGTCCCGCTCCCCTGAGCAACGCGACGCTTCCGGCTGCCATTGAGGATCCGAGGCCGACGGCGCTCCTCCGGCGTCATCGAGAGGATCATCGCCTCGACGCGCGTGAGTTGCTCCTCGGTCTGCGCGCGATCGATATCGACGCCGCGCAACATCTTACCCGCGCCGGGGATCATCCCCAGCAACTCGTCAAGCGGCCCCATCTTACGCACTTGGCGCAATTGCTCCAAGAAATCATCGAGATCAAAATCGCCTTTGCGGAGCTTGCGCTCCATCTCCTCAGCTTGTTCTTGATCGAACGCGGTCTCCGCCTTCTCGATCAGCGACATCACGTCGCCCATGCCTAAAATTCGGGAGGCCAGGCGATCGGGATGGAAAAGCTCCAGATCCTTCAGCTTCTCGCCGACGCCCATATATTTGATGGGCACGCCGGTCACGGCGCGCATGCTGATTGCGGCGCCGCCGCGCGCATCGCCATCGACCTTGGTCAGGATCAGGCCGGTCAGGCCCACGCGCTCGTGGAATCCACCCGCGATGTTGACCGCTTCCTGGCCCGTCATCGCGTCGGCGACCAGGAGCACCTCGACGGGATCGACGCGCTCTCGAACGGCGATCAATTCCGCCATCATCTCGTCATCGATTTGCAGGCGCCCGGCGGTATCCAAGATGATGACATCCGAGCCGAGGCTGCGCGCCTCTTCTAAGCTCCGCTCGCAGATGTCCGGCGGCTGTGCGCCGTTCGGCTCACTGTAAACGGGAATGTTGAGTTGGCGACCCAACGTCTCAAGCTGCTCGACAGCGGCCGGACGATAAATATCGGCGGCCACCATCAGCGGGAAGTGCCCCTTGGATCGCAAATGGAGGGCCAACTTCGCAGCGGTGGTCGTCTTCCCCGACCCCTGCAAGCCCACCAGCATAATCACGTAGGGAGCGCTGCCCTCCAACTCCAAGCGCCCTGGCTCGCCCAAGGTCTCCACCAACTCATCGTGGACGATCTTGACGACCTGCTGCGATGGGTTCAGCGCACGCGAAACCTCTTCACCAACGGCCTGCTCGCGAACGCGCCCCACAAAGTCCTTGACGACCTTGTAGTTGACGTCCGCCTCTAGCAGCGCGAGTCGAATCTCGCGCATCACGGCTTTCACATCCTGCTCGCGCAGGACGCCGTGCTTGCCTAGGCGATCAAAAATATCCTGTAATTTGTCACTTAATGATTCAAACATCTACTTCCTTTTGTTACTTCATGCATACGACTGAGTACATTCTAATGGATATTGAAAAATCGTCAAGAGTG
>CAYXVS010000167.1:0-6477 GCA_964468735.1 uncultured Anaerolineales bacterium | reverse complement strand
AATTTAGAATCAATTCAGAGATTCGCAATTCATCATTCGCAATTCCCCTCATTTTCCACAGGATGCGTTATAATGACCCATGTTTGATTTGAAGTGCAAATAGCAGACAAACAAGGAGCATCACAATGAACACAAAAATGACAAAAAAGAAACATAAGGCCCTATGGCTAAAAGTAACGCGCGCGTTATCCGGGAGCTTGACCGTGGTCGCGCTTCTGGGGCTGGCCCTGTTCTTCCTGGGCACCGACGCGCTTAATTCCGCGCCCGCCGGGCCGCCCTACACTTATCACAACGGACGCTTCGGCTTTGGCCTCACCCGCTCCGCCAGCGATGCGCAGGAGGGCGATAAGCCGGGCTACCTCAACGCCGGCTGGTACTGGGATTGGAGCGCGCGCGGCGCATCGCAGCTCCCGCCGCTGACTTATTTCCAGACCGTGCGCTTCAAGCCTGTCAAGGCGGGGGGCGAGCAGGTCGGTTACACGGCCTCGCCCACCGGCACGCGCCTCCTCAACGCCATCGCCCGGCAGCCCGGCGCCACCTGGCTCATCGGCAACGAGCCGGATTGCCACACGATGGACAACATGCGCTCCGATTGGTATGCCTACGCCTATCACGATATATACCACATCATCAAGGGGGCCGATCCGACGGCCAAGATCGCGGCGGGCAACATCGTCCAGCCCACGCAGCAGCGCTTTATGTACTTGGATCGCGTGCTGGATGCCTATGAGGAGGCCTACGGCGAGCCGCTGCCCGCTGACCTTTGGTCGACGCACAGCTACATCCTCTGCGAGAAGTGCTATCCCTACAAGCCGCCGGGCGAGCCATTCGCCTGGGGGGCGTGCTGGGTGCCTGATTGGCCCTCCTACAGCGCATCCTACGACATCGCTACCTTCTACTCCGTCTACGACCATTGGGATATGGATATCTTTAAAGATCGGCTGGTCGATTTCCGCCAGTGGATGTACGACAATGGCTATCGCGACCATGGGTTGGTGTTGCCGGAGTATGGCATTCTCTTCTACGAGGGGCTGGTGGGGGGGATGACCTATGAGGATGACATCGCGTTTATGGATGCCGGCTTCGAGTGGATGCAGGAGGCCCGTGATCCCGTGCTGGGCTATGGCGCCGACGACGACCGATTGGTGCAGCGCTGGGCGTGGTTCAGCCTGGATCACGGCTCCTATCCCGGCGGATCGCTCTTCAATCCATCCACCGACCAGCCGGAGGCGATTGGTACAGCCTTCCACGAGATGACTTCGCAGATCCCGCCCACCACGACGCTTTTGCTGCTAGATACTGGCGTCATCGTGGGACCGCCAGCGCCCACCTCGACCTTCACCGCGACGGCGGCGATCACCGTATCCAACGCGGGCAACATCTGGCTGACAAATCCGCCCAGCTTGAGCGTCTCGCACGCCTATTCCAGCGCCGGGACGACCATCCAGATGCCGATCACTACCACAGAGGTCCCCGAACTCGATTGCTGCGGCGATCATCAGCGGGTGACGCTTGACCTGACGGATCTCATCAAATCGCGGCATCGGGTCTGCTGGGATGCAAATCCGCCGCTTCCCTCCACGGAGGAGACCCACTGCATCACCTTCGGCGTCGATCTCCTGGTGGATCGGCTGTGGGCGGATACGCTCTACTCGCCCATCACCGAGCCTGTCACCCGGACGGTCTCCGCCGATGTGAGCAATCTGGGCGAAATCGATACCGGCGCGCCCGTCACCGTGACGCTCTACCAAGATACGGAGACCATTCGCCTGCCCGTCACCCACGTGACCACACGCGCCCTGGCCGGCGGCGGCGACATGGAGCGCGTGGAGATCCAGTGGCCGAACCTCACCGAGGGTCTGCATCGCTACTGCGTTCAGGCCCAGACGCCCTACGTCGCCTCGGAGATGGCCTGCGGCCTCCTGTGGATCAACCCACCGTATAATCTCTTCCTGCCGCTTGTCTATAGCTATCTGCCGATTCCGCCTGATCCGCAATAGTGCTTTACTGTAAGTAGAGACGCAAAATTTTGCGTCTCTACAAGGAACCGTCCAGGATGGTTTATCAATCCTGGACGGTTTTTGACGCTACTCCGCTGCGCTGCGTAGCTGACTACGAACGGAATTCATCCTCCAACATCGACATCAGGAGCACGTCCTTGTGCTCGCCGCCGACGAACATCGCCTCGCGCATGCGGCCCTCGTGCTGATAGCCGCACTTCTCATAGGAGCGGATCGCGCGCTCGTTGTCGGCGATCACGCGCAGGTCGATGCGATGCAGGTTGTACCAGTCGAATCCCACCCGCAGGAGCACGCGCATCGCGTCGGTGCCGTAGCCCTTGCCCCAGAAGGCTTGATCGCCCACGATGATGCCCACCTCCGAGGTGCGGTCGCACCAGTTGATGCCCTCCAGTGAGATCACGCCGATGGGCTGCGCGCTGTCGATCGCCTCGATTACAAAGTGCAAGCGGCCCGGCGGCATTTGCCCCGTGCTCTCCAACAGCCGCTCGTACCATTGCTCCTCCAGTCCCAGGGAGATATATCGAATCGTGACGAACTTTCGCAGATCCGGATTGCTGAGCCACTCCACAAAGAGCGGCAGATCCTCGCGCTCCGGGGGACGTAATCGTACCATTTCGCCGTTGTAATACATGAGGCCTCCAGTTTAGTTGGATAGTCTTGGGTCAGATGGCCAGAAAGTCAAAAGTCAGCGTCTCTGCGTCTCTGTCTTATCGTCCGCGCCGTTTTTGAGATGCGAGGTGTCGTTCACGAAGTGGACGTCCAGCCAGCCCGGCCTCTTGAGTTCCGCTAACGTCACGGAGGCGTTGCCGAAGCGCAGGCCTAAATAAGTTTCCCAGGGGACGTTGAACCACGTGGTGAAGAAGCCCCGAAAGGCGCCGCCGTGCGCGACGATGACGACATCGCCGGCCTCGTGGCGGGCTATGATCTCATCGAAGACCGCCTCGACGCGCGCGTAAAACTCCTCTTCCGGCTCCGTCTCCGGGATGTGGGGACGGACGGATTCGCCGCGATGGGCGTAGTCCAGTAGATGCGGCCAGCGTGTGGTGATCTCATCCCACTTGTGGCCAGTTGCCTCTCCCATCCCGTGCTCGCGCAGGCGCGCATCCTCTATCGGCTCGACGCCCGTCGCCGCCGCGATGGCCTCCGCCGTCTGGATGGCGCGCACCTGCGGGCTGGTGTAGAGTGCGGTCACCTCGTCCAGCTTGCCCAGGCGCGCGGCAACCTGACGCGCTTGCCACGCGCCCCTCTCCGTCAATGGCGGATTGGCCCAGCCCTGCACGCGCCGATCGGCATTCCACGTTGATTCCCCGTGCCGGACGAGCCACAAGCGTAACGTCATACAGCCTCCTCTAAGTCCTCTCCTAGATCAAAGGGCGGCTCCTCGATGAAGATGCCCGTCACTTCATCGTAAATCCGCACGCGCCCGCTCCGAAAATCGTAGACCCAGGGATGGATCTCCACCTCGCCGGCCTCGACCGCCGCTTTGACATAATCATAGCTCATCAGATGCTCCACCTGGAGCAGCACGTTGGCTTCGATGGTGGCATCGTAGCGCGCGTGCCCCTTCAACTTCTCCGGCACGCGATCCTTAGCCGCGCGGGCGTAGGTCAACCACTGGTTTAGATGTGGCTCGTGCTCGTCGGGCGGCAGATCCAGCGCCTGGATGCCGCCGCAGAAGCTATGGCCGCACACCACGATGTGTTGCACCCGCAGATGCATCACAGCGTATTCCAGCACCGATCCAACGCATGAGCCGGGTACATCGGCGGGCGGCACGACATTGGCGACGTTGCGCACGACAAAGACATCGCCCGGCGCAGCGCCCAAAATTCGGCTCGGCATAATCCGCGAATCGGAGCATCCGATGTAGAGCACCTGCGGACTCTGGCCGTGCGCCAGCTTTTCCATCAACTCGGCTTCTTCTGTGAAGTAAGCCCCGCGCTTCTCACGCGATGCTAGCGATAGTGTATCTTCGATCATCATCAACCTCCTGGGTTTTGATATGGGTTGGGTAGGGAGCCGGGGATAAGATTAGGTAACTGTTTAGTCACGTAAGAGAGGTGCAACGCACTTTTGCGCCTAAAAATGGGTATAGATTGCGTTAGATATACTTTGAAATTGACGTAAGTGCGTTGCACCTGGCTTGCTCATGAAACTAGACGTTTACAAATTAGGATGTTTCTTGACGCACCGCTTCTAATAAATCCGCGAGTAAGCTGCGCGCGGCGGATACCGGGTCCTGCTGTCGGCGCGAGACCGCCTCCACGGCTGCCGTGATCCGCTCTGTCGGGAGCTGTGCTTGCAGCAGCGCGTGGAAGTGATGCTCCACCCACACCTCGATCTCGGCGCGCGCGTGGCGGGCCAGCCGCTCGTCCCAGCGGCCGGTCGCTTTCAAATCCTTGCGATGGGCAAGGATCGCGTCCATCAACTCCGCGATGCCCTCGCCTTCCAGCGCGCTGGTCTTGATGATGGGAACCTCCCAGCCGGCCTCGTCCGCCTCTGCGCCTGCCGCGTCCTCGCCCACGCTCGGCCCGTGATGGCCCGCCGGCCCGCCGCGCCGCACGCTCTGCAACGCGTGCACGGTCTGCCGCGCTTCGGGGCGATCCGCTTTGTTGACGACGATGATGTCGGCGATCTCCATCAGGCCGGCCTTGAGCGCCTGGATGGCGTCGCCCATCCCCGGCGCTTCGACTAAGACGACGGTGTGGGCCACGCGCGCCACCTCGACCTGCGACTGGCCCGCGCCGACGGTCTCCACCAGAATCACCGGCACGCCCACCGCATCTAACACGGTCACGACGTCGCGCGTGGCGTGCGCCACCCCGCCGGGATGGCCGCGCGAGGCCATGCTGCGGATGAAGATGCCGGGATCCTCCACAAGATCGCGCATCCGCAGCCGATCCCCCAGCAGGGCGCCGCCGGAGTAGGGGCTGGTGGGATCGACGGCCACCACGGCCACCCGCTCCTCGTGCTCGCGGAAGGCGTGGGTCAGGCGATTGAGCAGCGTGCTCTTGCCGGCGCCCGGCGCGCCCGTGATGCCGATGATGTGCGCTTGGCCGCTGTGCGGGAAGAGCTGCGCCAGCGCAGCTTGGCCTTTGGGGGTGCCGTTCTCGACGCGGGAGAGCAGGCGCGCCAACGCGCGCCGGTCGCCCGCTAACGCTGAAGTCGCTAAATCCACGTTACGCCTCGGCAGGGGACTTGACGGCGGCCGTCGCGGCTTCGCGGATAAAATCGACGATGACGCGGGTGTTCGTCCCCGGTCCGAAGACTTCGCGCACGCCCATCTCTTTGAGTTGGGGCTGGTCATCCTGGGGGATGATCCCGCCGACGAAGAGCGGTAGGTCGTCCAGGCCGCGCTCCTCCATCTCCGCCAAGATGCGCGGGACGAGGCCCATGTGCGCGCCGGAGAGAATCGACAGGCCCACCACGTCCACATCCTCCTGCAAAGCCGCCTCCGCGATCATCGTCGGCGTCTGGCGCAGGCCGGTGTAGATCACCTCCATGCCGGCGTCGCGCAGTGCGCGCGCCACGACCTTCGCGCCGCGATCATGGCCATCTAAGCCGGGTTTTGCGATCAGGACTCGAATTTTACGTCCCATCCATGCCTCCTTAGGGTGCATAATGAATGATCAGTCGGTAGATTGGATTGGCGCGTATTTCGTATTGCGTATTACGTGCAGTTATGTTTTACGAAATACGGAATACGTAATACTAAATATGTTTTTCACTCAGCTTTCTTCTATCGCTGTGAGATGTGAGGTGTCGTTCATCTTGAGCAAGGTGTAGGCGTCGCCATCGTAGGTGAGGAGGTTGAGGCCGCCGGGGTCTTGGCCGAAGTGGTGGAAGTGCTGGTTGTCGATGTCGAAGGCGCCCATCAGCAGCAGGCGATTGACGACGGTGTGCGCGACGATGACGACGGTCTCACCCTGATGGCGCTCGGCGATTTCGCGCAGGGCGCCGGATGCGCGCAGGCGCACGGTCTTGAGCGTCTCGCCGCCAGGGATGTAGGCCAGCTGTGGACTTTTCAGCCACGTCTCCAAGGCTGAGGCCCAGCGCTGGCGCACCTCCGGGATCGTCAGGCCCTCCCACGCGCCGTAGTCGATATCTAACAGGCCCGGATGGGGGCGCGCGTGCAAAATCAAGGGATTCGCGATGGCCTCCGCCGTCTGGCGCGCGCGTCGCAGCGGGCTGCAATAGACGGCGTCGATCTCCCAGGCAGCGAGGAGGGCCTTGGCGGTCGCTTCCGCCTGCGCCTCGCCCACCTCGTCCAGTTCGATGTTCGCGCGCCCTCGAAAGCGTTCCTCGTGATTCCAGGCCGTGCGGCCATGGCGAACTAATAAGATGTGAGTTATCTGTTTTGTCGTTTCGTTCATGATCTCTTGGCTCCTGTCCGCGAGTCGCGGTGATTAACTCTGAGTAACGTTGCGAAGATCATCCCCGCCTTCGCAAGGGTGAT
>CAYXVS010000166.1:0-6519 GCA_964468735.1 uncultured Anaerolineales bacterium | reverse complement strand
TCCATTCTTATCGTTCTTATGGTCTTGATCACAGGGATGACGGGATGTAGCGCGGGTGCGACGCCGACGCCGGAGACGGAATCGCTGGTTTTTATGGCCGGATACAAGCCGCAGGCGAATCTGCCGTTTGTGGGCGTCTACGTCGCGCAGGAGAAGGGGTTTTTCGCCGAGGAAAATTTGGACGTGGAGATCAAGCACTCCGGCGGCGGGGGCGAGCATCTCCAGCTCTTGGTCGCGGGCAAGGTGGATGTGACGACGCAGGACGCCTCGGTGCTGCTCAAACGCCGCGCCGATCCGGGCCTGCCGCTCGTCTCGCTCGCGCTGATCGGGCAGCGCGGGCAGCAGGCGTTCGTCGCCCTGAAAGAAGATGAAAGCGGGCTGCGTCCCGACATCGCGAGCTGGGCCGGGCACAAAATCGGCTTTAAGGGGACGCCGCCGCCGGAACTGCTGGCGCTGTTGGATCAGGGCGGCCTCTCAGAAGCCGACGTCGAGCTGATCAACGTGGGATTCGATCCGCGCGTGCTGACTGAAGGGCTGGTCGATGTCTACCCGGTCTTCAACTCCAACGAGCCGTATCTGCTCCGCGAGTGGGGTTACGATCTGGTGCAGTGGGAGCCGGCGGATTACGGCATTCCCACGCTGGGCTTGACTTACGTCAGCACGCCGGATATTATCGAAGAGAACCCGGAGCGGATGGCGCGCTTCGTGCGCGCGGCGCTGCGCGGCATCGCCTACGCGGAAGCGCATCCAGAGGAAGCCGTGGAGATCACGATGGCCTACGCCGGCCCGGAAACCGATCCGGCGCACATGCGTTTTATGCTGGAGACGGAACTTGCGGACGCCCGCTCGTCAACTTTAGGCGCGCAGACGACAGAGCAGTGGCAGGCGCTGCACGATGTTCTACTCGAGTATGATGCGCTGGCTAAATCTATCGATGTTACAGAGGCCTTCACCACCGAGTTTTTGACATCTGACCAATGAGAGGAAAAGGAGCTATGCCCCACAAAAATAAAATCGCTCTTCGATGGCTCATCGTCGCGATTCTGGTGACGCAATTGGCATGCCAGACCGTGATGGAATTTCTGCCCTCATCGGGAACGCCCACCCCTGACGAGGGCCGCGAGGCCACTGCCGAAGCGCCAGAGGCTCCCGCAGCGCAGGCGACCGCGCCGGCCCTCACGGTCACGCCGCCCGGCCCCACGCGCACGCCAGCGCCGCCCGGATTGGCGTGCGCGGGTCACTACGGCAACGGCGTCACGTGCATCCACGAGGCGGAGTGGCTGACCTTCACCGCCGAGGAAGGGATGTTGAGCAGCGATCATATCGGCGCGATCACCACCTGCCCTGATGAACGCATCGTCATCGCGCATCCCCAAGGCATTGACATCTTCGATGGGCAAAGTTGGCAGGCCATTGCCAATAATTGGGGCCATAGCAGCGTGGAGGACGTGGCGTGCAGCGCCAACGGCGAGATTTGGGTCGCCCATTTCGGCGGCGTCACGCGCTGGGCCGCCGGCGAGTGGACGACCTATGATTTTCACGAGTTCCTCACCACCAATCCCGACGCAAGCGAACTGGTGGAGGATGTCAAGATCGATGCTCAAGGCGCGGTCTGGATCGTGACCGCCAGCAGCTTAGCGCGTTATTCAGAGGGGGAGTGGACGCTGTACGAGGAAGGCCAAGGCTTTGACCGACGATACTATTTCGAAGGAATCGCCTTCGACTTGGCCGGGCAGCCGTGGGTAGCTCACAGCAACGGCCTCTTGACCGTCGATGGCATCTTTTGGGAAAATCACGCCTTCCCCAGAACCCTGTCTCCGACCGGCATCGCCGTGGATCATCAAGGGCGCGTCTGGGTCGGGACGCTCAGCGATGGCCTTCACGTCTTCGATGGCCAAACCTGGCAAGCCTATCTCCAGCAGCACAGCGATCTCAGCAGCAATCACGTCCAAGCCCTCACCGTCGATGGGCAAAATCGCGTCTGGGTAGGCACCGATTGGGGCATCAATATCTTCGATGGCGAGAGGTGGCAGAGCTACTGGATGTCCAATGCCGGGTTGATATCCAATCAAATCGACGCGCTGGACATTGTCCGAGGCGGCCCGCGACTCCCGCAGCCCGTTGTCAAAGCGCCAGGAGAAATTTCGGGCGCGTTGACCTCGGCGACGGGGGAAATCCTCCCGCAGATACCGATTGAGCTGTGCGTCGGCTATATCTACCGGAAACACGCCGAGGAACCGATCTGCGCGGGCAAGCCCTTCGTCCGCACCGCCGAGACCGACGCCGCAGGCGCGTTCACCTTCGAGGATATACCGCCGGGGCGCTACATGCTCACGGCAAATCCGGGGGATCGGTGGTATTTGCTGTTGGATGAGCGGGGCTACAACACCCGCTGGATCACGGTCCAATCCGAGGCGACGACCGGTCTGGGCGCGGTCGCGCTCCCCCCGCCAGTTGCAGAAAAGTAATCGCGCCGGATTGACGCCCAACCAAAAGCGTCCTCTGATCGAGTTTCAGAGGACGCTTTTATGTTGCAGGCAGGAGCTTTTGATTCTACGAATGAGCACTGAAGAACTTGTCGCCATTGAAGTGAATGAGATGCTCTGGCGTATTAGCCAGCCACACCTCAGTATCCCAGGCTACCTGGCGCATGTGCCTGGCGAACTCCTCGAAATCCGGAAAGGCGCTGACGTATATCCGCTTGGCGCTACAATCCGCCAGCAACGCCTCCAACTCCACAAATCGCTTGTGCGATACCGGTCCGTGAGATGTGACCGCTTCGATCAGGTAGAGCCAGCCGCGTTCTGTGTCATACAAGACGACATCCGGTAGCTTGTCGTGTTGGTTCATCGGGAACCCCAGCGAGGCCAGAATCTCACGTTCCAAGTGCAATGTCTTGTTCTCTGTATCGCCCACATAGAGAACGGAACTCCCCGGCGCAAATACAGGCCCAAACTCATCGATGATCTGAACCTGGAGTCTGTTGTGAGCACCCGGCGAAAGAGTGTATTGCTCTCCTGTGGGTAACTGCAAGGGGATACGATGGATCTCGCGCTCTCTCTGGTAACGCTCAATCAACGCAACTTGGTTTTCCAGAAACTGCTGTACAGCTTCCGCCCAGGCCGCCGTGCCGTACTTGCGCAGGACATCCAGAAGGGGAGCAGTGAGTGCATAGTGGGTCAAAGGACTATTTGTGGGCAGCGTCGGATCGTCCGGGTTCTTGACCACAATCCCGGCTTGCATAAACTGATGAATGACCCGGCGTCGAATCGTCTCGCGCGTGTTCTCCGCGTATTCCTTGCCGTAGCGCTCCTGTATCTCGATCAACATATCGTGAATGCCCAGGCTCTTACACTGTGCTTTACGCCAGGGGGTCGCCTCTGATAGCTGAGCAAGAACAAGGAACGTAAGCGCCGAAATCTCATTCTGCTGCCTTGACGGTAATCCAACCGCCCGAAGGACATCTTGAGCCTCATGCACCTTGTCTGAATCCATACCTTGTCTCCATAAAAATGGGAAGCATTCCGGGTAAAAAGGTTCGTGATCTCAAAACATCATACACGGTTTGATTGATGCGAGCCAGATCGGTTTTGGTTGCAAAACCAAGAACTCGCTCGCCAATCTCAGCGATAACCTCCAGCGGTGGAAGCGGCAGCGCGCGGAGTTCCGTAGCGTTGACCTGAGTGTTACCATTCGCGATGCGAACATAACGGTCGATCAATGCGCTCCCCAAAAGAGCAGAAAGGCCTCGCGCCTCAGACACAGTTAACTCCCCATGATCCCTGTAGATGTAATTGAGGTGATTTTCCAAGCCAACGTCGCCATAGGGATAATTAGCCTGCAAGAACGGCGCGGCGATCAGCCGACGACGATCCTCCTTGGCACTGAAACGCCGGAGCAATACATAGTTGGCAGAAGGGAGAAGCAGCGACTCAGATTTCGCATCCATAGCGATACCCTGCGGCTTTTTCCCCTTGGCCATAGGCCAAATAAGATTATAAGGCCTCACATTCCGAAGCCAATACAAAGGCACAGCTTTACCCGCCCGAACCGCGTCTTCATCACACAAGAACGAACGGGACCGAAACGCCACCACCGGTCCCGTTGAAATCTGAAGGCCATATTTCTCCAACGAACCAGGCCAACTATCTACAATCTCAATGATCTGTTCATCTAGCTCACTCATAGGAAGACGAAAATAGGGTCTATTGCCCCTCGATCCCACGAAATGAGAAAAAGCCACTTCACGCTCCCCGGGATCATGTTCAAGTTCGTCTATCCCGCAAGAGGTTGAAATCGTCAAAGCCTCCGGTAATTCTTCCGCTTCTTGACGTTCGCGCAAAGCAACGATCAGATTTTCTTGCAGAACGTCGTCAAATGCTTCCTCACGCGATTCAAAAAGATGGATGTGCAGTGGGATGGACTTACGAAGCAAGTTCTGGCGAAACTTAGCGAAGTAAGCACCGGAGCAGAAACTTCGCGGCACGATAAAGCACATTCGCCCTTCAGGAGACAACAATTCGATTCCCGCCGACATAAAGAGAGTGTAGATATTAGTACGTCCGCTCAGCAGATCATCAACGGCACAAACGCGGGGATCATCACGCCGTAACTTGAAATAGGGGGGGTTTGCAATAATCGCATCATACTCAGCCGGCTGCTGACCAACATTATCCATTGCCGAGAACAAGCTCAAACCAGCAAGCTCGGTAAAAGCAAGTAGGAAATCCTGCTCGTGGATGTTGACTTCAATCCGCACGCCCTGGGATAGAGCAAAAGCAGCCGCTTGCCCCAATTCCTCCCTCGCGGCACCTGCAAGCACACGATCAATTTCAAAAGCCTCGATATGAATAAATCTGGGACGACCTTCTCGAAGCGCGCGTTCGATTACAGCACAAGCAAGAACTCCTGAGCCTATCGCCGGATCAAGCAGGTAAGTTCTCTCTGGGAGCGGCCCAAGTTGTTGGGCCATGTATCTTGCTATCGCAGGTGGGGTTAAGAATTGGCCTTTTTCTTTCCGCTCTTGCGCTGACCTCTCCGCCAGTATGCGCTGACCGACTTCATAGCTTTTGTCGAGAATGTCCATAAAGCATAGCCCTTGGGCCGCCCACCTCCTAAATCACGGTGTGATCGGGGATGACGGCGCCTTTGGGCACGACGACGATGCCATCGCGGACGACGTAGCTGTCGGTCTCCTCGTCTTCCATACGCGCGTGGTCGCGGATGACGACGTTGCGCCCGATGCGCACATTCTTGTCCAGGATCGCGTTCTCGATCACGCTGCCCGGCCCCACGCCCATATCGGGCAGGCCCAAGCGCTGATTTTCCTCTTTTTGCGCGTCGGTCTCGTAATAATCCGCGCCCATCATCACGACGCGATGGAGGTGCGCCCCGCTCTTGACGATGCTGCGCAGGCCGATGACACAATCGGTGATGGCGGCTTTGTTCGTAATGCAGCCCGGCGCCATGAAGACCCGCGTCAGGGTCGAATCCAAGACACGACTGCCGGGCAGATAGCGCGCGCGGGTGTAGATCGGCCACTCCGCGGCGAAGAAATCGAAGGGCGGCTTCGGCCCCGTCAGGGCGAGATTCACATCGTAGAAAGCCTTAATTGTCCCGATGTCCTCCCAGTATCCGCCAAAGGGATAGGCGAAGACGCGCATCCCCTGCTCAATCGCGTTGGGGATGATGTGCTTGCCAAAGTCGGAACCGCTCTCCTTGCGCAGGGTTTCAATCAGCGTCTTGGTGCGGAAGACATAGATGCCGGTCGATCCCATGTAGGGGCGCGGCCCCTCCAAGCTCTCCAAGCCCTCTAGCTGATCCGCCGAGGGCTTCTCGTGGAAGCTGTGGATGCGACCCTCATCATCCGCCTGGAGAATACCGAAGCGCGTCGCATCCTCGGCGTCGACGGGCTTGACCGCGACGGTAATGTCCGCCTCGTGCACGCCGTGGAAGCGCACGAACTCCGAGTAGTCCATCCGATAGAGATGATCCCCAGATAAGATCAGCACGTCGCGCGGCTCCGGCACCTGGATCTGGAACAACTGCTTACGCAGCGCATCCGCCGTGCCCTGATACCACGCTTTGCTGACCGGGGTCTGCTCCGCCGCCAAAATCCGCACCCATCCGCCGGAGAAATTATCAAACTGGTAGGTGCGCGTGATGTGCCGATGCAGCGAGACGGAGTTGAATTGGGTGAGCACAAAGATACGATTCAGCCCGGAATGGATGCAGTTGCTGATGGGAATGTCGATCAGACGATAGTGTCCGGCCAACGGCACCGCCGGCTTCGCTCGCAGCTTCGTCAGGGGATAGAGGCGCGTGCCAGCGCCGCCGCCCATAATCACCGCCAACACATCTTTCATAAAGCTGAGCATGAGGAGCCTCCTTGGGAAGGATTAAGAATTGAAAATATGATAACCGAAGGAGTATAGTGCAGATTATTGGGAAGTTCGGGCCGGCGTCCCCGCCGTGCCCGTGGTGGCTCGGCCAGGAGGCCGGCCACAACCTTGGGGGAAG
>CAYXVS010000165.1:2283-6537 GCA_964468735.1 uncultured Anaerolineales bacterium | reverse complement strand
CATTTTACCAAGTCGGAAAGGTGCAACGCACTTAAACTGAAAGGAAGCTCACGTCTCATGCAGGATATGCCTAGTGACAAGCCGAAAAGTGCGTTGCACCTCACAATTTGGATTGCTTAGGTTGACTGGTTACTCCACCCCTTCGCCGTTGTAGCCGCGACCGATGCCGCGATATTTGAAGCCGATCTCGCGCACTTCCTCTGGATTGTAAACGTTGCGCCCATCGACTAAGATCGCGCGGTTCATCAATTCCTTGAGATGAGCCAAATTGAGGTGTTGGAACTCGTTCCATTCCGTCACCAGCACGAGCGCATCGGCGCCGGCGGCGACGGCCTCCGAACTGTCCATCATCTCGACCTCCGGCAGCAGCGGGCGCGCGTTCTCCATCGCGACGGGATCGTAGGCCCGCACGTTGGCGCCCTCGCGCATAAATTGCCGCGCAATATCAACGGACGGCGCGTCGCGCATATCGTCGGTGTTCGGCTTGAACGACAATCCCAGCAGACTGATGGTCTTGCCCTTCAGGCTCTCGCCCATCAGCTCCTTGACCTTGCGCACGGGCGCTTTCCGCTGATCGGTATTGATGTCGATCACGGCGCGGAGCAGGTGCGGGTGTCGCCCCTCGGTCTCCGCCATATAGGTGAGCGCCCTCACATCCTTGGGGAAGCAGGAACCGCCCCAGCCGATGCCCGCGTTCAAGAAGTGCGGGCCGATCCGCCGATCTAAGCCCATCCCGTAGGCCACTTCCTTCACATCGGCGCCCAATGCCTCGCAGACGTTGGACATCTCATTGATGAAGGAAATCTTCGCGGCCAAGAAGGCGTTGGAGGCGTATTTGATCATCTCCGCCGTGCGCAGATCGGTGATCATGATGGTGCTGCGCAGCGGCAGGTGAAGCTGGGCGACCTTCTCGGCGGCGTCCTTGTCCGTCGATCCCAACACGGTGCGGTCGGGATTCATAAAGTCGCTGATGGCGGTGCCTTCGCGCAGGAACTCCGGGCAGGAGACGACGGCGAACTCCGGCGCGTCGGGGCGATGCTCGCGAATAATCTCGGCGACCCAGTCGCCGGTGCCCACCGGAACGGTCGATTTGTTGATGATGATCATCGGGTGATCCATCACCTCGGCGATGCTCTCCGCCGCCATCCGCACGTAGCGCAAATCGGCCTGGCCATCGACGTCGGAGGGCGTGCCCACCGCGATGAAGGCAAAATCCGCATCCTTGAGCGCGTCCTCATACGAGGTCGTGAAGATGAGCCGCCCGGCGCGGACATTGCGCTCCACCAGATTCTCCAAGCCCAACTCGTAGATGGGCATAATGCCCTTTTTGAGGTTCTCGATGCGCTCTTCGTTGATGTCAAGGCAGGTGACCTTGTTGCCCAGATCGGAGAAGCATGCGCCGCTCACCAATCCGACATATCCTACCCCGATAACCGTGATGTTTTTCATACACTTAGCTCCTTTGTTTGTAGTATAATGTTATAGTTGTGTTAGCGATTTTAGTGATTCTACTAATTCTATTCGAAGTGATGATACCACACTTATACGGTTTGCCAAAATTGGTTGCTATAGAGCGTGCGAGGGGGAGTGGATAATGGATGAGACGATGAATACAGTGAATACAGTGGGTGATGTATTATCTTGGACGAATCGGCGTTATCTGGACGCGGTCGCCGATCACGTGGTGCTCTTCGACGGCGCGACGGGCACCGAGTTGGCCAAGTACGAGCTTGGGCCGGCGGATTTCGGCGGCGAGCGCACCGAGGGCCTGATGGAGATGTTGCTCTTTCACCGCCCGGAGGTCGTGGCGCAGGTGCACGCGACCTACTTCGAGGCCGGCGCCGAGGTGGTGGAGACGAACACCTTCCGGGGCAATCGCGTGAGCCTGGCGGAGTTCGGCGTCGCGGATCGCGCGCTGGAGATCAACCGCCGCGCGGCGCAGATCGCCCGGCAGGCAGCGGATCGCGTCGCAGATGACACCGGACGCCCGCGTTTCGTCGCCGGCGCGATGGGGCCGACGGGCAAGCTGCCCACGATGGAAGAGGATATGACCTTCGAAGACATAGCCGAGGTCTACGCGGAGCAATCGCGCGGCTTAGTCGAGGGCGGCGTCGATCTGTTGCTGCTGGAGACCCAGCAGGATCTCCTGGAGTTGAAGGCCGCGATCCAGGGCATCTGGCGGACGTTCCGCGCACTGGGCCAGCGCGTGCCGATCCAGGCGCAGGTCACCTTGGATGTCCACGGTCGCATGCTCACCGGGCCGAGCGTCGAGGCGGCGCTGGCGACGTTGGCCGCGCTGCCCGTGGACGTGATCGGCCTGAACTGCTCCACGGGGCCGGAGGAGATGCGCGGCGCCGTTCGGCGCCTCCTGGCGCTGACGCAGCATCCGGTCTCGGTGTTGCCCAACGCGGGCATGCCGGAGAGCGTGGATGGTCGCGCGGTCTATCACATGGCGGCGGAGCCGTTTGCGGATGCGCTGGCGACCTTCGTCGAGTGGGGCGCGCGCATCGTGGGCGGATGCTGCGGCGCCGGCCCGGCGCACATCCGGCAGATCGCCGCCGCCCTTACGGATGTCGATATCCCGCAACCTCGCCCCGCGTCCCCTGCCTCCTGCCCCTTGCCCCTTGCTTCTTGCGCTGTGCCCTACGTCGCCAGCAACGTCGATGCGGTGGCGCTGCATCAAGAGCCGCGCCCGCTCTTGGTCGGCGAGCGCATCAACACGCAGGGATCGCGCAGGGCGCGCCGGTTGGTGTTGGCGGAGGAGTACGACGCGCTGGCGTCGCTGGCCGAATCGCAGGTCGCGTCGGGCGCGCACGTGCTGGACGTCTGCGTGGCGCTCACGGAGCGCGCGGACGAGGCGGCGACGATGCAGCGCGTGGTGAAGCTGCTGACGCTCAACTCCTCGGCGCCGCTGATGATCGACACGACCGATCTGGAGGTGATGCGCATGGCCTTGGCGACCTATCCCGGACGCGCGATCATCAACTCGGTGCATCTGGAGGCGGGCGCGGCGCGGGCGCGGCGCATCTTGGCCCTGGCGCGCGAGTTCGGCGCAGCGGTCGTCGCGCTGACCATCGATGAGCAGGGCATGGCGAAGACGGCGGAGCGCAAGATGGCAATCGCCGAGCGCCTCTATCGCTTAGCCGTGGATGAGATGGGATTGCCCCCGCACGGTGTGATCTTCGATCCCCTGACCTTCACGCTGGCGACCGGGGACGCGGACTCGGCGGGGGCGGCTGTGGCGACGCTGACGGCGCTGGCGCAGATCAAGGCGCGCTATCCCCAGGCGCTGACCAACTTGGGCGTGAGCAACGTCTCCTACGGCCTCACGCCGCGCGCGCGCCACGTGCTCAACAGCGTCTTCCTCTACCGCGCGGTGGAGGCCGGCTTGGATATGGCCATCGTCAACCCGGCGCAGATCACGCCCTACCCGGAGATCGCGCCGGAAGCTCGCGCCTTAGCGGAAGATGTGATTTTCAACCGGTCGCCGTCGGCGCTGCACGACTACATCGCTTATTTTGCGGATCACGATGAGGCGGATGCGCCGGCGCTCGATGAAAGCGCCGCGCTGCCGCCCGCCGAACAGCTCTATCAGGCGATCCTCCATCGGCGCCGCGAGGGCGTCGAGGCGTTGGTCGATGCGACCTTAGAAGAGGAAGAGATGGCGCCCCTCGCGGTGCTCAACGACGTGCTGTTGCCCGCGATGAAGAAAGTCGGCGAGCGCTTCGGCGCGGGCGAGTTGATCCTGCCCTTCGTGTTGCAATCCGCCGAGGTGATGAAGGCCGCAGTTGCGCAGCTTGAGCCGCACTTGGCGAGCGCCCAGGGGGCCAGCAAGGGGACGATTGTGCTGGCGACGGTCTTCGGCGACGTGCACGACATCGGCAAGAATCTGGTGCGGACGATTCTGGAGAACAACGGCTACGCGGTGCACGATCTGGGCAAGCAGGTTCCGATGACGGAGATCGTCGATGCGGCGGTGGCGCGGCGCGCCGATGCGATTGGCCTGAGCGCGCTCTTAGTGGCGACCAGTCGCCAGATGGCCTTGGTCGTCGAGGAGTTGCACCGGCGGGGATTGCAGATCCCGGTGTTGGTGGGCGGCGCGGCGATCAACGCCGACTTCGCGCAGCGCATCGCTCAATGCGACTCCGGCGAGATCTATCGCGGCGGGGTTTTCTATTGCGAGGACGCCTTCGAGGCGCTCCAGGTGTTGGAGAACATCGTGCTCTTCACGCCGCCCCCGCCGCCAGAGGATCA
>CAYXVS010000165.1:0-2183 GCA_964468735.1 uncultured Anaerolineales bacterium | reverse complement strand
ATCTGGCCCGGATACGATCCCCGCGCCGCCGTTCTGGGGCTATCGCGCCGTGATGGACGCGCCGTGGGAGGCGTTGGCGGAGCTGCTGGATCACAAGCGGCTCTTCCGGGTGGGTTGGGGCGCGAAAAACGCGACCGGCGAGCAGTGGGAGGCGGTGCGCGCCGACTTCGAGGCGCGGTTGGCGCGGATGTGGGCCGAGGCGCCGGACTATCTGCATCCCCGCGCGGTCTACGGCTACTTCCCGGCGCAATCCCAGGGCAACGAGGTGCTGATCTACGATCCGCAGCGCCCCAAGGCGCGGCGCGAGATCGCGCGGTTGATCTTCCCCCGGCGGCAGCGCGGCGAGCGCTGGGTCAGCGTGGCCGACTACGTCGCGCCGACGTCCGGCGACGCCATCGACGTCGTGGCGATGCAGGTCGTCACGGTCGGCGCGGGGGCGACGGAGCGCTTTGGCGCGTTGGATGCGGCGGGCGAGCACAGCGCGGCGTACTTCGTGCACGGGCTGGCGGCGGAGCTGGCCGAGACCACGGCGGAATGGATGCATCAGCGCATCCGCCGGGAACTGGGGCTGGCCGCGCGGCGGGGACGGCGCTACTCGTGGGGCTATCCCGCCTGCCCGGATCTCCAAGCGCATCGCATCGTCTTTGATCTGCTGCCGGCGGAGCGAGCGCTGGGGATGCAACTCTCATCCGCCGGGCAACTGATCCCGGAGCATAGCACGGCGGCCTTCGTCGTGCACGCTGCATCGGCGCGGTATTGATTTTAGTCACCTTCCGGGAAGCTACGTAGCGCCTGTTCTGCTAAACTGCAACGCTTTGTGGTAATGTCGGTTTTTGGAAGCGCTTTTAGCTTCCCGGAAGGTTGCGGTAAACCACACAATTTTAAACTAGGGAGGCGTTGATGAAGGTCTTGGTGTTGGGTACAGGCAAGATGGGCCGGGGCGTGGCGTGGGATTTGGCGCGCAATCCGGCGGTGGAGACGGTCGGGATGGTGGACATTCGTCGCAGCGCGCTGGAGCGGGCGAGAAACAAGCTCCAGCACGTCTTTGAGAAGAATGGACAAGCTGCCGAAAATGCAAAGTTGGTCTTTCATCCCTTGGATATTACCGATTTTGATAAATCGGCGCCGCTGCTCAAAGAATACGATGTTGGCGTGATTACGGTGTGCAATCGCCGTTGTAGCTATAAGACCATCGAGGCGGCGATTCTGGCGGGCTTGGATGTGGTGGATATTCTAGAGGAATATCATCGCCGCCCAGATATGCACGAAATCGAAGGGCTGGAGGCGCCGGAGGGGATGTCGCTCCGCGAGTATGGCGATTGGCTGCACGAGCGCGCCATCGAGGCGGGCGTGCTGGTGTTGGATGGGATGGGCTTCGCGCCGGGGCTGAGCAACGTTACTTTGGGTGAGGGCCTCCGCAAGATGGATGAGACTGAGTCGGCGGTGGCCAGAGTGGGGGGCATCCCCTGCAAGGTCTCGGCGCAGCGTCACCCGTTACGCTACGTCATCACCTGGGCCTTCTCGCACGTCCTGCGCGAATATATGGTCAAGGTCAATATCCGCCGCGATGGCGAGATCGTGGAGGTCGATGCCGTGACGGATCTGGAGCGCTTTCACTTCCAGCAATTCGGCAGGGATGAGGAATTGGTCTGCGCCATCACGCCGGGGATGCCCAGCTTTATCTACAGCCGGCCGGAGTTGCAATCGTTCGCGGAGAAGACCATCCGCTGGCCCGGCCACTGGGAGGGCGTCCTGACGCTCAAGGAGTGCGGGCTGTTGGATTTGGATCCGGTGGAGTTCGAGGGCGCGATGATCAGTCCGCGCGAGTTCTTCAACGCGCTCGTGGAGCCGAAGTTGCAGCCCGGCGAAGGGGATCGCGACGTGTGCGTGATGTGGAATTCGGCGGTCGGTTCCCAGAATGGGCGTCCGATGCGCGTGGATTACTATATGTGGGAGGAGTCCGACGCGGCGAACTCCGCGATGGCGCGCGTGACCGCCTTCCCGGCGGCGATTGCGGCGGTGATGATCGGCCAGGGAAAGATCGCTCAGAAGGGCATCGTCCCGCCGGAGGATGCCATCGGCGGCGATGATGGCGACTTGTACACGGAATTTTTGGGCGAACTGGAGAAGCGCGACATTCACATCTTGGAGATGGTATCGGGTTTGTAGATTATCAGTGGGGT
>CAYXVS010000164.1:0-6554 GCA_964468735.1 uncultured Anaerolineales bacterium | reverse complement strand
TAGTCAGAGCGCAAATAACCTTATTCAAACTCGAGTACTTCATCACATGCCTCCTTAGGGTTGAACTAGCTGATTTCTTACCGCAACATATTCACTCTACTTGATTTTCTGCACTCTGTCTATTGTGGAAAACCACACGCTTCATCCTGTGGTTTTCCGCATATCCTCCGGCAGATTGTCGTGCATCCATACCACGGCTTCCGTCCGCGAATGGACATCCAACTTCTGCATCACGTTCGTCAAATGCATTTCTACCGTGCGCACGGTGATGGATAGCGCCTCCGCGATCTCGGCGTTGCTCTTGCCCTGCACTAAAATCCCCAGCACCTCCCGCTCGCGCTCAGTCAGCCCCTCCCACCGCTCGTTTACCTCCCGTGACCAGCGCCGGGCGCGCGCAAATTGCTCGTTCGTGATTAGCACCTCACCACCCGCCGCGCGGCGGATCGCCGCGACGAGGTCCGTCTGCGCCACATCTTTGGTCAGGTATCCGGCCACACCCGCTTCGACAGCCTGGGCCAGAAAGTGATCCCGGTCGTGCCCTGTCAGGATAAGGACGGTGGTCTCTGGATAATGCTCGCGCACCCAACGTTCAATGTCGGACGGCGCCGGGCCGGGCATCACCAGATCCAAAAGCAGAATGTCGGGGCGGCGTGCGGCTACCATCCGTTGCGCTTCCGCTCCATCCCGCGCTTCGCCCACAACCTCGATATCGCGGGCTGCTTGGAGAAGCGTGCGGATACCTTCACGGGCGAGCGTGTGATCATCAGCGACTAACACACGAATCAACCTATTGATGGGCTTGACCATTCAACCTCCATCTCCATCTAAGCATGAGGAATCATAGGCCTGTTACCAGTTCTGGGAAGAGCCAAATTTTTTGGGCTTCTCAACGCCACACAGTATACACAGCCCCGATAGCCCGTCAATACAAAGAGAGTAAAAGTATACCTGAAAAACACGCAAATCGCTTGATGTTGCGTCTTCCCCTACTACATATATAATCAGTGGATGTAAATATAACTCACAGCCCACCGCCCCAAGAGGAGCTATGTCACTGCGAACGCTGTACCAATCACTCTTAGATAGCGATCTCGCCCGTCTGCACGCCATTGCCGAACAATGGCAGATCGAGTTGACGGCGGACCGGCGGGCCGATGTGGCCGCCGAGTTGACCGACGAGATGACGCGCATCGAGAGCGTGGAGCGGGCGTGGCGCGCGCTCACCGAGCGACAGCAGGCGGCCTTGATCGATCTGTTGCAGCGCGGCGGCGCGATCCCGTGGCTGATCTTCGCGCGGCGCTGGGGCGACGTCCGCACGGTGGGGCCGGGCCGATTGGAGCGCGAGGCGCTCTGGCGCGATCCCATCTCGCCGGCCGAGGGGCTGTGGTACTGGGGCTTCATCCAACGCGCGTTCGCGCCCCAAGAAGACGACCAGGTGGAGATGGCCTTCGTGCCGGAGGAGCTACAACTCTACCTCCCCACCCCGCCGCCGCTGGAGATTCCGCTGCCTGAGCCGACCACGCCGCCGGAGCACATCCTCCCCGGCGATGATACGCTCGCCGACGCGCTGGTGACGCGCTGGGCGCGGTTGCAAGCGGAGCACGGCCAACCCGCGCCGGATCACGATCCGGCCTCGGCGGCGGCGCTGCTGGAGACGCTGGCCTTGGAGCAGGGCTGGATTCGCGTGGATGAGCATGGCCTGCGCCATCCCGTCGCCGAGCCGATGCTGGCGTGGCTGCAATCCGATCCGTGGGCGCAGTGGACGGCCTTAGTCGAGGCGTGGCTCTCGAGCCAGCAATGGAATGACCTGGCCGCCGTGCCCACCCTCTCGCCCGGCCCCGACGCGGGCTGGCCGAACGATCCCCTGGCGACGCGGCGCAATTTCCTGGCCGTGATGGAGCACTGCGCGGCGGGTGTGTGGTACGACCTCGCGGCCTTCGTCGCGTACGTCAAGACCCACGCCGCCGACTTTCTGCGCCCCACGGGCAACTACGACGTCTGGGCCTTGCGCGACGCCGCCTCCGGCGAGATGTTGCGCGGCTTCACGGCGTGGGAGGCCATCGAGGGCGCGTGGGTGCGCTTTGTCATCACCGGCCCGCTGCACTGGCTGGGATTGGTCGATCTGGGACGCAAGACGTCAACCTCGGCGCCAGACGCCTTTCGCATTCGTAGCGATGGAGCTGGGGCCGCCCTGCTCTTAGAGGCGCCCCCGCCTGACCTGTCCTCCCCCGCGCCGGTGCAATTGGGCGCTGCCGGAGTGTTGCGCGCGCCTCGCCGCCGCCGCTACGAGCGCTTCCAATTGAGTCGCGTCGCGCAGGCGCTGGGCCGCCGAGATAATTGCTACGACTATCGCCTGACGCCCAAATCGCTGACGCGGGCGCAACAACAGCACATCCCCTTGGATCGGCTGGTGGATTTTTTGGCGGAAGCGCTGGGCCACGATCTGCCGGATCATCTGCGCGCGGCCATCACCCAGGGCTATGAGCAGGGCGAGCAAGCGCGGGTCGCGCCGGCCCTCCTGCTCCAGGTGCAGGACCCGGCGCTATTAGAGCAACCGGGGTTGGCCCGCTGGCTCCGCAAACGACTCGGCTCGCGCACCGCCGTGATCCGCGAGGCGGATCGCGAGCGCGTGATCGCCTATCTGATCGAGGCGGGGATTTTGCCCGAAATTTCCGGCGCTCTAACGAAAGACGCCGAACGATTATCCCGCGAGGAGAGAGCAACTGATGGTTAATCCACACCTGAAGGCAGTCGCCCAGGGCTTTTACGCGCGCTTCGGCAGCGCGCCCGACCTCATCGTGCGCGCGCCGGGCCGGGTGAATCTCATCGGGGAGCACACGGATTACAACGACGGCCTCGTGATGCCCATCGCGGCGAACGTCGCCGTTTGGCTGGCGGTCAGCCCCAACCAGGGGGATTGGGCCACGCTGCGCGCGCGGGATATGGGCAACGCCGAGGCGCTCTTCCCCACCGACCGCGTCCCCGCCTCGGCGGGCGGCTGGGAGGACTACCCCAAGAGTGTGGTCTGGGCCTTCCTAGAAGAGGAGCTGACACCCGTCAGCATCAACGCCGTCTTCACCTCGGAGATACCGGTCGGCGCGGGGCTGGCCTCCTCGGCGGCGGTGGAGGTCGCCTTCGCCTATGCGTGGAATCAACTGAGCGGCTTCGATCTCACGCTGGATGAACTGGCGCGGCTCTGTCATCGGGCCGAAAATGGCTACGTGGGCATCGAGTGCGGCATCACGGATCAGATGGCGAGCGCGTGCAGCAGGGCTGGCTACGCGATGCTCTTGGATACGCACAGTTCGGAGCGCGCGTATTTCTCAATGCCGCCGGGCGTGACGCTGGTCGTCGTCGATAGCGGCGTGCGGCGCTCGTTGGCCAATTCGGCGTACAACACGCGCCGATCCCAATGCGAGCAGGCGCTCCAGGAGTTGCGCGACTATCTGCCGGAGGTCGCGTCGTTGCGGGATGTGCGGGTCAGCGATCTGAAGAAGTACGGGCGCCATCTTTCGGACGTCCTCTATCAGCGAGCGCGCCACGTCGTGCACGAGAATCTGCGCGTGGTGCGGATGGCGAAAGCGCTCCAAGGGCGCGATCTGGCGACGGCGGGCGCGATCCTTCTGGAAGGGCATCGCAGCCTGCGCGAGGATTTCGAGGTGAGCACGCCGGAGTTGGACACGCTGGTCGAGGCGGCGACCGAGGCGCCGGGCTGCTACGGCGCGCGGATGACCGGCGCCGGATTCGGCGGCTGCATCGTGGCGCTCGTGGCGGAGGATGCCGCGCCCGACCTACGCCGTCATCTGGATGAGGTCTATGATGCGCGTTTTGATCGCCAACCAACGACCCACTTCATGCACGCCACCGACGGCGTGCGCACGATTGAGTTGCCCACGTAGACGTGAGCATGACATCTGTTGCAGATAGAATGCCTAGAGACACTTGGGCGCGTCAGGCGCGAGGTGTAGCCTAGAGTTTAGTCACCCTTGTAGAGATTCGAACAGAGCCTCCAACGCAAGGCACTGCTTTGTCGCTTTGTTATATATCAGGAGCGACGCGACTCACATTCCGTCATCTTCTGATTTGATCGTAAATTTCACAGCATAACGAAAAGGAGTCAACGAATGAAAATTGGCATTCCAAAGGAACGACTTTCTGGTGAGGAGCGGGTGGGACTGACCCCGGCGGGGGTCGGATTATTGACCAAGGGCGGCCACCAGTGCTTCGTGGAGAGTGGCGCGGGCGATGGCGCCGGATTCAATGATTACGATTATGAGCGCATGGGCGCGAACATCGTCTTCGACGCCAAAGAGCTGTACACGCGCAGCTCTCTCATCCTCAAGGTGCTGCGCCCCACGCCAGAGGAAATTTCGTGGATGTCTGATGGGCAGACGATTATGTGCTTCCTCGGCCTCACGCAGATCCCCGAAGAGGAATTAGCCGGGCTGAAGGATCGCAAGGTGACGGCAGTCGCCTACGAGATGGTCTCGCCCGATGGCCGGGATTTTCCCGTCCTCAAGACGATGAGCGAGGTGACCGGACGCCTCGCGCCCTATATCGCGGGCAACCTCCTGCTCCGTCACAACGGCGGGCGAGGCGTGCTGCTCAACGGCGTGCCCGGCATCTCCGCCGGCGAGGTGGTCGTCATCGGCGCTGGCGTGCTCGGCACGAACGCGGCGCGCGCCTTCCTAGGCATGGGCGCCAAGGTCTTCGTGCTCAGTCGGTCCCTGGAGCGCCTGCGCTACATCGATTCGCACTTCCGGGGCGAGGTGACGACGATGATCTCCCACGACTTCAACATCGCCCACACCACGCGCTTCGCGGACGTCGTGATCTGCGCCGTGCGCATCCCTGGTCAGCATCCGCCCACCCTCATCACCCGCGAGATGCTCCGCACGATGCGCAAGGGATCGGTCATCTTAGACTTCACCATCGACCACGGTGGATGTGTGGAGACCAGCCGCCCCACAACCTTCGAAAATCCCACCTACATCGAAGAGGATGTCGTGCACTTCTGCGTGCCCAACGTGCCGGGCGCCGTGCCACGCACCTCGACGCACGCCTTCAACAACGCCGCGTGGCCCTACATCCAGACCATCGCCGATATGGGCACCGCATCCGCGTTCGCCCACAACGAAGCGCTGGGCCGAGGCATCGTCATCCGCAATGGCGAGGTGTTAGAGAATATCCTCCTGCCGCACACCGATTAGCGGACGACTGCGTTATTGATCATGGGATGGCACAACCGCTATCGCGATAAACTCACCACGCCAGAGCAGGCCATCGCCGCGACGGTGACCGATGGCGCGCGGGTCTTCCTGACCAGCAATTGCAGCGTGCCGCGTCGCTTGATCGATGCGCTGGTAGCCTACGCCCCAAATCTCAAGGAGGTCGAGATCACCCAGGCGTTGACGGTCGGGCCGGCGCCGTGGAGCGCGCCAGAGATGGCGGGCCATCTGCGGGCCAACTCGATGTTCATCGGGCACAACATGCGACGGGCGATATGGGAGCAGCGCGCGGATTACACTCCCGTGCTGCTCTCCGAATTCCCCACGATTTTCCGGGATACCCTGCCCATCGATGTGGCCTTCGTCCACCTCTCGCCGCCCAACGAGGACGGCCTCTGCTCCTTCAGCATCGAGACGGGCCTGACCCGCACGCCGGCGGAATCCGCCCGCCACATCGTCGCCGAGATCAATCAGCAGATGCCCTACATCGACGGCGACACGGCCATTCACATCGACCAATTAGATCACATCGTCGAGGTCGATCATCCCCTGTACGAGTACCGGATGACGCAGGGGACGCACGACGCTAATAAAATTGTACAGGGCATCGCCGGGCACATCGCCGAACTGATTCCCGACGGGGCGACGTTGCAGATGGGCATCGGCGCGGTGCCGGACACGGTGTTGGGCTATCTGGCGGATAAGAAAGATCTGGGCATCCACACGGAACTCTTCTCCGACGGCGTCATGGGGCTAGTCGAATCGGGTGTGATCACCGGGGCGCGCAAAACCCTGCACCCCGGCAAGATCGTCGCCGGCTTTGTGTTGGGATCGCGCGCCCTCTATCGCTGGCTGGATCACAACCCGCTGGTGGAGCTGCACCGCACGGAATACGTGAACGATCCGTGCGTGATCGGCCAGAACTACCGGCAGGTGGCCATCAACGGCGCCATCGAGGTCGATCTCACCGGGCAGGTCTGCGCCGATAGCATCGGCCCCAAGCTCTTCAGCGGCGTCGGCGGGCAGATCGACTTCATCTATGGCGCGAGCCGCTCCGAGGGCGGCGTGCCCATCATCGCGATGCCCAGCACCGCCAAGGGCGGCAAGGTCAGCCGCATCGCGCCGATGTTGAAGCCGGGCGCGGGCGTCGTCACCTCCCGCAATCACGTTCACTGGGTCGTGACGGAGCACGGCGCCGTGAACCTCTACGGCAAGAGCATCCGGCAACGCGCCGCCGGCCTGATCGGCCTCGCCGCACCGGAATTCCGAGACGAACTGCGATATCAGGCCCACGAGTTGGGCTATTTGTGAATTACTAAGCATCAA
>CAYXVS010000163.1:5238-6580 GCA_964468735.1 uncultured Anaerolineales bacterium | reverse complement strand
CATCTCGGCAAAGGCCAACTCCGTGCCGATGCGCACGTTGTCGGCGGTGGCGTAAGTCTGCTCCACCTGCCAGATGCGATCCAACCAGCGCTCCAGGGTCATATCGTCGGCCAGGCCTCGGAAGAGCGTCATCGCCACGTGGGAGTGCGCGTTCACCAGCCCCGGCATGACAACCGTATCGCCGGCATCGATCACCGTCTCCGCCGCGACCCGGGCCTGCACCTCCGCCGCTGACCCAACGTGGGTGATCTCCGCACCCCGCACCGCGACGGCGCCGTTCTCGTAGATGCGATCCTCGCTATCCAACGTGACGACCAGTCCGCCGTGAATCAGTACATCAACATCCATTCGATCCGGCACAAAAGGCCTCCTTTGGGAATGATGAATTTAGAATTGCGAATTCAGAATCACGGAATACGTTTTACGTGCCGTCCAAAACAAAACCCACCTAAATGGCCTACTCATCCTTCAGCGCGATGATGCGCGCTTGCAGGTCGGGCAAATAATCCCGGAAGTCGAAGTGCTCCCAGCCCATCCCGCCCAGGGTGAAGATATTCATCCCCAGCACGTAATCGTCCTCGCGCAGGATGTCATCATACCAGGCCATCGAGTCGACGAAGACCTCGCCGCGCGCCACCGGATCATCAATCCCGACATTGAACTCCGTGATCACCAGCGGGATGACCTCATCGCGGGGGATGAGAAAATCCTCATAGAGATGGCGATAGCGCCCCGTGAGCGCGCCGCGATTCGGGTAGCGGGGCTGCTCATCATAAGGTTGGCCGGGATATTGCGGCAGCGGCTCACCCCACATCGCGTCGACGGGGTTGGCGTACTCGTGCAGCGAGAGGATGTGCCCGCCCGCCTTGGCCCGCGCAAAGACGCCCGTCTCGACGATGGCCTCCCATTCGTACCACTCCGGCACGCCCATGCTGTAGGAGAAGAGCGCCAGTTTGTAGCCGTTATCCTCGGCGATCTGCATCGTCTCGCTGAAGAACTCCGCCAGCCAGACATGGCCTTCCGTCGTGGGTGGATCGACCTCGTTCAGGATCTCCCAGTAGTCCACGTACGCCCGATGGGGCGCCCACTCTTGCATGTGACGATTCATATAGCGCTCGGCCTCCAGGGCCGGATCGCCGCCGGTCTGGATCGCCTCCCAGCGCATGTCGGGCCAACGCCCGATGGTGATCGTCTCCGGCGAGATCTCCTTGACCTCCTCCAGGAAGCCGAGGCTCGCCACGCCCTTCACCACCGCGACGTGGCCGCCCGCGTCGCTGACCGCCTGCACCATATCCGTCGTGCCGCCGCTCCCTATCGCGTGCACACCGATCTTCGACGGCCC
>CAYXVS010000163.1:0-5138 GCA_964468735.1 uncultured Anaerolineales bacterium | reverse complement strand
GCGTCGAATTGCTTTTGAATCGCCGGCAGATAGACGCGGTGCAGCTTTTCCAGCACATGCACCTCCAACGTCACCGTCTGCGGCGAATCCAACGTGGTCGTCGGCTCGGCGGTCACGACGATGGTGCTGGTGTAGACGCCCAGCTCCAGCCCGCTGAGATCGACGTAGATCCACAGCTCCTCCCCCTGCCGCCCGCGCGTGATGGGCAGCGTCGGCGTCAGCGCCCCGTTTGGCGAAATCGTGGCTGTCCAGGTGAGCACGCCATGTCCTACGTTATCCACCTGCACCGAGGTGCGCCATTGGTGCATCATCATCGAGCCTAACATCAGCGTGTCGCCCTTCAGCGCGCGCTCCCTCGGCGTGACCTTGAGCTTCGGCAGCGTGAAATCGGCCGGGCGCTTGGGCATCCTCTGGAGCGCGGTGTAGGCCAACGTCGGCTCGCCCAGCCCCGCATCGTCGCCATTATCGCGACGAAGCGAATAGTAGCGGCTGGCCTCGCACGGCAGCGAGGGCCGATAATCGTGCCAATCCATATTCCACACGAACATCGCCGCCATCCACGGCCAATGCAAATCCGCGTACTCAAACGCGCGCAGCAGATAATCGGCCTGGGTCGCCCCATCGACCTCCTGCCAATCGAAGTAGCGAAAATAATCAGGATCATCGTCGCACTGGCGGCCATCCTCTTCGGGATCGCGCAGCCAATTGAACTCCGTCGCCCAGATGGGGAGGTGCGCGCCGCCCGCTGTCACTAAAATCTCACGCATCTGCTCGACGCCGCGAAAGGCAAAGCCGTTGGGCACATGCGCCGGATCGTGCTCCGGGGCGTAGGCGTAGCCATAGGGATGATGGCCGTAGGCGTCCATGCACATCAGCGCGCCGTGATCGATCATCCCCTGGAGATAGCGCTGCTCATCCATCGCAGCACCATCGTTGCCATCCCAATCGCCGTACTCGCCCACGATGCGGCCCACCGGCGCCAGCCCGCCGCTGACGACAATCGCGCCCGGATCGACGCGCTTGATCTGCGAATAGGCGCGGCAGAGCATCTGCGTGTAGAGCGCCGGATCGGGCGGGCGACCGTTCCAGAAGCGCCCGACGTTCGGCTCGTTGCAGATCTCGTAGGCCTGGATGCTCCCGCGCCCGGCGCGCGCGATCTCCGCGACGTGCTCGTCCCAGGCGGCCATATCGTCTAAATCCGGCCCGTCGCAGTGGATGAGATAAAGCACGTTTTGCGTCACCGACAGCGTGGCCGTCGGCGGCGCGACGCCGTACTCCTCCCAGAGCTTCACCCACTCGAAGCCCAACGGCGTCACCAACGAGGAGATATGCTCGGATCGGCGGACGTTGACGCCGTAGCCCAGGTGCGGCGCCGGGCGCTCCGGCGGATTGAGGCAGCCCGCGTCGTTCACGCTGGCGATCACGTTCCCCTCGGCATCGATATAGGCGATGGACAGCTCATCCAACGACCGGGTGATGGGCAGCGTGTCGCTGACGGCCATCCGCACCTGCGGGAGGGCCAGCGCGTGGCTCAGATGCAGCGTCGCCGTCGGGCCGTGCGCGGGGAGCGTCCACTGCGTCTGAGAGACGCAGGTCGTCCGATCCCAGACCAGGAGCCGCGTCGCGCCCTCCGCGCGGGTGATCGTACTGTGCACATCAATGAAGAGCGTCTCCGTCAGAACCTCAGCATGGAGCGCGGCCTCCACGCTCGCGTGGGAGAGGCCGCCCATATCCCGCATGGGATACCATGACTCGGTCCAGGAGAGCGCCTCGCCGGCGGCCAAGGTCGCCGTATCCCAAAAAGTGGGCGCGACGCCGCCGTGGATCTCGACGCCGCCGGATTTCTCATCCGTCCAGAGATGCCAATCCAGCGCGCGCTCCCAGCCGTAGCTGAAGCCCTTCGCGCCGCGCGCGATATCGTGGGGGAAGACGCGCGCCATCCCGACATCTTGAGCGTGATTGTAGAGGCCCACAAAATCGTCCATCGCCTGGGGATATTCAAAGAAGCCGATCCACTCGCGCCAGTTGCCCAGCCGCGAGTAATCCACGCCCTGATAGACCGGCCAGGAGATCACGTGATCGGGCGCGGTGGGCGGGTCGCCCGCGCCGGGGAGCCGGCTGTCCCCGGTCGAATGGATGGCGACCCGCGCGGCATTGAAAATGAACTCGGTCTCCGCCGAGGGCAGGTTCTCCGGGCCGGGCGCCAGCGCCGCGTTCATCCAAAATTTATAGTCGATGGCGGCGGTGGTGGGATTTTCCAATCGCGGCGTCACATCCAGCGCCGCGCGGTCGGCGGGGAGGAAGAGCGCGATCTCGGCCCGCAGCCGATCCGGCGCATCGGAATCGCGCACCGTCACCGTCACGCCCCGCGTCGAGGTGAGCGCTTGCCATGCCCAGGGCACGCCCCACTCGTAGCCGTGCTCCTCCACCGGCAGACACCACTCGATCCCGCCAGCAGCCAGCCACCAGCCCTGCTCCGGCGGCCCCCAACGGGTGGGCTTGATCACCGGGTTCTGATAGAGATGATTCTCGCCCGTGGCCTTGTCGATGATCTGATAGACGCGCCCGCCCAGCGCGGGGAGCAGCGTCACCGTCAGGTACTCGTTCTCCATCACCAGCAGTTCGTAGGTGACGGAGACCGGCGTCGGCGCCGCTTGCTCGTAGCTCGCCCAATCCAACACCGGGTAAGTGATGTTGTAGGTGGGATTGAGGGCTGTCGTCAAGTGCTCAGTGTACGGATAAGTCGGAATGACTATCGTCGTCGTATAGAATTGCGTCGGCTGCGAGGATGTAATCACGCGCGGTTCGGCGATCACATCCGCCGGTGGGGCCGGCAAGGCCGAGGACCCCTCCGCCAACCCCAAGCACAACCCCAACATTCCGAACAGCACCAGCCCCAACACCCAAATCACGCGCCCGTATCGCATCGCCAAACCTCCTGTTTAACTTTTTTAATTTTAGCGCCGAATTTTACTGATACTCTTATTATGAGCAATTTTCCTAGGGGCAAAATTACCGTTCGGTTAAAATCTCGTAGGGTTTTGAAGAGTCTAGACAAGTAAATCTTGCGCCATCCGCAGCACCGCCACGACGATCTGATCTGCTGCGACCTCGCGCTCGCCCTCCTCGCCCTCAATGTAGATCGTCTCATCCAACACCTCGCGGCTCGTCGCGACGGCCAAATGCACGGGGCGACGCTCTGTCTCGTCCAACGTGAACTCCTCGCCCCAGGCCACCAGGCAGAGATGCACGCCTAAGAACGCTAAGCCCGCGCGCGCGGCGGCGCGGGCCGCCTTGAGGGAGAAATCGCCGGCGTTGCGGAGTTGCGGGCGCGGCAAGTTCAACAACTCGATGGCCTCCTGCAAATCGTCCGTCACCAAACTGAAGCCCAGCACCGCCGGGCCGTCCTCGGTCTCGAAGATATAGTGGCTGACCACGCCATCGACGCCACATTCCACTGTACCTAATTTCCATTCGCGCTCGATCATCTCGTGCGCGACGGTTTGTGCTAGTTCCATTACTTCCACATCGTTTACATCGTTGTCCATTTGTTCCTCCTCCAGAAATCAGTTGAAAGTTACAGGTTAAAAGTTGAAAGCTGCCCCAACAACGTCAGTGTGGCGGATTTAGCGCCCGGCTCGCTCTCGCCAACGGGGCCGACGCACGAGGGACAGCCGCGCGAGCAGGCGCACGCCCGCAGGCGCGCAGCGGCGGCCTCGACCAACGTGGGCCACAGATCCACCAGGCGCGGCGTCAGGCCGACGCCGCCCGGGATCGCATCGTAGAGCAGGATGGCGGGCTGGGTCATGGCCTCGCCGCGCGTCTCGACGGTCGTCCCCAGATCGCCGGGATCGCACATCAGGAAGATGGGCGCCAGCTTGCGCAGGAGCGTGGCCAACCCGCCCAGGGCCGTGCGCGCGCCTCGCGCCCGCTCCACGCGCCGGTGACACCGCCCGCACAGCGTGATCAGGTTCTCCGGGGCGTGGGCGAATCGCAGCGCCACCGCGCGCGGATATTGCGAAAGAAACGTCCGCAGCGGCGTGAGGTGATGCACCTCCAGGGAATGGCCGGGCCGCGCCGCCGCGTCACACAGCCGACAGCGCTCGCCATCGCGGGCCAAAATCTCCCGGCGGATGCGCGGCCATTCTGGGCCGTAATCCAACGGCGCGACCATCACGCCAGCGTCGGCCAGCGCGGCGACCAACTCCGCGCCCAAGGCCACACGAAACGCGACCGTCTCCATCTCCTGCGCCGGCAGATCGATCTCGCCCCAGCCCAACGTCTCGCGCGTCGTCATCCGCACGCGCCGGTAGATCGTCGGCTCGCTGTGGACGAGCACGGCCTCATCGGAAAGCTGCACATCGCCAGACCTGACCTCGCGGTGCACGTCAAGGCGCTCCACCTCCACCGCCTCGGAGGCGACCGTGTAATAGCCCAGATCCGCCGGTTCCGCCGAGGCGATGCCCTGCTCCCAATCCAACGCCGTGATGAGGTAAGCCTCCCCGCCGTGAACGTAGACCGCGCCCTCGTGCACCATGCGCGGCGCGCTGGGCCGATCCATCGTGCCGATGACGCGGCCTTCCGATGTGCGGATGACGACGTTGTCGGGCGTGGCCGTCCGCAGGGAGACCGATTGCGCCGGATAGGATTCGCCCACCCAGGTGAAGCGTCCGCTTCGGCGGTGGAGCAACCCCTCGGCGCTGAGAGCGGCCAACAGATCCTCGACATTCTCAGCCGATCCGAATGGCTCGCCCGCCTCGAAGGGCAACTCGAACGCGGCGCACGTTACGTGCGAGGCCAGCAGGCTGAGCGTATCGGGATCGATGCGCGCCTCCTCCGGCGAGCGCCCGAAGAAGTAGTCGGGATGCGCGACCAAATACTGATCCAACGGCGAGGGCGTGGCGATCATCATCGAAAGCGAGGTTGCGGCTCGGCGTCCCGCCCGCCCCATCTGCTGGTGCGTGGCCGCAATCGAGCCAGGATAGCCCACCAAGATGGCGGCATCTAACGCGCCGATGTCGATGCCCAGCTCCAGCGCGTTCGTGGCGACGACGACGCGCGTCCGGCCCTCGCGCAGGTCCCGCTCGATGACGCGCCGCTCGGAGGGGAGATAGCCGCCGCGATAGCCCTGGATCACG
>CAYXVS010000162.1:0-6620 GCA_964468735.1 uncultured Anaerolineales bacterium | reverse complement strand
GCTGCTTTTAGGGCGGCTTAGGGGGATGTCCGGCAAAATCCAAAAGGCCCGGCAAGGTTACTGATTCACCTACCCGGACTGATTTGAATTTCTGCTTGAGTTAGCCGATAAGCCGGATTCTGTTCGCTGTGCGCGTGGCATCAGCGCGATGATCATCTATCTGGGACGCCGGTTGCCCGACGCCTCACGCAGCCTACCCGGAGGTTCTAAATGCGGCGCGGGTCACGCCATCCCTCCTGCTTGGCTTTGCTCCGGATGGGGGTTGCCTGTCCGCGCCGGTTACCCGGCCCGCCGGTGGTCTCTTACACCGCCTTTTCACCCTTACCGCCAGCGATGTTGCCATCCCTGGCGGCGGTTTGTTTCTGTGGCCCTGTCCATCGGGTTGCCCCGCCCGGGCGTTACCCGGCATCCTACCCTGGGGAGTCCGGATTTTCCTCGCGCCTTTCTCATGTAGAGATAAGGACGCGCGATCACCTGGCCAACTCAAGCATTTCACATCCATTTATACCATGAAAATTGCATTCAGTCAACGTCTCGCTTGGGTGTGTTTCAAAATCAGATGAAAAGCATGATCTTTCTGGAAAAGGTTTTACGTGATATGGATCGCTGGCTTGATCTCTCTGTTGGTTCCGGTAGACTGACACGTGAGAAATCTTTGATAACTATTTGGTCTTGTGAGGTGCAACGCACTTTTATGCTTGTCATGGGCGTTCTCCGCATGAAGGTTCGCTGGGGGCCTTCGTTTAAGTGCGTTGCACCTTACTCATTCAGGAGGCTATAACTATATGCCCGATTTTCAATTGATCGCTTTAGATATTGACGGCACGCTCGCCAACGCTCAGCGAAAACTCACGGAGGAGACGCTGCGCGTGCTCCAAACGTTGTTGGCGGCGGATGTGGAGATTGTGCTGGTGACGGGTCTCAACCCGTGGCCCGCGCGCCGCTACGTCGCTCAGATTGGCCCCATCAGCGCGATTTGCCTCAATGGCATCTTCTTGATGAAAGGGGAAGAAATCCACGCCGGCAGCTTTCTCGATCCGGCGGCGGCGCGCGAGGCGGCGCGCTTTATCGTCGCGCGGGGCTACGTCCCGCTGGTCTACGGCGCGGATGGCGTCACGCGCTACGTCCCGGCGGAGGAGGGGAGTGCTGCGATGCACGAGGTCGCTAAGTTGATCGCCGAGCGCGACTATCAGCCGTTTGAGGCGGTGGACGCGATAGCCGCGCTCTTTGAGGTAACGCCGGCCCAGGTCTCGGTCTGTGAGACGGACGAGCGCGCGGAGCGCTTCCAGCCCGAACTCGCGGCGGCCTTTGGCGAGCGCGCGTACGTCGTCTACCAGCCGGGGCCGCGCGCGTGGCTCGAGGTCAATCACCCGGACGCGCGCAAGGACGTGGCGCTGTTGCACTTCGCGCAGCGACGCTCTATCCCGCCGGAGTGTATCGTTTACTTTGGCGATAGCCTCAACGACCTGCCCGTCTTTCGGACGCTACCGCACGCCGTCGCGATGGGCAACGCCCGCCCGGAGGTGAAAGATCTGGCGTGGCGCATCGCGCCCTCGAATGAGGAGGATGGCGTCGCCCAGATGCTGATGGAGTTGTTCCCCGCGCTGTTCTGAAAACCCTCTCGTCTCATCTGCTCCATCTACTTAATCCGCTGATCATTTCTCCGGCCGCCTCACAAAGAGGCTCAGCATCCCCAACAGAAACGGGAAGATGGCCGCGATGTTGAGCGTCGTAGTGTAGCTCCCCAGCAGATCGCGCGCGATGCCCATCGGCATCGGGCCGAGCGACGAGCCGACGATCATGATCATCGAGGTGACGCCCGTGATGCTGCCTAGATGCTCGCGCCCGTAGTAATCGGCCCAGATCACGCTGCCCACGATGCCCATCAAGCCTGTCGTCGTGCCCAGGAGTACCCCGTAGATGAAGGCCAGGGTCGCGCCTTGGAGGAATTGGGCCATCACCAGCGAGGCGGTCTGGCAGAAGAGCGCGAAGGCCAGCAGCCACCGGGGTGGTATGCGATCCGCCAGGAAACCGCCGCCCAGGTTGACGAGCGCGGTCGCCACGGAGATGGGCACGTAGACGGCAGCGGCGACGTTCTGCGGCAGGCCGTTATCCTCGAAGATGCTGACCATGTGGAAGAAGAGGCCGGTCACTAACATGGCTAGCAGCGCCAGCCCCAATGAGGCGACCCAGAAGGCGGGCGTGCGCATCGCTTCCAATGCGGTCCAGCTTTCTTCTTGATGATGGGATGTGTGCGCGGCGGGGGCGGGATCGTTGCCGCCATCGGGCGCCAATCCGTAAGCCTCCGGGCGGCGACGGAGAAAGATATAGCCCATGGGCGCCGTTAGAAGGATCAGCGCACCGCCGATGAGCTGGTAGCTTTGCCGCCAACCAAAGAGAGGGATGAGGGCGTGGATGAGGTTGGGGAACGCGCCGATGCCCAGCAGGGAGTGAGTAAGGCCGGAGATGCCGGAGACGAGGCCGCGTCGTCGCACCCACCAGCGATTGATGGCCGTCTTGCCGATCAGGCCAAGGCTTCCCTGGCCCAGCATCCGAATGGCGATGAAGCCCGCGCCCAACATCACGGCGTTGCGCACGGCGCCCATGTAGATGCAGGCCAAGCCGAAGAGCACGGAGACGACCGCGGCCATCACACGGACGCCGAAGCGGTCGATTTGGCGTCCGACGAAGGGTAACACCAGGCTGCCGCTCAGCGTGCCCACGGTGTAGAGCGTGCTGACCAGCGAGCGGCTGAGATCGAGATCCTCAATGAAGCGCTCGATGAAAATCGAAACCACGAAAGTCTGGCCGGGGCTGGTCATAATCGTGATGAAGGTGCCCACGGCCAAGATAATCCATCCGTAGAAGATGGGTGATTTGTTGATAAGGCGGTTATGATGTGTAGGGTGGGTGTTCAATTAAAATTCTCCTTGGGGAATAGCTCTTTTCGCTCGTAATCAGCTACGCAGGGAGCGTGAATGGAGTCCTGTGGCTCTAAGGCCCCATGGCCGGGGGAGCGTTTTGACGACACTCCGCGCTTCCCTATATCCTGCACTTGGCATTGGTCTCGTCAATCTGGAATCGAATCTCCGCCGCCGCGCCCGCTGAGGTGTTGCGCAGGATCAACTCGCCCCGCAATGTATCGGTGATCATCCGCTGGATAATGTCCAGGCCGGCGTTGTAGCCTTCGCTTTCCAGTACCTCCGGCGGATACCCCGGCCCGTCGCTGTGATAGGTGAGTGTGACGGTGTCATCCTCCTGTGTGATCTGCACCTCGATCCGCACGGCGTCACGCCCGGCCGTGGCATGCTCCATCGTATTGATGGTCAATTCGTTGAGGATCAACGATATATGATGGGCCGAGTTAGGCGGCAGGCAAATGGGCGAGGGTGAGACCTCCAATTCAACCCGCCGCTCGTGTGTCATCGCGCTTGCGGTCTGGTGGATGATGCTCTGAGCCAGTTCGCTCAGCTTCAGCGGCGCCCACTCGGTGGCGGCGAGCATTTTATGGATCTGGGCCAGGCTCGTGACGCGCCGCGTCAGGCGTTCCAGAATAGGGGTATAGGCCGGCAGCGCCTCCGGCGGGGCGTGGCGCTGCTCTACATAGAGCAAGCCTAAGATAGCGCCCAGGTTATTCTTGACGCGGTGATTGACCTCGCGCAGCAGCAGGGTCTTCGTATTGGCATCGCGCTGGGTCTGGTCGTAGAGTTGGGCATTACGGATCGCAATGGAGGCCGTCGCGGCTAATGATTCGGCGATCCGTAGATCGGCTTCATTGAAGCTTTGATGCCCGTTATCCACCAACTCTAGCACGCCCAGCATCCCATCCGGGCCGCTGAGCGGGACGGCAAGGAGGGAACGGCATTCCATACCGGTGAATTCATCCACGGTTTTGAGGTGCCGGGCATCCTCGCGTGTATCTGGAATCAAGATGCTTTCGTTATGCTCAGCCACCCAGCCGACGATCCCTTGGCCCCACGGCACACGCCAGCCCTGGATATTGGCATCCTGGGGATTCGCTAAGTAATGACAGACCAACGCGCGCTTGGTAGCGATCGGACGTGAGGTGTGAGAGGGGGAAGGCGTGACCAACCAGATGGAACTGGCCGTGACGCTCAAGCGGTCGCGCACAATGCTTAAAACTCTCTCGAAAACTCGCTCCGGCTTGAGGGTGGCGTTGAAGGTGCGCGCAGCTTGATTGAGCATTGCCAGATCGCGGTTGCGACGCCGCACCGCCGCCTCGGCCCGCTTGAGTTGCGTGATATCCGTGAGGGAGACCAGAACCCGGGCATAGGAGGTCTCATAGCCGGGGAGCACCTGCCACTTCATGATGATGTGCTTGATATTGCCCTTGAGCGTCTGATGAACGATCTGAGTTTCAAATTTGGTCTGGCCAGCAGCGATGGCCAGCAACACCTTTCTGAAGTTCTCATACGTCCCCTCGCTGAAGATGGTCTCAAATTCCTGGAAAAATTCCGCTCGATTTTGGGTCTCGTAGAGCGTCAGGGTCGCTCGATTGACATCGATGAGGTTGACCATCATCAGGCAACGGATCGCAGCTTCTGAATGACGTTCGAAATATCTATCGAAGTCCTCGACACCCGTAGCTCGCAGATCATCTAAGTAGGCCTTCACAGCCGAGTAGTCCACCTCCCAGAGAGAGATGGGAGAATCCTCGAAGAGGCTGTGATAGCGCGCCTGGCTGCGGCGCAGAGCAGCCTCGGCCTCTTTACGCCCGGTGATGTCAGACCCAAATTCCACCAATCCCACGATTTTCTCCTCGGCGTCGTAGGCGCTGAAGATTGGATAGCTCCTTAAATTCCAGACCCGTCCATCCTTTGTGGTGACGGTGTTCTTCTGTGGTTCGCCTGTCTTCAGCGCCTTCAGCGCGGGGCATCCCTCGCAAGGTTCCTCGCGCTGGAACCAGACCTCATAGCAATGACGTCCCACCAACCTATTGGGCTTAACGTCCGCTAACTTTGCGCTCGCTTGATTGACCCACTGAATCTCCAGATCGGTGTTGTAATAGGCGAAACTTTCGGTCATGGCATTGAGAATGATCTCCTTTTCCCTCTCGGAGGAGCGCAATGCTTCCTCCATCCACTTGCGCTCCGTGATGTCCGTGGAGATTTCGCCCAACCCATAGACCTCGCCATCAGCATCAGTGATGGGGAACTTGACAGAGATGAAGGTGTGCTGCTCTCCATCAACCAAGGTTGCCGTCTCCTCAAATTGCAGGGCGCGCCCGAATTGGAGAGCTTGCTCGTCGTGGACCTTCAACATTGCTGCTGTCTCCGCCGGGAAAAAATCATCCACCGTCTTGCCCAGGATATCGGCTTGGGGGATATCAAAAGTCTCTTCAACGGCGCGATTGACTAAGATAAAGTGTCCTTGGAGGTCTTTAATGTGGATGAGGGCGGAGGTGTGATCCAAAATCGCCTGGAGCCGGGCCTCGCTCTCGCGTATAGCTTCTTCGGCTTGCTTGCGCTCGGTGACATCGGTCACGATGCCTTCGAGCGCGATGACCTCCCTCTCGTCATCGCGAACCAGGACATTGCGCTGATTGACCCATCGGGTCTCACCGGACGTGTGGATGATTTTGAATTCATACGTGGGGGGCATCTTCCCGGCCAGCAGGTCATTCCATGCGGCCTCAAAGTAGGCGCGGGAATCTGGGTGCAGGAAGTCGCGGATAAGCTGGGGCGTTTGATAAAATGCTTCGGGATCACAACCGAAGATTTCTTTTACCGCCGGGCTGACATAGGTATAGTCCCCCTCGGGCAGCGCCATGCGATATATCATATCTTGTGCGTTTTCGGCCAAGCGCCGGAAGCGGGCTTCATTCTCTTGCTGTGCTTTCTCCGCTCTCACTCGTTCCGTGATATCTACCACCGTGACGACGCCAAATAGGAGATTCCCCTGTCGGTCATAGATGAGGTTGGCAACTACGTTGCCCCAAACGATATCATCGTCCTTGGTGATATACCGTTTCTCTAGCCGTGCGGCCTTGCACTTCCCTTGGAGGATGGACTGGATCACCTTCTGTTCTTTCTCCCAATCCTCCGGGTGCGTGATGCCCTCAATGCCGAGATCTTGGATCTTTTCCTCAGTATATCCGAGCCAGCGGCATAAAAACGGATTGACCGCTTGAATCGTGTTATCCACATCAACGACAGCGATCCCGATTTGAGCGCCCTCATATAACTTGCGGAATTGCCGCTCGCTTTCGCGCAGGGTCTGGATCGCGGCCTCGGTTGAGGAGGGCGACGGCTCGTGTGAGGGGATCGCGTTCAGCTTCTCCCGCAACACCGCGTTCTCTTCGGCTAACGCGATCTGCTGCGCGTGCAACTCGCGGAGCAGCGCGTGGATCTCCGCGCCCGACATCGTCTCCCAGGCTTCTGGCCCTTGATCCAACAGCGCCGCCGTCCGCTCGCGTACCTCGTCCCAAGAGGTATCCTTGTTTGATTTGATCATTATCACTTTCCTGTTGGGTGCTCATAACCTCACGTCAAACGCTTCTGTCCGTCGCCTGTATCTATTCTGAACGCCTCCTATTATACTCCAATACGCTAGCTTGACTTTGCGCCCATTACGTTACAATCAAGTATAACTCGTTTGAC
>CAYXVS010000161.1:0-6671 GCA_964468735.1 uncultured Anaerolineales bacterium | reverse complement strand
CGTCATCCCCCCTGGCGCCCCCGTAAACAACGGAACCAACATCAATCCCAGCAACGAAATTCCCGTCAACCAACGCACTAACGTCATCCATTTTTCCCGCATCATTGTTACTCTCCTTTTTTCGCTTGACTTTTCCTGCTTGATTGTTTCGAGTAGACATTAAAAATTTATCGAACCCACATAGCGTGTCGGAAATGAACCAAATTGATGAGAGGGGGCATCTGAAGATAGCAGCCCGCAGAGATCCGTGAGGTTAAGAGCGAGTAATACGGATGAGGAGGTTTATCCCCTTCTTTATCATTGTAAGGCCTTTCTCACACTTTGCCAAGTTATGCATATCTTAATTTGTATAAAACACAAATTGACAATTTTAATTTGCAATCGAAGCGCCGACATTTGACCCGACATTTTCGTCTTGAGGAATTATCAATGTGGTATATAAATAGAATGGAGTTGATGGGTCTTTTGGATTTCGCCGGACAACTCCCCGGATAGCCCTAAAAGCAGCGAAGATTTGCTCGTTTGGAGATTACAGACCTTTTTTGCGTCGTTACTAGTTACGGATAAAGATAGTACGATTGCACCCGACGAATTCCTGAAGAACCGAGTTGATCCAATCCACACATTTTACTCAATCCCTGTATAGAGGAGGCGCTCATGGCAGTCGTGACAATTTCTCGGCAATATGGCAGTGGGGGCACGGAGATCGCGGCCCAGGTCTGTGAGGTGTTAGGATATACGCATTTCAATAAAAACACAATGGTCGATGTGGCGAGCGAGATGGATATCTCCGAAGATGAGGTAATGGACTTCTCGGAGGATACCTACAAGGTGCGCGGCTTTTTGGATCGGCTGTTGGGGCGCCGCCGCATCGTCCCGCCGGGACAAGATAAAGGCGCAGAGGATGAGGAGGCCATCGACCTGGAGACCTTGGATGAAACGCAGGGCGTCGAGTTGGTGAAGAAGATCATCTGTGGCGCGTATGAGCGCGGCAACGTCGTCATCGTCGGGCGCGGGGGGCAATCGATCCTCCAGGAGAAGTACGGCGTGCTCCACGTGCGCATCGAGGCGCCGCTGGGCGCGCGCGCGCTGCGCATCAAGGAGCGACGGGGCATCTCGATGGAGGAAGCGCGGCATTTCGCCATGGAGAGGGATCAGGCCGCCGCCGCTTACGTGCGCAACTTCTTCGACATCGCCTGGGACGACTCCAAATACTATCACCTGGTCATCAACACCGGCAAATGGGACATCCCCGCCGCCGCGCAGATCATCGTCAACGCCCTGAGCCACATGCGTCAAATCTCGGAGTTGAAGGCATAGCGCATCAGCAATATCCCCGGCCAGACCTGACAGGTTTTCGAAAACCTGTCAGGTCTCTGAGCCGCGCTGCGTACTTTTGACCAGAGAAAACGCCATGCTATAATTATTACTTGGATTGCAGACATAACTCATTTGTCTGTTTGGGATTGTTTTTCCGTTACTACTCACCTACAAAGCGGGCATCCTGGTGCCGATGTGCGAGATAGATGTACTATATCATAGCAGCACACGGCCCATCCAAGTATTTTCACCATCACCGAGTACATAAGTAGCCGGATTACTAGATCTGGCCGGTGCCTGAGTAGTAACTTCTCTGTATTACACTATTTATTCAAGTTAAGCTAGGAGGATTTTAAATGGCGAAACGTAAAATGGTCACGATAGATGGAAATACCGCGTGCGCGCAAGTGGCGCACAAAATCAATGAGGTCATTGCCATCTACCCGATTACGCCTTCCAGCCCGATGGGCGAGTTGGCCGACGAATTATCAGCCAAGGGCGAGACCAACATCTGGGGCGCTGTGCCCTTGGTCGCTGAGATGCAAGCTGAGGGCGGCGCGGCCGGCGCCGTCCACGGCGCGTTGCAGACCGGCGCGCTGACGACGACCTTCACCGCATCTCAGGGCTTGCTCCTGATGATCCCCAACATGAACAAGATCGCGGGCGAATTGACGCCCGCCGTCTTCAACGTCTCCGCGCGCAGCCTCGCCGCGCAGGCGCTCTCCATCTTCGGGGATCACACCGATGTGATGTCCACCCGCAACACCGGCTTCGGCCTGATGGCCAGCAACTCCGTCCAGGAGGCCCACGACTTCACGCTGATCACCCAGGCCGGCGCGTTGAACACGCAGTTGCCCTTCGTCCACTTCTTCGATGGCTTCCGCACCAGCCACGAGATCAACAAGATCGAGCAGCTCACGCCCGAAGACATGGCCGAGATGATCGATGACGAGATGATCAAAAAGCACCGCGAGCGCGGCCTCAGCCCCGATCACCCCGTTGTGCGCGGGATTTCGCAGGGGCCGGATGTCTACTTCCAGGCCCGCGAGGCCGTAAACCCCTACTACGAAAAGGCGCCCGGCATCGTCCAGGAAGCGATGGACAAATTCGCCGAACTGACCGGCCGCCAGTATCACCTCTTCGACTACGTTGGCGCCCCCGACGCCGAGCGCGTCATTGTCCTGATGGGATCCGCCGCTGAGGTAACCCACGAGACCGTCGAATACTTAGTGGATCAAGGCGAAAAGGTCGGCCTGCTCAAAGTCCACCTCTATCGCCCCTTCAGCGTGGAGCACTTCGTCGAAGCACTGCCAGACAGCGTCAAGATGCTGGCCGCCTTGGATCGCACCAAGGAGCCGGGCAGCGCGGGCGAGCCGCTCTATCAAGATTGCGTCGACGCCATCGCGGAAACCGAGCGCGACGTCAAGGTCATCGGCGGCCGCTACGGGCTTTCCAGCAAGGAATTCACGCCGGCGATGGTCAAGGGCATCTTCGATGAGATGACCAAAGACGCGCCGAAGCGCCACTTCACCGTGGGCATCAAGGACGATGTCACCCACCTGAGCCTCGACTACGACCCCAGCTTCAACATCGAGTCAGAGGATGTCGTCCGCGCGCTCTTCTACGGCCTCGGCTCCGACGGCACCGTGGGCGCGAACAAGAACTCCATCAAGATCATCGGCGAGGGCACCGACAACTACGCCCAGGGCTACTTCCAGTACGACGCGAAGAAGTCCGGCTCGGTGACCGTCTCGCACCTGCGATTCGGGCCGCGTCCCATCCGCCAGACCTGCCTCATCAACTTCGCCAACTTCGTCGGCTGCCACCAATTCACCTTCCTCGAGCAATTCGATGTTCTGGAGACCGCCGAACCCGGCGCGATCTTCCTGCTGAATGCCCCCTACCCCGCCGACGAGATCTGGGACAAGCTGCCGCGCAGCGTGCAGCAAGAGATCATCGACAAGGATTTGAAGTTCTACGCCATCGACGCCTACGAGGTCGCCAAAGAGGTTGGTCTGGGCGTGCGCATCAACACAATTATGCAGACCTGCTTCTTCGCCCTCTCCGGCGTCCTGCCCAAGGACGAGGCCATCGAGCGCATCAAGAAATCGATCGAGAAGACCTACGGCAAGAAGGGCGAGAAGATCGTGAAGATGAACTACGCGGCGGTGGATCACGCGCTGGAGAACCTGCACCAGATTGAGGCGCCCGCGGAAGCCACCAGCGACATCGAAAAGCCCCCCGTGGTGCCGGAAGAGGCGCCCGAATTCGTGCAAGAGGTGACCGCGAAGATGATCGCCCGCAAAGGCGATGACCTGCCCGTCTCCAAAGTGCCGGAGGATGGCACCTATCCCACCGGGACGACCCAATGGGAGAAGCGCAACGTCGCGCAGGAAATCCCCGTTTGGGACGCCGATGTCTGCATCCAATGTGGTAAGTGCGCGATGGCCTGCCCGCACGCGGTCATCCGCATGAAGATCTACGATCCAGAGCTGCTGGAGGACGCGCCGGAAGGCTTCCGCTCCACCGACGCTCGGGGCCGCGACTTCAAAGGGATGGCGTTCACCATTCAGGTCGCGCCGGAGGATTGCACCGGCTGCGGTCTCTGTGTGGAAATCTGCCCGGCCAAGGATCGCGAAGATCCCGACCGCAAGGCCATCAATATGACGCCACAAACCCCGATCCGGGACCGCGAGCGCGAGTATTACGAATTCTTCCGCGACAAGCTGCCCCACTACGACCGCACCGCACTCAACCTCGACCGCGTCAAGGACTCCCAACTCCTGCAACCGCTCTTCGAGTTCTCTGGGGCCTGCGCCGGCTGTGGCGAGACCCCCTACGTCCGCTTACTCACGCAATTGTACGGGGATCGCGCCGTGATCGCCAACGCGACCGGTTGCTCCTCCATCTACGGCGGCTATATGCCCACGACGCCCTACACAGTCAACGCAGAGGGCCGTGGCCCGGCGTGGAACAACAGCTTGTTCGAGGATAACGCCGAGTTCGGCTTCGGCTTCCGCCTGACGTTAGATAAACAGGTGGACTTCGCGCGGGAGCTGCTGCGCAAGCTCAGCGACAAGGTCGGCGGCGACTTGGCCGATGCGATTCTCGACGCCGAGCAGAGCACCGAGGAAGACTACGTCGAGCAGCGCAAGCGTGTGGCTAAGCTCAAGGAACGCCTGGCGGATCTGGATTCGCTGGCGGCCAAGGACTTGCTGAGTCTGGCCAACGTGCTGGTCCGTCGCTCCGTGTGGATTGTCGGCGGCGATGGTTGGGCCTACGACATCGGCTACGGCGGCCTGGATCACGTCCTGGCCCAGGGCCGCGATGTAAACGTCCTCGTCTTAGATACCCAGGTCTACTCCAACACCGGCGGTCAGATGTCCAAGGCGACCCCGCGCGGCGCAGTGGCGAAGTTCGCCGCCGCCGGGCGCGAGTTACCCAAGAAGGATCTGGGCATGATCGCGATGACCTACGGCAACATCTACGTGGCCCAAGTCGCGATGGGCGCGAGTGATCGCCAAACGCTCAAAGCCTTCCGCGAGGCCGAATCCTACAACGGCCCCAGCCTCATCATCTCCTACACCCACTGCATCGCCCACGGCTACAACCTGAAGTACGGCTTCGATCAGCAACAGAAGGCCGTGGATTCCGGCGCGTGGGTTCTCTACCGCTACGATCCGCGCCTCAAGGCCGAGGGCAAGAATCCGCTGCAACTGGACTCCAAAGAGCCGAAACTCCCCATCAAGGAGTACATGTACAACGAGACGCGCTTCCGCATGCTGACCCAATCCGATCCGGAGCGGGCCGAGCGCCTGGCGAAGTTAGCGCAAGAGGATGCCGTCGCGCGTTGGAACATCTACAAGCAGATGGCCGAGATGGACTACAGTTGGGCGGCTGAATAAGAAGCCTAAGTCCAATCACATCACCACGCCCTCAGTGCTCACGCGCTGAGGGCGTTTTTGTGTAGGTTTCACTCGACCGTGTTGTGGCCGGCGTTTTTTATCCTCCCAGAGAGGACCTCGCCGAGCCACCATGGGCATTCCTTGCGAAGGTTTCGCAATTATCGTGAATTCAAAACCACTCTGCCTTTCGATAGACCCACTGTTGACGAGACTATCTCGGAACCTTCGCAAGGGTAGCGCTTACTTGTGATTTCCCCATCCTGCACTATCATAATGAATAGGATCCACCTACACACCAATTTGATCAAACATAGCGAAAGGAGACACTATGGCAGATCTAACCACAAAGTATATGGGCTTGACCCTCAAAAATCCCATTGTGCCATCGGCCTCACCGCTTTCCAACAAGCTGGCGACGATCAAGAAGATGGCGGCGGCCGGCGCGGGCGCGATCACGCTGCACTCGCTCTTCGAGGAGCAGATCGATCAAGAGGCCGCCCTATTAGATGACATCATCGAGGATACAAAATACCGCTACGCCGAATCCATCGACTTCTTCCCCTCCCTGGAGATTTATCGACGCGACGAGGACGCCTACCTGGAGCTGATCCGCGAGGCGAAAGCGGCAGTGGATGTCCCCATCATCGCCAGCCTGAACGGCTACAGTCCCGGCGGCTGGACGGACTACGCGGCGCGCTTCGAGGAGGCCGGCGCGGACGCCATCGAACTCAACATCTACTATCTGCCCACGTCCCACAAACTCACCGGATCGCAGGTCGAGGCGCTGTACTTCTCCATTCTGAGCGAGGTCAAAGATCAAGTGAAGATCCCAGTAGCCGTCAAACTCAATCCCTTCTTCAGCTCCATCCCGCACATGGCCACCCTCTTGGATCGGGCCGGGGCGGATGGCCTGGTCTTCTTCAACCGCTTCTATCAGCCCGATCTCGACATCGAGAATCTGACCACCGAGCGGCGCCTGGTGCTGAGCACTTCGGAGGAGATGCGCCTGCCCTTGCGCTGGATCGCGATCATGTACGGTCAACTCGACGCCTCGCTGGCGTTGACGACGGGCGTGCACACGCCGGAGGATGCCGTTAAGGCGATTATGGCCGGCGCGGATGTGGCCAACGTCTGCTCCGTCATGATGCAAGAGGGTGTGGAGAAGATCGAGGCTTTGGTAACGGGGATGAACGAGTGGATGGACGCGCACGACTACGAGTCCATCGCTCAGATGCGCGGCGTCCTCAGCCACAAAGAAAGTCCCAACCCCTCGGCGTTCGAGCGCGCCAACTACGTCAAACTGATCGGTGGGGCCGGCAAATAACCTTAGACGGCGAGCTTTTGTGCTCGATCACCGCCTCGCGCAAGCGTGCGAGGCGGTCTTTTCTTGTGAGACGCACCCTTGCGAAGGTTGGAGATGGTTCCGCTCATCGTAGATGACTTAGG
>CAYXVS010000160.1:0-6691 GCA_964468735.1 uncultured Anaerolineales bacterium | reverse complement strand
AGCGCCAGATTCGGCACCCAGCGGGAGAAGCGCCAGCCGTGGCGCATCATCTCGCGCAGCGCGACGATGCGATGGTAGTGGAGCGAGTTGTCGTGCGTGCACGGGAGCTGCTCGGCGTGCGCGTAAGGCAAGAGCGCGGGCAGAAGCAGGAGCGCCAAAGCAGCGAGCGCCCAAGGTCGCAGGCGGCGGATCATCGTCATGGCGCCGGCAGGGGGATCTCGACAGCGTCGGCCCGCGGCGCGCCCGCATCATCCACCACGGGGATGCCCTCGAAATCGGGATAGGTGTACTGTCCCACGCGCAGCGCGTAGGGCGGCGGGGGGGCGTCGTCCGCTATCGGCAGATCGAAGCGCCAGAGCACGCGGTCGCCGCCGCGCCAGCGCTCGCCGGGCCAGGGCGCGCCATCGAATTGGCCCCAGCGTTGGCCATCGGTAGCCACCAGATGATTGAACCAGTGGATGTCGGCGGCGACCGGGCCGCGCGTCGCCTCCCAAGCAAGCGTGACGTGCAACGTCGCACCCGGCTCTGGCGAGCCTTCGATGGCGTAGCCGAGCAAGCGCGCGCCGGAGGCCCACACGCCCTCGGCGGGCGTCAGGTCGAGACACGCTTGGATGGAGGACTGCGGCGTCCAGAGACGATAGGAATACGCGCCGCCGAAGGGGGATGCCGCCAGGCGTGTGTCCAATCCGCGCGTGCAAGGCGAGACTAACGCCAACGACGATTCGACATCAGAAGCGACGAGGAAGACCGCCGGATGCGACGGCAGGACGACGGTCGTGTGGCCGTTGACGACGCGATGCGGCGTGTCGCACAGCAGCGCGTCGAAGATCGCGGCCTGCTCATCCCAGGGCTGATCGCCGGGGACGTAGGCCAGCACCTCAGCGTCGTGTTCGGCAGCGAAATCGCGCGCCTGTTTAGCAGCGCGGCGCCAATAGCCCAACGGCGTGCCATAGCCTTCGACGCCGCGAGCCACGTCCTCCAAGGTGTCGTCCCAAAAGGCGAAGGACCAAACCGCCACGCCCATCAGCAGGAGCAGCGCCGCCCTTCCCCAGAGCGACGACCGTCGCTCCGCCCAAGCAATCGCCGCGCCGGGCAGCGCGAAGAGCACGGGATAGAGCACGACAAGGTAATGCGCCTGCATTTGGACGGGCGTCACGAAGGACAACCCCAACATCAAAAGCGGGCAAAGGCCCACCCAGAGCAAGATCACGCGCGCCCAATCAGCGCCTTGCCGCCAAGCAGCCCAGATCAACCCCGCCGCGCCGGCGAGCGTAACGCCCGCAAGGAACAGGCCGACCATCCAGCCGAGCCAGCCGGGTAAGTAGCTCGTCCCCCAGAGTAGATTCAGCATCCACCGAATCAGCGGCGGCGCGGAGAATGTGCTCGCGGCTGCTGAGGTCTCTCCCTGGGCGTTGGTGAAAAGCGCAGTCAACAATGAGACGATGTCGGAGCGAACGGCGATGAGATACGGCACGAAGGGCAATCCGAGCGCGGCGAGCGCGCCCCACCACGCGCGCGGCGTGAGATCGCTTCGACGGCGCCAGAAGGCAAAGGCCAACACGGGCGCGAGGATCAAGGGCGAGAAGGTCGTGAGGAGCAACAGCGCGAAGGAAAACGCGGCCCAGATCGCCGCGCGTCCCACGCGCCGGGAGGGCGCCGCGATCAGGTTGAGGCTGGCCCAGAAGAAGAGCGCGCTCAGCGGCGGAAGCAGATCCGCCGTGAAGAGTTTGCGCGCGTGGAGCACGGCCTGGGGATTGAAGGCGAAGAGCAGCGTCGCACCAGCAGCGGCCTTGCGTCCCATCCGAGGCTGGAGCGCGAGGTAGAAGCCGCCCGCCGCCAGCGCGGCCAACACGCCCAGAAAGCCGGTGACGACGCGCGGATCGCACGTCACGGCCAAGGGCAACGCCAGGGTGTAGACGAAGAGTGGCGGCTTGGGGAAGCCAACGGAGGCCGTCGAGCCGGTCCAGCGCCAACCGCCGCGCAGCAACTCGTAGGCCATCCGGTAGTGATTTGCCTCGTCTAACTTGAACTCGGCCAGGTCGAGACGGTACAGGCGCGGCAGCGCGGCCAGGAGCACGAGCGCCAGCGCAATCAGCCAATCACGGCGCACACGTTGACCCCGTGATGATGATTTAGTCGCAAAAAGAGCATTCGCTTGCGTCGTCATAGGGCCTATCCTACACGATGCAGGCAGTTTCGCAAGCGCGGCTCCCCAGTGTGACGATTAAGTCTCGTGCTGGGAAGCTTTGTAGACGGATAAAATCCGCTGCAAGACCGTGAACCACGACAAGACGACCATTACGATCACCATCGGGAAAATCCAGCCCGAGATCAGGCCCCAGACGAGCATGACAACGCGCGGCACCCGCGTGAGCAAGCCGACCTTGCAACTATAGCCGGCCCCTTCGGCGCGGGCGCGGGTGTAGCTGACCATCACAGCGCCTAACAGCAGGAGGAAGAGCAGCGGCGCCATCGCAGGCCCGGCGGTCGGCATCTGCCACCAGAGGATGCCCAAGATCACGGCGCCATCGGAGAGCCGATCCAACGTCGAATCGAAGAACGCGCCGAAGCGACTGTCCACGCCGGCGAAGCGCGCCAACGCGCCATCGAAGGCGTCCAAGGAAGCGGCCAGAATCAGGATCGCGCCACCCAATCTCGCGTGGCCCAGCGCAACCACGACGGCGGCGCCCCCACACCCCAGGAAGCCCAACAAGGTCACGAGGTTGGGATGCACGCCCCAGCGATGCAAAACACGCGCCACAGGATAGGTGATCACCTTGGCCTCCGTGCGCAGCCAATCTGTCAAGGTCTCATATCGTTCAGCTTTTAGTTGTGCCATTCTCTCAGCCTCTTACTAAATGAAGAATGATGAATTGCAAATTTAGAATGGTGATACAGTCCCATATTCGCAATTCGCCATTCGCAATTCCCAATTTTTCTTAGATTACGCCGGCAGTGTGGCGTCGAACTCGTCTCGAATGTAGGCTTCGAGATTCTCGCGCGCCTCGTCGTCGGTGAACTGTTTGGGCGGCGATTTCATAAAGTACGCTGAGGGGGCGACAATCGCGCCGGTCAGGTTGCGATCCAGCGCCAGCTTGGCGGTGCGGATGGCGTCGATGATGACGCCCGCGCTGTTGGGGCTGTCCCAGACCTCCAGCTTGAGTTCCAACTTGAGCGGGATGTTCCCGAAGGTCGTGCCCTCCATCACGATGTGGCAATATTTGTGATCCTCCAGCCAGGGGACGTAGTCACTCGGCCCGACGTGGATATCGTGCGGATCGAGTTTGTAGGGCAGTTGGCTGGTGACCGCCGAGGTCTTCGAGACCTTCTTGGACTCCAGGCGCTCGCGCTCCAGCATGTTCATGAAGTCGGTGTTGCCGCCGAAGTTGAGCTGATAGGTGCGATCCACGCGGACGCCGCGATCCACAAAGAGGCGCGAGAGCACGCGATGCAGGATCGTCGCACCGACCTGGCTCTTCACGTCGTCGCCGATGACGGGCAAGCCGCGCTCGGCGAAGCGCCCCTGCCAGTACGCCTCGCGCGCGATGAAGACGGGGATGCCGTTGACGAAGGCGCAGCCCGCATCTAACACCTGCTCGACGTACCACTTGGTGGCCATCTCGCTGCCCACAGGCAGGAAGTTGACCACGACATCGGTCTTGGTCTCCTTGAGGATGCCCACAATGTCGGCGGTGGGACCGGGCGCCTTCTGGATAATCTGCGAGAGATATTTACCCAGGCCGTCGTGGGTCATCCCGCGCGACACTTTCAAGCCCAAGTTGGGCACATCGGCGAATTTGGCGGTGTTGTTGGGCTTGACGAAGATCGCCTCCGAAAGGTCCTTGCCGACTTTGTTAACATCCACATCGAAGGCCGCCGTGAACTCGATATCACCCACGTGATACGGCCCCACGCGCGGATGCATCAAGCCGGGGATGAAGGCATCGTCCGGCGCATCCTGATAAAAGTGCACGCCCTGCACCAACGCCGACGCGCAGTTCCCCACCCCAATAATCGCAACTCGAATCTTATCTTGTTTCTTAGCACTCATCGTTTATATTCTCTCCTCTCTGTGATTTAGTGGCATTAGGTTCTGGTTCGAGACCCAGCAAGGTCTCCACATCGTACAACACAACGCGCAACGCGTCGCGATCCAGCCGATAGCATACCTGGCGCCCGTGCCGCTCCGAGGTGACGAAACCGACCTGGCGGAGTTGATTGAGGTGCCAGGAGATGAGCGGCTGGCTCACGCGGATATGGGCCGTCAAGTCCGTGACGTAGGAATCCGCCTCGGCCAGCGCGGCCAAAATCCGCAGCCGCAGCGCCGACTTCAAAATCTTCAGCGCCTGCGAGCGCCGCTGTATTTCCTCTTCGGGCCAATCGGTATAGGTTGTCATGATCACTCATAAAGCCAGCTTTAATAAAGAATATTTTATATATCGTAACGGAAAGCCTGCGTTTAGTCAAGTGGGCCAGTAGTCGAGGGGGGGCGCTTAATCGTCGGAAAGGAGGTCTCGCGCTGCCTCGGCCTGGGGATGAATCGCAGGCGGCACGCACCCATCGATTGCGCTTCGGTTCGTAGTTGTAGTCAGGCATCCGCTACGCGATGGAATGGCGCGCCGTCAATCGGCGCGGATCTGCGAGTATAGTGCAGATTATTGGGAAGTTCGGGCGGGCGTTTTTTATCCTCCCGGAGAGGACTCCGCCGTGCCCGTGGTGGCTCGGCCAGGAGGCCGGCCATAACCTTGGGGGAGGTTTTTCAAATCCAGATCTCTCTTTTCCCCATAATCTGTCGTGTACCCGGAACTGCCGATCTGCTCAGAGCATAGCTACGAGGGCGTCGCTGCCGCCAAGGGCAGCGTGAAGATGAATCGACTGCCGATGCCATCGGCGCCCGGCTCCACCCAGATGCGCCCGCCGTGCCCCTCCACCGCTAACTGGCAAAAGGTCAGCCCCAGGCCAAAGCCCCGCCGGCGCGCGCGACGGCCCTTCACCTGCGCGAAGCGCTCGAAGATGCGCTCGCGCTCCTCCGGCGGGATGCCCGGCCCGCTGTCATCCACGGCAATCGCGAGCTGATCGCCGCGCCGTTCCGCGACGACCTGGATCTTGCTCTTGGAGGGCGTGTACTTGATCGCGTTGTCTAACAGGTTGGTCAGGACGCGGTCGATCTTCTCCCCGTCCAGCATCACCTGCTGCGGCAGTTCCTCTTCGATCTCGGTGGTGAGCGTGATGCCCGACAGCGTCATTTCGGGCGTGACGCGCTGGATGGCGCGCGCGATCAAGCGGCGGAGGTCGGTCGGCGCCGGCTCGCTTTGATCCTCGCCGGCCTCCATCTTCGAGACATCCAAGAGCGATTCCACCAGGCGATGCATGTGGCCGGCGGACGCCTTGCCCGCGTCTAATAGCTCGTGGTTCTCGTCCAGGACATCTTCGGGCAGCACCATCTCTAACATCTGGATGACGCCGTTGATGATCCCCAGAGGGTTTCGCAGATCGTGAATGATAAAGTTACCTGTCTCTTCGCGCAATTGTTGCGCCTCCAGTAGTTGCTGCTTCTCGCTCTTCAGATCGGAGACCTGGCGCGTGAGTTGGCGGCCCGTTTGGATGTTCTCGTCGCGGGCGTTATCGGCGGCCCGCAGCCGCGAACTGAGCGTCGCCATCACGCTGAGGCTGATCTCCGGCTTGTAGCTCAGTAGTTCCTGAAAATTCTTCCGTTTGATTTTGAGCGCTCGCACATCATCCACCGCGATGATCGAGGCCGAGCGCGGGCGCTGCTCCAGCAGCGCCATCTCCCCGATGATCTCGCCCGGCCCGCGATAGCCTAAGATAATGGGCTGCTCGAACTCGCCCTTGATCACCGCCGCGCGCCCGGAGCGCAGCAGATACATCGCATCGCCGGCGTCGCCTTCTTGAAAAAGCACCTCGCCCGGCGCGTACTGCTCCTCGGACATCAGCGTGTTCAGGATGTCCCGGTCGATGGAGGCCAGGAGATCCAAGAAATAGGCGTCCGGCGCTGAGGCGAACATATCCGCCGAGACCTCTTGCGCTGCTAAAAGACTCTCTAACTCTTCTGGGGATAATTTTCGATGGGTTGACATAGTCGCTCCTCTTCTGAAAATGCTAAAAACTAATGGACATTTTTACGCAGTATACAATCTTTTTACTTTTCAGCGGGTTACGGTTAAGTTACAGCTATGTTCAGCGGTTGGGGATCTGGATCAATGAAGCAGTTCCGATTTTCGACAAAGTCGGGTATAGTATAATTAGATTGTGGCATTCCGAAGCAGTAACAGTTTAGTCCTATGAGCAACGCTCCAAGCCCTCGTCCCCGAGGGCGTCTGAGCAGATCAAAGGTGCTTTGTAAACGTCCCCGGGGACGGGGACTGAGAGCTTTTTTTGAAGTTCTGGGAACATCCACTCACGTAACTAAACAGATACCCGAAGCAAATCGACCGGGTAGCGGTATCCTTGTGTCGGGAGCAATGGCTGATCGTCGGAAAGCATCCCGCCGCGCCCCTCGCCGAGGATTGAAATCCCCGGCTACTAAGGCCGTTTCAAGAAAATAAGTCTCCCAAAAACAACCAGTTTTCTGAGGAAAAAGCTTCAGGTTTGGGAGGTTTTAATTTCTGGAACTACCTAAGCGCAAGTCAACTAAAGTTGATTAGATTTCTATGAGAGAGGTCTTTTAGCC
>CAYXVS010000159.1:3667-6722 GCA_964468735.1 uncultured Anaerolineales bacterium | reverse complement strand
AAACGCACTGGGGTTGCTTTTTTGAGCGGTTTTTCAACCCGTTTTTAACGGGTTTTGTGTATCAGCCTCGAATTCATTCGTAGGCGGGCCAAGCGGCGAAAACTTTAAGACACTAGCTATTGTGTAAAACACGAAGATTCTCCATTCGTTTCATTCACCAAGGCCGCTTCCTCCCATTCGCTGATTCGCCCATTCGCTCACTCGATTTGAGTGCTGGCCAGAGTGCGGTAGGATTAGGGTAGCATAATCACTTTGACCACTTTCGGAGGAACACAAGATGCCTAACTTACCAGAACACTTTCAATTGGACGTTCGTCCTGTCGCCAAAGCGGAAGCGATGGTTCGCGGGCCGAACGTCCGCTTCACGGTGCTGACCTCGCGCCTGCTGCGCCTGGAGTACAGCCCGGAGGAGCGCTTCGAGGATCGGGCCAGCCAGGCCTTTTGGTATCGCGAGCAGCCGGCGCCGGAGTTCGAGGTGCGCCAAGATGACGAGCAAATCGAAATCGAGACGGAGCATCTACTCCTGCGCTATCGCGTCCAGCCGGCGGGCTTCACGCCGGAGACGCTGAGCATTATGCTGAAGTCTCGGCCGAAGTCGCAGGCCGGTGAAGATGAAAATGAAGATGACGAAGTAATGTGGCGCTATGGCGACGCGAATCCAGAGAACTTGCGCGGCACGGTGCGCACGTTGGATTTCGTCGAGGGCAGCACTGATCTGCCGGCGGGGTTGATGTCGCGCGCGGGCTGGGCCGTCGTCGATGACAGCGAGAGCCTGGTCTTCAATGACGAGAGCTGGATCGAAGCTCGCGAGGCCGCGCCGGGCGCGCGCGATCTCTACTTCTTCGGCTACGGGCGCCGCTACAAGCGCTGCCTGCGCGATTTCTGTCGCGTCGCGGGCCGGGCGCCGATGTTGCCCCGCTGGGCGCTGGGCAACTGGTGGAGTCGATTCTGGGCGTATTCCCAGGAGGAGTTGGAGGCGCTGATGTTGGACTTCGAGGCGCACGAGGTGCCGCTCTCCGTCTGCGTCGTCGATATGGACTGGCACACCAAGGACACCACCGGCGCCGGCGAGCCGGCCTGGACGGGGTACACGTGGAACGAGGAGCTGTTCCCGGATCGCGAGGCGTTTTTGGACTTCCTGCACGCGAAGGGCCTGCGCACGGCGCTGAACCTCCATCCGCACGCGGGCGTGCAGCCGCTGGAGGCCGATTACCCGGCGATGGCCCATCGCATGGGCATCGATCCGGCGAGCAAGACGCCCGTGCGCTTCGATATCGCCGATCCGACCTTCACCCAGGCCTACTTCGAGGTGCTGCACCATCCCAAGGAGGCCGAGGGCGTGGACTTCTGGTGGATGGATTGGCAGCAGGGCGAGGAGACGAGCATCCCCGGCCTCGATCCGCTCTGGTGGCTGAACCATCTTCACTTCCTCGATGCCGGGCGCGACGGCGAGCAGCGGCCCTTCATCTTCTCGCGCTGGGGCGGATTGGGCAATCATCGCTACCCCATTGGCTTCTCCGGCGATACCTACGTGACGTGGGATTCGCTGGCCTTCCAACCGTACTTCACCGCAGCAGCGGCCAACGTCGATTACGGCTGGTGGAGCCACGACATCGGCGGGCACATGAGCGGCGTCGAGGGCGGCGAGCTGTACGCGCGCTGGGTGCAGTTCGGCGTCTTCAGCCCCATCACGCGCCTGCACAGCACTAAAAACCCCTTCAGCGAGCGGCGTCCCTGGGGCTACGATGCGGAGGTCTTCCGCGTGACGCGCGCGGCGTTCCAGTTGCGCCACGCGCTGATCCCCTACATCTATACGATGGCGTGGCAGAATTATCAGACGGGCGTGCCGCTGGTGCGCCCGATGTACTACGAGGCGCCGGAAGAGGAAGCGGCCTATCTCTGCCCGGAGCAGTACGCCTTCGGCAGCGAGATGATCGTCGCGCCCTTCACCGCGCCCGCTGATCCAGAGACGCGCTTGAGCCGCCAGGTTGTCTGGCTGCCGGGTGTGCTTGCATCCCCTGACGCGCTGTCGCAGCGTCAGAGGACGATGTGGTATGATTTCTTCACCGGCGCGCCCTACGAGGCGGGCTGGCACGCGCTCTATGGCACGCTGGCGGATGTGCCGGTCTTCGTGCGGGCGGGCGCGATTGTCCCGCTGGGGCCGAAGGTCGGCTGGGGCGGCGTCGATGCGCCCGACGAGCTGACCGTCCACATCTTCGCGGGGGCGGATCACGAGTTCACGCTCTACGAGGACGACGGCGAGACGACGGCCTACGAAGCGGGCGCCTATGCCCTGACGCGCTTCGCGCAGGTGTGGGATGAGGACGCGCTGACTTTCACGATTGGGCCTGGGGATCCGGGCGAGATGACGCCGGAGGTGCATGATATATTGCCCGTGTGGCGCAGCTATCATCTCCGCTTCCACGGCGTGCAAGAGCCTGCGACCTTGACCGTGATCGTGGACGATGACGACTATTCGGACGAGTTCGCTGCCGAGTATGATGCCGACGCGGAGGAATTGCGCCTCACGGTGGATCTCATCTCCCTCGACTCCGATGTGCGGATCGTGCTGCGCGCCTCCGGCTCCTCGCTGCTGGCGCGCCGGGATCGCACGCCGGAGATCTGCCGCCGCATGCTGTCCGCCTTCCAGATGGAGACGTGGACGAAGCAGCAGATCGCTGAGCACTTAGACGAGATTTGTGAATCGCCGGAGCATCTGGAGCCTTTTGTCGTCAACCTGACGGCGGCGCAGCGCCGGGCGCTGTTGGAGGTCTCGCAGCAGATGGGCGTGCATCGCATCCGCCGACGCCACTACGACGACCTGCTGCTGTTGTGGAACGCCCGCGCTCGGCCGGAGATGACCTATCGCCTCTCGGCCTGGGACTATCGCACGCGCTTCGAGGCGGATCACGGGCCGGCGCCCGCCTTCAAGGCCATCGTGCCGCAGAAGCTACGGGATGCGTGGGTGACCAGTTGGTGGCGTCCGCCGCACCTCAAATGGGAATTGGCCGTGCATTATGGTAACATGGTGACGGTGACGTATGAGAGTTGAATG
>CAYXVS010000159.1:0-3567 GCA_964468735.1 uncultured Anaerolineales bacterium | reverse complement strand
ATCCCTCACCTGATCACCGCGATCATCATCTTTGTGGCGTCGTTGCTGGGTGCTACCCCGATCTCGCGGAGTGTGGAGGAATGGGCTAGGCGGCGCGTCCAAGACCCGGAGGTAGAGAAATTGCTGGGGCGGCTGGCCCGCTGGAGCGTCTGGGTCGTCGGCACGCTGTTGGCGCTGGATCAAGTGAACTTCGACGTGACGGGTTTCGTCGCCGGGCTGGGCATCGCGGGCTTGACGATTGGCTTTGCGTTGCAGGATGTCGCTCGCAACTTCGTGGCGGGCATTCTCCTGCTCGTGCGGCAGCCGTTCAACATCGGCGATGCCGTGCAGATCGCCGGATTTGCCGGCTCGGTGCTGGAGATCAAAGCGCGCGATACGGTGCTCAAGACGTGGGATGGCGAGATGGTCATCCTTTCCAACACCAGCGTCTTCGAGAATCCTATTATCAACTACTCCGCGCTGCCGTTGCGCCGCCGCACGGTGAACATCGGTCTGGGTTACGGCCAGGATGTCAACCATGCGCTCCACGTCTTCAGGGAGGCTATCGAAGGGGTAGAAGGCGTGCTGGATGATCCAGAGATTGATCTGTTGGTGGAATCGATGGGCGATTCGGCGTTGCAGATCGCGGCGCGCTTTTGGGTCAGCCAGAAAACGCACGGCCTCTTCAAGGTCCACTCTCAGGTGGTGCGGGCCATCAATCGCGCCGCCGAGGACGAGAACATCGATCTGCCGTACCCCGTGCAGACGGTACGATTGGAGCAGGTAGCCTCGGAATCTTGAATGGGTTGCAAACACGGCGTTTATTGATAAAATTTCCCTACGTCAGGTCAGAGTTGGATGTAATGTGATTTAGACTAGACCTGACAGGTTTTGGACGCCTGTCAGGTCTGAACGACGGATAAGTAAATTTACTGTTGATGGCGTTATAGGATGCAAGGGGAAATATTAAGTGGATATAGAGGATGCCAGGACCGGCGTCATGCCGGAGGTCGATCTGGAGAACGAAGCTGGGCCTGAGCCGGATAACGATCCGCGCCGGGTTGCAGTCAGCAATATCACGGACCCGGTGAGCTTGTACTTCAACCGGATGGGGCGCGAGCCGCTGTTGACGCGCGAGGAAGAGGTCGCGCTGGCAAAGAAGATTGAGCGGGGGCGCGAGGCCAAACAGCAGTTGACTCAGAGCGACGATGGGGAGTTGGCCTCTCCGCAGCTCCGGCAATGGGTGGCGGAAGGGGCGGCGGCGCGGGATAAGTTCATCCGCGCGAACACCCGATTGGTGGTCAATATCGCCAAAAAATATCGCAATAAGGGGATGCCCTTCTCGGATCTGATCCAGGCTGGCAATTTGGGCCTGATCAAGGCCGTCGATAAGTTCGAGTATCAGCAGGGCAACAAATTCAGCACTTATGCCACCTGGTGGATTCGCCAATCGATCACGCGGAGCCTGACCCAACAATCGCGCACCATTCGCATCCCCGATCACCTCAGCAGCCGGATTCGGAAGGTGCATCAGGCGGCGCGGGTTCTAGAGCAGAGCTTGGGCCGGCAGCCGAGGCCCAGCGAAATCGCGCATCAGATGGGTCTCACGCAGGAGCGCGTCGAGCGCCTGCTGCGCATTTCCCGGCGCCCGCTCTCGCTAAATCGGCCCGTCAACAACGAGGATGAGCAGAGCGAGTTGGGCAGTTTCATCGAAGACGAGAACACCCCCACGCCCTCGGAGAGCGCCGCCCAGCATCTGCTCAAAGAAGATCTGGAGGAATTATTGAATGAACTGGAACCCCGCGAGGCGCGGATTTTGCGGCTGCGCTTTGGCCTGCAGGACAACCGAACGTACACCCTTGAGGAACTAGGCGAAAGATTCGGGGTCTCTCGCGAGCGCATCCGCCAGATCGAGCGCAAGGCGCTCCGTAAATTGCGCAATCCAATGTACCGTCGGAGGTTACGAGACTATTTATAGTAGTTGGAACTTTTACATCCCACCTATCTGGGTAGAGTGAAACGCACCCACCCACCTGGGAATTGGGGCTTCAGCCCCTGGAAGGGGATTTTGATTTCAATGTATCAGCAAAATATTGCCGAGGTGGATGATTTATTGGCCTATCACAGCAAGATGCGGCTTTCGGATCACGCGCTGAATGAGGCGCACAAAGAGAGCCTTCGCGCGCAGGACGTCTTCTACGCCGTCTTCAATGGCCAGATTTTAGAGCACTATCCCGACCGCCAGCGCGTGCTTATCGTCGGGCCGATGGTGGACTTCGATGTGAACGTGCACGTGGTCTGTGATTACACGGATGAGGATGAGTTAGTCGCGATCACCGTCTACGTGCCCGACCGTCCCCAGTGGGTCAGCGATATGTCCCGCGCGCCGTGAAGGGGAATGGAGGTTTGAGCGGAGGTATCTGTTTAGTTATATGTGCAGACCAAGGTGCAACGCACTTAAACTGAAGGAAAAGCAACACCTCATGCAGTGTATACCTGGTAATAAACCCAAAAGTGCGTTGCACCTCAAACAGTTACGAGCGGAGTTGGTGAAGATGAAAGCGATACAAATTGAGGAGCCGAATCACGTAGCGATGATCGACGCGCCCCGACCAGAACCCGGCCCGGGCGATGTGCTGATCCAGGTGATGGCCAGCGGCATTTGCGGCACCGATCTCCACATCGTGCGGGGCGAGTATATGGGCGGCTATCCCATCATCCCCGGCCACGAGTTCGCGGGCGTCGTGACCGAGGTCGGCGCGGAGGTGACGCGCTTCAAGGCTGGGGATCGCGTCGCGGTTGAGCCGAACATCGCCTGCGGCAACTGCGACCAATGCTTGCAGAATCGACAGAACTTCTGCCGCCATTGGGAGGCCATCGGCGTGACGCGCCCCGGCGGGATGGCTCAATACGTCGTCGCGCCGGAGCCGGCGGTCTTCGATATCGGCGCTTTGCCCTTCGCTGTGGGCGCTTTCATGGAGCCGCTCTCCTGCGTGCTCCACGGCGTGGAGAAAGCGCGGGTGCAGATGGCGGATCGGGTGGCCATCCTCGGCGCGGGGCCGATTGGCATGTTGATGATGCAGGTCGTTCGGGCGCGCGGCGCGGCCGAGATCACCATCGTGGAGAAGAACCCCGCCCGCGCAGCGTTCGCCGAGGCCCTCGGCGCTGATCAATGCTATCGCCAACTCGATGATCTGCCCGCCGACGCCTACGACGTGGTGGTCGATGCGACTGGCGTCATCCCCGTGATGGCGCGCACCATCGAATTCGCGCGCCGGGGCGGTACCGTGTTGCTCTTCGGCGTGCCGCCATCCGGCGAGCCGATGACGTGGACGCCGTTCCAGCTCTTTCAAAAGGGCCTGACCGTCGTCTCGTCGTTCACCTCGGTCCGCAACAGCGTCCAGGCGGCGGCGATGTTACGCTCCCGCCAGGTCGAGGTCGAGCCGTTGATCTCCCATCGTCTGCCGCTGGCGGAGTTCGAGACGGGCGTGCGTTTAATCGAAGCGGGCGCGGAGGAGGTCAAGAAGGTGCTGATTTTTCCCCACGCCGAATCGTAGCGTCGAGACGTAGACGCCAGAAGAAGATCCC
>CAYXVS010000158.1:3163-6748 GCA_964468735.1 uncultured Anaerolineales bacterium | reverse complement strand
CAGCACCTCGAGGAGATTCTCGCGCCAGACCGCCTCATCCGGCGTGAGCGCCAGCCAGATGTGGTTGCGACCCAGGCGCGCGCGGTCGGCCAGGCGCCGGCGCAGGCGCGCGATCTGCGGCGGGGCGACCTCCGTATCCCATGCCGGCTGGAGCGTGATCTGCTGGCTCTGGATGGCGATGTTGGGGATGTTGGCGTTGCGCGCCAGCACCTTGAGTTCAAGCTGGTACATCAGATTTTGCGCCTCTTCTGGTAGCGCGCCGAAGCGATCCCGCAACTCCTCCGCGAATTGATCGATCTCGCTCGCGTGGCGGATCGCGGCCAGCCGCCGGTAGAGCCGCAGTCGCAGCTTGGCATCGGCGATATAATCGGGCGGCAGGCCCACGGCCAACGGCAGATCGATGGTGATCGTGCCGATGGGCGGGGGCGGCGGGGGCTGACCTTCGCGCTCGGCCTTGCGGTTCTCCACCGCCTGCTCTAACATCTGCGTGTAGAGCGTGAAGCCCACCGCCGCGACGTGGCCGTGTTGCTGGCGGCCCAGCAGCTCGCCCGCGCCGCGCAACTCCAGGTCGCGCAGCGCGATGGAGAAGCCGCCGCCGATGCTGGTCGTGTCCTGCAACGCCTCTAACCGATCCTGGGCCTCCAACTTTATCCGCCGGCTGGGGAAGAAGTAGGCATAGCCGCGCCGATTCCCGCGCCCCACGCGCCCGCGCAATTGGTAGAGCTGCGCCAGCCCGAAGTGATCCGCGTGCTCGATGATGAGCGTGTTCGCGTTGGGAATGTCCAGCCCGCTTTCGATGATGGTCGTGGCCAGCAGCAGATCGATCTTGCCCGCCGTGAACTCCAACATCACCTCGCTGAGCTTGTTTTCGCGCATCTGGCCGTGCGCGACGCCAATCGTGGCCTCCGGCACGATCTTCTGGAGGCGCTTCTCCACGCTGCGGATCGTCTCGACGCGGTTGTGGACGTAGAAGATCTGCCCGCCCCGGTTGATCTCGCGCAGCACAGCGCGGCGCACGAGTTGAGGATCGTAGGGGCCGACGTAGTTGGTGATCGGCACGCGCTCCTGCGGCGGCGTCTCGATGATGCTGATGTCGCGCGCGCCGGTGAGCGCCATGTAGAGCGTGCGCGGGATCGGCGTCGCGCTCAGCGTGAGCACGTCCACCTGCGTGCGCATCTGCTTCAGCCGCTCCTTGTGCGCGACGCCAAAGCGCTGCTCCTCATCGATGATGACCAACCCCAGATCCTTGAACGCAATATCTTTTTGGAGCAGGCGATGCGTGCCGATGACGATGTCGACCGTGCCCTCGCGCAGCCCGTGAAGCACCTTGCGCTGCTCTGACCCGGTGCGGAAGCGGGAGAGCAGCTCGACCTGGACGGGATAGGAGGCCAAGCGCGTGATGAACGTCTGATGATGTTGTTGCGCCAACACCGTCGTCGGCACCAACATCGCTACCTGCTTGTTATCCATCGCCGCCTTGAACGCGGCGCGCAACGCGACCTCCGTCTTGCCGTAGCCCGCATCCCCGCAGATCAGGCGATCCATCGGGCGGGGCTGCTCCATATCGCGCTTGACCGCCTCGATGGCGCGCAGTTGATCCTCCGTCTCCTGATAGGGGAAGGCCGCCTCCAACTCCCGCTGCCAATCGGTATCGGCGCTGAAGGCGTAGCCCTGCATAATCTGCCGCGCCGCGTAGAGATCTAGCAGCTCGTCGGCCAACTCGTCGGCGGCCTCTTGGGTGCGCGCCTTGACCCGCTGCCAGCGCGCGCTATCCAAGCGACTGAGCTGCTCGCGCCGCCCTTCGACGCCGACGTAGCGCGTCAGGCGATCCGCCTGATCGACGGGTACGAAGAGCCGGTCATCCTCCGCGTAGGCCACCTGGATATACTCGCGCTCGATCTCATCGACGGCGCGGACCACGAGGCCCCGGAAGACGCCCACGCCGTAATCCTCGTGGACGACGGTATCGCCCGGCGTCAGTTCGGAGACGTCGAACTCCGGCGCGGCGACGCGCCGCCGGGACTTGCGGCGCGGTTCCGGCGGCCGCCAGCCGAACAATTCCTCATCCGTGAGCAGGTGACGGACGGCGGCGCCATTGCCCATCTCCAGTTGCCAGCCGCCGGGAGCGGCGCACTGCACAAAGGTGATCGGCTGCTCCGGTGCGGGGGGCAGGCTCTCCAAAACCGGCGGCGGATTGAACTCGCGCCACAGCTCGGCCAGGCGCGCGGCCTGCCGGCTGGCGATGACGACGCGATCCTCCAAGTTGATCCACTGGCGGACGCGCCCCAGCGCTTCGGGCAGACGGCCCGCGAAGTGCGGTTCCGCCGTGAATGCGCTCTCCAGCGCCTGGGGATCGACGCTCGCGGCAGCCGCAGCCTGCGAACGCCGTCCCCGGCGCGCCCATTGGAAGGTGGCGCGCTGGTTGAGCATCTGGCGGATCGACGCCCAGCGCACGTAGCTGTGAGGCTGCGCCATCACGTGCTGTTGCCCTTGCTCCCCGGCCAGGCGCTTAGTCGCGCGCTCGCGGCGGCGGATGGCCTGCTGTTCCAATTTGAGCCAATGGGTCGAGAGCCGGTCTAAATTGTCGACGACTAGGAAGCCGTCCCCTGGAAGATGGGGAAAGTAGTGCAGCAGGGTCTGCTCCTCCTCATAAATGTAGGGCAGGTAACTTTCCAGGCTGGGGAAGGCCATCCCGGCGGAGAGATGCTCGATGTGCTGCTCGATCTGCTGGCGCAGCTCCGGCGGCGGGTAGCCCGTCGCTTCTGATGCGTGGAGGAGCCGATTTAACTCCGTCACGGCGCGCTCGCCATCGCCCGGCAGCGCCTCGCGCGCGGGCGTGAGCCAGATCTCGGTGACGCGCGCGTCCGGCGTCGAGCGCTGCGTTTCGGGGTCGAAGGCGCGGATGGTGTCGATCTCATCGCCGAAGAACTCGATCCGATAGGGCGCGCGCGCCTGGACGGGGTAGAGATCCAAGATGCCGCCGCGCCGGCTGACCTGTCCCGGCGCTTGGATGATGCTCACCGGCTCGTAGCCGATGGCGACGGCGTGACGAGCCAGCTCGGTAGGGGCGACGCGCTCGCCGACGCGCAGGTGACGCACGGCCTTGCGGAATTGCCGATAGGGGAGGGTGCGTTGCATCAGCGCGCGCGCCGAGGTCACGAAGATGGGAGGAGAGCTGGATGTGGGGCTAGTCGCGACGCCCATTCGCTGCAACGCCAAAAGCGCCAGCACCTGCACGCGATCCAAGATCACCTCCGGCGGCCAGGGCGCGTGCTCATCGAAGAGCGTCGGCGGCTCCGGGAACTCGAAGAGGCGCGGGGGATCATCCTCCAGCCAGAGGCGCAGCGCCTGGCGCAGGCGACGGCCCTGGTCGCTATCGGGAACGATGACGAGGGTGAGGCGCTGTTGCTCCTCCTGATCCGCGATCAGCGCGGCCAACACGGCGGGGCGCGCGGGGATCATCAGGGGTTGCGTGACCGATCCGCCGGCCTGGACCTGCTGGAGTAGAGATGCGTAGGCGGGATGCTCTCGTATCCACGGCAGGATGCCGCGTAAGGGTGTCGTCATTTTGCAACTCGATCTACA
>CAYXVS010000158.1:0-3063 GCA_964468735.1 uncultured Anaerolineales bacterium | reverse complement strand
ACTCGATCTACAATGAAACGCGCCAGGTCATCCCGGCCTGTTGGAACTCCGGCGCGTCGTTTAACCAATCCACGATCAACTGGTTGGTGAGGCGGAGCACGTCCCAGACGATGGGTTCCTCATCTGCCGAGAAATCTTGCAGGACATAGTCGGCGGGATCCATCCGGCCCGGCGGGCGCCCGATGCCCAGGCGCAGGCGGGGGAAGGCTTGAGCGCCCAGGCGCTGGATGATGGATTGCACGCCGCGATGGCCGCCGCTGCCGCTCTCCTGGCGATAGCGCACCGTGCCCAACTCCAGATCTAGGTCGTCGTAGATGATCAGGGAGCGCTCGGCAGGGATATTGTAGTAGTTGGTCAGCGCGCTGATGGCCCGACCGCTGTGATTCATCCAGGTTTGGGGCTTGGCCAGGACGACGCGAAAGCCTTGGACGTGGCCGTGGGCGGTCTGCGCGTGGTGTTCGCTCTTCGAGTAGCGCAGATGATGGCGATCCGCGAACTCCTCGACCGCCTGGAAGCCGATATTGTGCCGGTTGTGCGCGTAGCGCGCGCCGGGATTGCCCAGCCCGGCGATCAGATGAAAATCGCTCACGGAGCTTGCTTCCCGCGCTGGCGCAGGTAGTAGCGGATGACAGCCTTCGCAATTACGTAGAGAAGGCCGACGGTGTAGATCAAGACTGCTAGCCACGCACCTGCACAGAAGGTCTCCTTGATCGATTCGATGGAGAAGAGATTGGCGGTGTCGAAAAGGCCGCCCTCCTCTTCTTCTGCCGTTGCTTCTTCCTCATCGGGCGCCACGGTGGGCATTGCGCGCGGGGTGGGCGTCGGCGGCTGGACGACCGTCGGCCCGACGGGCGCGGCGCCTTCACCCTCGCCGGGTTGGGCCTCGGTCGGTTGGGCCGTTGGTTCCTCGTCAGTATCGGGCGTCGCGGTGGGGGTCGGCGTGGCCTCCTCGTTATTGACGGTGATGTTATTGACGAAGTGGAGTTGCGGCTCGGTGTCGCCCTGCTCGTAGACGGCCAGCGCCAGCGTGTATTGACCGTTCGGAACGCCCTCGACGGTCGTATCCCACGTGGCCAACGTCCCGTTGACGACCATCGTCTGGACGCCGAAGGTGATGGGCACCCACTGCGAATCGGCGGTGGGGGTGGGGCCGGCGGCGTAGAGCACGCCGTAGGATGCGAAGTTGGGATGCGTCGCAGTGCCCTCGATAGTCACCTCGCCGCTGACCGTGCTGCTCCCGGTGGGGGAGGTGATCATCAGCACGGTGTCTTGGGTCGCGGGCGCAGCGCGTCCCGGCGCCGTCGTGAAAAATGTCAACAGCAGGGATAATATAAGTCCATACCGCAAAGCTTTCTTTATGTCCATCTTCATCATACGTATGCCGGCTCCTTCTGTAGCGTCTCGACGTACCTAAAAAGTACCAAGTCAACTGCCGAGTCCTAGCGGATTGTACAAAAAGCAGTCTAACATGAAAGCATGGGATGGCAAGCGGGTTAGGTTTCACGATTGACGAACCGTGAAACCGCACCCGCGCAGACCCGAAAGCCAACTAGAAATGGAAGAGGATTTTCGGCGTTGAGTCGGCTCCGTAGGCCAACAGATCCACTGATCTGTGGGAAGCCGACTTTGGCTTTGAGACGGGTAGTTTACTGCCCGGCTGCCCGGCGATATAATACGGCTTGACCATGGGGGTGCTCGTGATATAGTTTTTATGGAGCGATACTTTATTTTTAGCAGCGAAAAGGAGCTAGACGATGAAACAACTAGAGTGGATGGAACGGCTCAGCATTCCGGGAACATCCAAGATGATTCTTTTGGTGATGGATGGCGTGGGCGGTTTGCCCGGCCCGGAAGGCTTGACCGCGTTGGAGGCGGCGGAGACGCCGAATTTTGATGCGTTGGCGGAGAAGTCGATTTTAGGTTTGTCCACGCCGGTGCAGCCGGGGATCACGCCCGGCAGCGGCCCCGGCCACGTCGCCCTCTTCGGCTACGATCCGCTGGAGTGGGAGATTGGGCGGGGTGTGCTTTCGGCGTTGGGCATCAACTTTGATCTGGGGCCGAACGACTTGGCCGCGCGCGGCAACTTCGCCACCGTCGATGCGTCGGGCAACATCGTGGATCGGCGGGCGGGCCGCATCCCCACCGAGGAGGGCGAGCGGCTGGGGAAGAAACTCCAGCAGATCGAGTTGCCCGGCGTGGAGACCTTCGTCCGCGTGGTGAAGGAATATCGTTTCGTGCTCGTGTTGCGCGGCGAGAACTTGGTGGATGGCCTCACCGATACCGATCCGCAGAAGACGGGCGTGCCCCCGCTGCCCGTGGAGGCCCGCCGACCGGAGGCGGAGCAGACGGCGGCGCTGGTCAATCAATGGGTGGGCAAGGCCCGCGAGATTCTGGCCGACGAGCCGCAGGCCAACAGCCTCAATCTGCGCGGCCTGGCCAAAGTCCCCCCTATCCCCCAGATGCCGGATCTGTGCAAGATGAAGCTGGGCGCTATCGCCACCTACCCGATGTATCGCGGCATCGCGCGCCTGGTCGGCATGGACATTCTGGAGACGGGCAGCACCATCGCGGATGAGATCGAGACGCTGCGCGAGCACTGGGATACCTACGACTTTTTCTTCTTCCACGTCAAGAAGACGGACAGCTACGGCGAGGATGGCAACTTCGAGGGCAAGAAGCACGTGATCGAAGAGACCGATGAGCTTCTGCCGGAGCTTCTGGCGCTCAAGCCGGATGTCATCATGGTGACGTGCGATCACAGCACGCCGTGCGCGCTCAAATCCCACTCGTGGCACGAGGCGCCGACGCTGTTGTGGTCCAAGTACATCCGCCCGGACGATACGACGGCCTACGGCGAGCGCGAGTGCATGAAGGGTGGTCTGGGGCACATTATGCACCCCCATCTCGTGCCGCTGATGATGGCGAACGCCGAGCGCTTGACCAAATTCGGCGCCTAGGGTAGCCATCTGCGTTATGGCGTGTTAAGAGCATCGGGGGCGGCCGGGAGGTCGCCCTTTTTTTCATTATAATGGCGAATTGCGAATGATGAATGTAGAATGGCTT
>CAYXVS010000157.1:0-6750 GCA_964468735.1 uncultured Anaerolineales bacterium | reverse complement strand
CGCCGCGAATAGAGTGGGCCATAGATGATGTTGGACTCCAGCGGTAGCATACGCATCTTGGTTTCTCTCCTTTTCTCTCCTTTTCTCCCCTTTTCTCTCTTGAGCTACTGGGGCGGTGGTTCATCGAGTGCGCTGCGGATCACCTGGGCCAACTCCTCAAAATCGAAGGGCTTGAGAATAATATCCACGAATCCGATGTGCCGCAAGGAGGTTATATCCTCCTCTTGGAGCGCGTAGCCGGTGATGGCCAACACTTTCAGAGGGGAATTCGTCCGCCGTAGTTCGTGCATCAAGGCCTTGCCCCCCATCTGGGGCATCACCAGATCCGTGATGACGAGATCGATTGCCGGGCCGTGGGGCTTGGAGGGCGAGGTAGGTTGAATTTCTTTGTAGAGGGCCAACGCTTCACGTCCATTCGCGGCGGTCTCGACCTGATAGCCCAAGGAGGTCAGCATCGCCTCGCAGGCTTCGCGCAGCCGGACCTCATCCTCTACCAACAGGATCATCTCGCCGCGCCCCTGGGGCAAGGATGAAGTTTCTGGAACTTGCTCCTCGGTCTCTGCCTCATAATAAAATGGCAGGTAGATGCTGAAGGTCGTGCCCGCGCCGAGTTCGGTCTCCACATCGATGTATCCCTCATGCTGGCGGACGATGCCGAACACCTGCGCCAGCCCCAGACCCGTTCCCTTTCCCACCTCTTTGGTGGTGAAAAATGGCTCGAAGAGATGCTCTCGGACTTCCTCCGAAATCCCGGCGCCTGTATCCGAGACGGCCAGGCAAATCCACCGCCCTGGCGACATCTCCGCTACCGGCGGCGTCTCGCCCCGCTTGATCCTCATAGTGGAGAGCGTGAATCGCAACTCGCCGCCCTGGGGCATCGCGTCACGGGCGTTGAGCGCGAGATTGGTCAGCGCCTGCTGAATGCGACCCTCATCCGCCAACACCGTGTAGCCGGCAGGCCCCGGAGCCGGTTCCTGTACTTCCAGCGCGAGGTGAATGGACTCCGGTAGGGTGCGCAACAGCACCTCGACCGTTTTCTTGATGAGATCCACGAGATCCAGCGCGCGCGGCTTGATCATCGCCCGGCTGCTGAAATCCAAGATCTGCTGCACCAAATCGGTGGCTTTGTAGGATTCATCGACGATGGTCTGAAGACTGCGCGCCGCCCCCAGCGGCAGATTTGATTTACGCAAGACCAACTGAGCGTATAGAATGATAGTGGAGAGCAGATTGCGGAAGTCGTGCGCGATGCCGGCGGCGAGCTGCCCCACCGCCGCGAGCCGCTCCTGGCGGCGAAGCTGCTGCGCCATCTCGTGGCGCTCGGTGACATCGCGCGCCACGCTGATGATGGCCTGGGGACTACCGTCGGCCGCGCGAATCAAGGAAGAATGAAGCTCAATGAAGATCTCATTTCCCATCGCCGTCCGCACTGTGTACTCGATCGCTTTGACCTCCTCACCTGCAACGAGGCGCTGAATATCAGATTGGACAAGCTCATGATCTTCGGGAGCGACTATGTCGAGAGCACGAGCGCCGACAAGAACATCCGGATCCTCACATTCATAGAGCACGGCGGTCTGCTGATTGCACATCAGAATTTCGCTCGTCAGGTCTGTCAAGACGATGGCATCCGGCGACGTCTCCACGAGTTGACGATAGCGCGCCTCACTCTCGCGCATAGCCTGCTCCGCGCGCTTGCGCGCAGTGATGTCCTCGTGCGTCCCGACGGCGCGGTGGGGGACGCCCTGGTCATCAACCTCGAAGGATTTTCCGCGCCCTCGAATCCACCGCCACGCCCCAGATTTAGCTTTCAGCCTGATCTCCTCCTCAAAGGCCTCGGCATTCATCGCCTTCTCAATAATTCTAGGCGCGACCTTCCGCTTATCCTCTGGATGCAGTAACTTTTCCCAAGTACTGAGCTTCATGGGTAATTCGCCGGGTTCGTAGCCCAACATGGTGTAATATCGCGGGCTGAAGTAGGTCTCGTTCGTGTCCATATCCCAGTCCCAAAAGCCATGCTCCGTGGCATCCATCGCCAATTGCAGCCGCTCCTTGCTCTCTCGCAACGCCTGCTCCATCCGCTTGCGCTCGGTGATATCCCAGAACATCCCCAGCAGGCCGATCACTTGGCCTTCCGCATCATAGATGGGGGTCTTGATCACCTGGACATAGAACGGCTCACCCTCGAGGGGCTGATGCACTTCCACTCTTTCCAGAAGTTGCTCCGACGCCATCACGCGCTGATCATCCTCCCGATATTGTTGCGCCAGTTCCGGGGGATGCATATCGAAATCCGTCTTGCCGACGATCTCATCTAAGGACTGGCCTTCCATCTTACAATAACGCTGATTGGCGAAGGTGAACCGTCCCGCCAGATCCTTGCTGAAGACGCTTTGGGGCATGCTTTCCACGAGGGATTGGAAGAGGGCTTTACTTTTGCGCAGCGCATCCTGTGCCTCCTTACGCTCGGTGACATCACGGGAAATGCCCGCAATCCCCACGACGTCGCCTTTCCGATTCTTGATAGGGATTTTGGTGATAGTGACCCATCGGAATTCCCCATCCGCCCGCCTGACCTTCTCGATCTTACCGTCAATCGAGCGGCCCGTGGCTATAATCTGCTGCTCATCCTCGTGGGCATCCTGCGCGTGCTCCGGCGTGAAGTAATCGAAGTCCGTATGTCCAATGGCCTCCTCAGCGTCATCGAGGCCCAACATATCGGCCTGCGCTTGGTTGACCATCGTGAAGCAACCTGCGGTATCCTTGAAATAGATGGTATCTGGTATGTTGTCGATAAGCATGCGCAGCAGATCGCGCTCATGTTGGAGTGCTTCCGCCATCTGTTTGCGCTGGGTAATATCCTGCACGACGGCGACGAAGTAACCCGGCTCACCGGCGGCGTCGCGCACCAACGAGACTTGCAAATCGACCCAGATGCATGTCCCGTCCTTTCGAAGATAGCGCTTCTCCAGGGAGAAGCCATCGGATTCACCCTCGAGCACCTGGCGCGCGGCCGCCTGATCGGACGCCAGATCTTCGGGATATGTTAGATCCTCATAGCTCATCCTGCGCAGTTCTGCCCGCGAGTAGCCAACGATCTCACAGAATTTTTGATTCACATAGTGCAAGCGACCATTGATGGCGGTGTGGCTGATGCCGACCGGCGCCTTCTCGAAAATTACTTGTAATTGTCGCTCACCCGCCCGAAGATCGGTCACTTCGCGGCGCAGGGCCTGGATTTCCTCGATCAACTCCGCCTTGGTCTTATTTTCTTCGTGCAAAATAGCCTCCTAACGACTCGACCTCACTCGCATCTCAGAAACAAAAACCCCCCTCGGTCAAGGCCAAGAGGTAAAGCGGACGCTGCATCTAAATGAGGGAATTCGAAGCAGTTCGACTGGGAAAATCGCTCTCGGTACTTCAGAGCATCCTTAGCCAGGTTCAAGGCAAACGAAGCTGGGGTTGACGGGCGTGATAAATCGTTTAGTGTGCAACCTCGTGTATCTTGGACGCCTCAGAACTGCTTCGTTTGCCCAATGATCCACGAACTTGACATCTCACCTTGATCCATCCACGCAATGTTTGCCAGGCTAACCAATCAAGCGCGAGGGTAGTTTAGCATAGGCTGAGCATATCACAAGTACTTGGGAGCGCGTCCGGTTGCGGAATCGACCTAGGTCGCCGCGATCAAAATCGCGCTGGCGCGCGGGCCGAGGGTGTAGCTGTGAGGGACCGTCAACGCGCGCTCCTCGCCGATGTTCACAAAATCCTCCGGCGGGGAGGCGCTCGTATCGACAACGAGGCGCCAGCAGCAGCCATCGGGCGGATCGGGCAGGGTGAAGGTCGCCGCCTCGGCGGCGGCGTTGAAGATGAGGTAGAGATCGGCGGCATTCTCGCGGTCGCTCAAAATGAGGCACGCCAGGCGGCGCTCGTCGGGATCATCCCAGGCCGGGGTCTCGCCCGCCGGATCGCACCACCGGATCTCCTCGGAGGTGTAGAAGGCTGCCTTGCGGAGCGCGGGATGCGCTTGGCGAAAACGGATCATCCCTTGGACGAAACGGTGGATGTCCCCGTGTGTTTCGAGGTTGCGCCAATTGTACCAACTGATTTCATTATCCTGGCAGTAGGCGTTGTTGTTGCCCTGCTGCGTGCGGCGGAACTCGTCGCCCCCCAACAGCATCGGCACGCCGCGCGAGATGAAGAGGGTGAGCAGGAGGTTCTTGATCTGCCGGCGGCGAACGGCCGCAATCTGCGGATCGTCAGTCGGCCCTTCGACGCCGTAGTTGGCGCTATAATTCGCGTCGGTCCCGTCCCGGTTGCCCTCACCGTTGGCTTTATTGTGCTTGCGCTCGTAGCTCACCAAATCGTTGAGCGTGAAGCCATCGTGGGATGTGATGTAGTTGATGCTCCGCTCGGGGCCTTTGCCGGCCACACCCTCCGGTCTCTCGTAAAGATCGGCGCTGCCGGCGATGCGACTGGCGAAATCGCCCAGCATGCCCGCGTCGCCGCGCCAGAAGCGGCGCACATCATCGCGATAGCGGCCATTCCATTCGGCCCAGCGATGCTCGGCGAAGCTCCCCACTTGATAGGCCCCGCCCGCGTCCCACGCCTCGGCGATCAGCTTCGCCTCGCGCAGGATGGGGTCCTCGGCGATACGCTCCAACAGCGGCGGATCGGCAAGCATCTCGCCCTCCTCATCCCGCCCCAGCACCGAGGCCAGGTCGAAGCGGAAGCCATCGACGTGCATGTTGATCACCCAATGCCGGAGGACATCTAAGATAAAATCGCGCACCACAGGATGATCGGCCTTGATGGTGTTGCCCGTGCCGGTGTAATCCTGATAAAAGCGCCGATTCTCATCCAACATATAGTAGATCGCGTTATCGATGCCGCGCAGGGAGATCGTCGGCCCGAACCGATTGCCCTCGGCGGTGTGATTGAGAACGATGTCCACGATCACCTCGATGCCGGCCTTGTGGAGCGCCTTGACCATCTCCTTGAACTCCAGCACCTGATGGCCCACGACGCCCTGGCTGCAATAAAAGGACTCCGGCGCGATAAAGGCCACCGGATTATAGCCCCAGTAGTTCTTGAGCGGCTCACCGGTCTCCGGGTTGACGCGGTCGATCTCGTCCTCGTTGAACTCCTGGACGGGCATCAGCTCGACCGCCGTGACGCCCAGCTCCTTCAGATAGGGGAGCTTCTCGATCAGTCCGCGATAGGCGCCCGGATGCTCGACGCCGGAACTCTCGTGGATCGTCAGCCCCCGGAGGTGGGTCTCATAGATGATGGTCTCCGCCAGCGGGCGCTTGAGCGGCTCGTCGCCCTCCCAATCAAAGCGCTCCGAGGTGAAGATACTCTTGGGCATCGCGCCCGCGTTATCCCGCTCCGAATAGGAGATATCCCCCGCCTCGTCATCAGGATCATAGCCCAGCGCCGCCGAGAAATCCCAATTCCCATGATAGGTAACAGCTTCGGCCAGCGGATCTAAGAGCAACTTGTGGGGATTAAAGCGGTGGCCCGCTTCGGGCTGATACGGCCCTGCAATGCGATAGCCATAGAGCTGACCGGGACGCACGCCCTGCACCCAAATATGCCACACATCCCCGGTCCGATTGTAAACCGGATCAAGTTTCAGCACCCGCGCCGGCTCGGCGTCATCGGGATGGTCGTAGAACTCAAGGCGCACGCCCGTGGCGTGGCGGCTAAAGATCGCGAAGTTCACGCCATCGTCCTCGCGATGGGCGCCCAGCGGCAGCGGCGCTCCCGCGTGGATGTCGCCCGTCTCGGATACGGCGCTCAGATATTCTGGAAATTCTCGTGATGGCATAGTGTCTCCTTTCAGATTTTGCGTCAGATTTTGCGCTCATCAGCGCCCACGGACGACGAGCAGTATCCACACGCGCGGGCCTCGAATCCATCTTCCTCGTATGTATCGCCCTCCCCCAATTTCCACTCTAGCAAAAGATAGAGCCGACTAGCGACGAGGTGGGTAAGATTTACCGCCGGGATTTGTTGGAAAGCGTTGGGATTTCGTTGGTCAGATGAAGAAAATGCGCGGCACACAAAGAAATTCCCCAAAGGTCGAAACACCTTGGGGGATTGGGATGATCTTTATGCTAAAAAGCGGCTGCTCACGGCGTTTGCGGCTCGCGCACCATCGCCCAGTAGCGCGTGTCGCTGTTGGGGAAGGTAGCCTCCTCGCGCGCCTCGAAGCCGTAATGCTGATAGATCTCCAAGTTGGGGATGGTGTGAGTTTCTAAGTAGCAGGGCAGCCCTTCTTCGTCCAAGCGGGCGAACATCGGGCGGAGCAGGGCGCTGGCATGCCCTTGGCCCTGATGCGCCGGATCGACGCCGATGACCGAGAGGTACATGTGGGGGAAGGGCGCGATGCGCTCGTGGGTCTCTTCGATGTAGGCATCGGTCGCGCTGATGCGCACGGTCGTCTTCAGCCCCAGGTTGAAGAAGGCCGGGATCGCGCCACATTGAATCTGCTGCCCTAGCGACATCTTCGCGCGCTCCGAGGGGAGCCAGACGGCCACGCCCTCCAAATCCGGCGAGGTGGCGTAGCCTTCGCCGTAGCGCACGCCGTAGGCGACCATCAGGCGGAAGACGTAATAGATTTTCTGATGACGGCGCGCCGCATCGGGAATGAAATACTCCCAAAGCGGTTCATCGGCGAAGGCGCGCGCCAGGACGCGCGCCGCCGGCTCGATCTGCGCGCGGGTCAAGCGAACAAGGGATGGGGCA
>CAYXVS010000156.1:0-6851 GCA_964468735.1 uncultured Anaerolineales bacterium | reverse complement strand
TAACTTGCAACTGCTTTTGAGGAGGCTCGAATGCGAATTTTGATCACAGGCGGCGCTGGATTTATCGGATCACATCTGTGCGACCGCTACTTAAACGAAGGCCACGAGGTCATCGCGGTGGACAACCTCAGCACTGGCTCGACGGAGAACATCGATCACCTGGCGGGCCATCCCCGCTTTTCGTTCGTCAAACACGACGTCACCAACTACATCTACGTTGCCGGCCCGGTAGATCGGGTGTTGCACTTGGCCTCGCTGCCCAGCCCGGTCGATTATCTGAACTTCCCCATCCAGACGCTCAAGGTGGGGGCGCTGGGCACCCACAAGGCGCTGGGCCTGGCGATGGCCAAGGGCGCGACCTTCCTGCTGGCGTCCACCTCCGAGGTCTACGGCGATCCGTTGACCCATCCGCAATCGGAGGATTACTGGGGCAACGTCAATCCCATTGGCCCGCGCGGCGTTTACGACGAGAGCAAGCGCTTCGCCGAGTCGCTGACGATGGCCTATCACCGCTATCACGGCGTCGATACGCGCATCGTGCGGATCTTCAACACCTTCGGGCCGCGCATGCGCTCCGATGACGGGCGCGTCGTGCCCAACTTCATCTGCCAGGCGCTCCGGGGCGATCCGCTGACCGTCTACGATGAGGGACAGCGCACGCGCTCCTTCTGCTACGTCGATGATCTGGTGGAGGGCATCATCCGGCTGATGGATGCGCCGGTCAATGAGCCGGTCAATTTAGGCAACCCGCGCGAGATGACGATCTTGGAATTTGCGCACCAGGTGCTGGAGGTCATCGATTCCGATTCGGAAATCGCCTTTGTGGAACCGAAGGACGCGCGCACCAAGGACGATCCCCAAGTCCGCTGCCCCGACATCAGCCGCGCGAAGACCGAGCTGGGGTGGGCGCCGGAGGTCACCTTGGAAGAGGGCCTGGCCCGCACCGCCGACTACTTCCGCCGGACCTTGGGCATCGGTTGATGGGGCGGTACATCCTCACCACGCTGGTCTACGCCCGCCGCGATGACCAGGTGCTCCTAATGCGCCGCCGCAAGGAGCCGAACCTGAATCTCTGGGTCGCGCCGGGCGGCAAAATCGAGCTGGGTGAAGCGCCCTACGAATCGGCGCAGCGCGAGCTGTGGGAGGAGACCGGCCTGCGGGCCGAGCGCCTGACCTTGCGCGGTCACTGCACCGAGGTCTCCCCCGATCCCAACTGGCTATGGATGCTCTTCATCTTCGTCGCCGATGAATTTACCGGTGAGCTATGCCCCGACCATCGCGAGGGCCAGTTGGCCTGGATCTCGCTGGACGATTACTTCGCCGATCTTCCCATCCCCCAGGCGGACGCGATCTTCGCCCCGCGCATTCTGCGGGATCAAGATGATGAAGGTAAAGAGAAGCGTCTCTTCCAGGCGAAATTTGTCTATAATGCGGATCTCAAACTGATCGAATGGACGCAATACTGAGGAAACAGCGATCCTGGCCGTGGATCATCGGGGCGCTGGCTGTGATCGGCGCGCTGGGCGGCCTGATCCTGGCGCGCCTCTCCCTGTTCGACCTCGCCCTGGGCCTCATCCTGCTCGTCACCGTCGTCGGCAGCGTGATCGAGCCGCTGGTCGGCGTGGGCCTTGCGCTGATGATCGCGCCGGTTTGGGCCTGGTCGCTCGCCTATATGCCTCGCATCCCCGCGATGATCGGACAATACCTCTTCCTGCTCACCGCCGCGATCTGGGCCGCCCGGATGTTGGCCCGCCGCGAGGTGCGCCTGCCCCATCCGCCGCTGCTCGGGCCGCTCCTGATCTTTATGTTCGTTATGCTGCTCACCCTCTGGACCCCCGCCGATCTCTGGATCGCCTTCTGGGAGTGGGGCAAGTGGGGCCAAATCCTGCTGATGTTCCTCCTCGTCTACGCGCAACTCACCCGCGAGTCGAGCGCTGCGCGCGTCGGGTGGACGGTCGCACTGTTGGGCGCCGCCGCCCTGCTCCAGGCCGGGATGGGGGTCGGGCAATACCTCGGCCTGCTCCCCGCCCCGGATCCCTTTATGATCGACGATGTCCACGCTCGCGCCTTCGGGATGTTCGTCCAGCCCAACCCCTTCGGCGGCTTCTTGGGGATGCTGGGGTCGGTCATCATCGGCCTTAGCGCGTGGGGCCTTATCGCCTGGGGGCTGCAACTTTGGCGGATGCGACGGCGCGCGCCCGATGGAACGCGCGCTTGGCCGCGCTGTCCGGCCTATGTGTGGATGGCCGGGGTGGTAGCGCTGGTCATCGTGGGGGCCATCGGCGCGTCGTGGTCGCGGGGCGCGTGGATGGGCTTCGGCGCAGCACTTTTGGTAATGACGGCGGCCATGCCTCGGCGCGGGCTGTGGGGCGTGATCCTCGTGGCCGCGCTGGTGATCGGCGGGTTGGCGCTCCATCGCGCGAACGTGCTGCCCGCCCCAATCGCCGACCGGATGATGAGCTTCTTAGCCTACACGAATTTCCGGGACGTGCGCGGCGTCAGCGTCACCGACGCTAACTACGCCGTCATCGAGCGGATGGCCCATTGGCAAGCGGCGCTCTCGATGTGGCGGCACAACTTCTGGTTAGGCGTGGGCTTTGGTTGCTACGAGCCGGCCTACGCCGATTACCGGCTGATAAGCTGGCCGCTGGCGTTGGGCCACGCGCACAACTACTACTTCAATATGCTGGCGGAGACGGGCATCGTGGGGCTGACGGCCTACCTGGGCTGGTTGGGCGCGCTCCTCGTGCGCCTCTGGCAGGCCACGCGGCGCTTAGTCGATTGGCGGCGGGGCCTGGCGCTGGGGCTGATCGGCGCGTGGACGCATTTGGCCGTCCATAGCCTGGTGGACAACCTGTTGGTGAACAACGCCCACCTCCACGCGGGCGTGCTCTTGGCGCTGAGCGCGTGGGTCGTGGCGGAATCACGCAGAATAAGTAAAAGGTAACCGTTTAGTCTTGTGAGGTGCAACGCACTTTTGGGCTTATCACCCGGCATATATTGCATGAGGCTGCCTTTCCTTCAGTTCAAGTGCGTTGCGCCTTGGTCTACGTGAAAATTGAGACAGGATTGACAAGATTTACAGGATTATGAACCGCTTTTATCCTGTAAATCCTGTCCTAATCTTGTGGCAGCCGCCACCGCCTGACCTCATATTCGGCCTCGCCGCCCTCCAAAAAGACCCGCGTGATCTCCGGCCAGGTGTAGGCCCCGATCAGCAGCCGATACTTCCCCGGCGTCAGCGCGTCGGGCAGCGGTAACTGGAAGCTCGTGTGCAGCACATCATCATCGCGCCAGTACCACGTCGGCACACCGCTGCCATCGACCTGCGCGACCATCGTTGTGTCTGTCTCACCCTGCACTAGGTGATTGAAGAGGTGATACTCCTTCTCGGCGGCGGCGCGATAGTGCCAGGTGTGATGCAACTGGAGGCGTCCGCCGGGCGTCAACTCGCCGTCGATCTTCGTCTCCAGCAGGCTTAGGCCGTTCTCCCAACTCGCCAGGGGATCGGGCAGCGGCGCGCGCGGGGGGATGCAGTAGACGCGCCACGGCGGCTGCGCGGGGACGGTCATCTCTGGCCGAGGTCGGGCCTGGTCCGCGACCGGCGCCAGCGCGTCCTCGGTCACGCGCGGACCTAACATATAGCAGGTCTCCGTCGCGGGCCGGATGAAGCCGACGTTCGCGGGCACGACGCGCAGCCGGTCGGTGTCTAACCAACTGCGCAGCCAATCGAAGGGCGAGAGATGGCCCTCGAAATCGATCAGCAGGATCATCTGGCCGGTGGGATTCTCCTCCAGGTAGGATGCGCACATCGCGGCGGTGCGATCCATCAGCCAAGCGCGGGTCGGCGCGCGGAGCTGGCCTTGATGCTCGTAGTGGATGCGCACGCCCCACAGATAGCTCCACCATCCGCAGAGCAAAATCACCAGCGCCAGGCCAATGCGGGCCGTCCAGCGCAGCATCGCTGCGCGCTGTCGCGCGCTCCATCCCAACCACGCGGCGATCACGACGTAGGGCGCGGGGAAGAGAAAGAGCAGGTAGAAGTGCTGGAGGTGAACCGATGTGGGCGCGAAGATTGTGGGCGCCAGCAGCGTCCAGCCCAGCGCGAAGGCCAGGGGGGCGCTGAGGGCGTCGCGGCGGATGAGGCGATAGAGCGCGCTCAGCGCCGCGATCCCCAAGAGGAGGGGGATGACGGCGTAGGCTGCATCGGGCGCGACGACGGACGCCGCCCACAGAGGGGAGCGCGGCGTGGCGAGCACCTGCGCGCCGGTGAGCAACTCCCGCGCCAAGCGATAGGTCGCTAAGTTGAGCGCGCTCTCCGACGCCGCGCCGTTGCCCGCCGTGAGGATGCCCACATCCGCGAAGCGCGTCTGGATCAGATAGAGGCCGTAAGGCGCGACGATGATCGCGCTCAGGCCGAGGCCGAGGCCCAAGCCCTGCCAGAGCTTATATCGCCAGGCCAGAAATGCGCCCAGCAGGAAGAGCACGCCCGCCCATGGGACCGCCGCCAGATGCACCATCGCCATCAGGGCGGCGCTGACGAGGCCGAGGGCTAACATCCATTCGGATCGCCTGCCGCGCCGTTTCCTCAGCAGGTGCAGGAAGGCGGCGAAGGCCATCGTGGCAAAGGTAGGGATCAGCGTCTGGTACCAGATCCAGCGATTGAACTCGACGACCCACGGGTTGGCGGCGTAGAGCAGCCCCGCCGCAGCGGCGGCCAGCGGCCCGAAGGCGCGGCGCGTGGCGCGATAGAGCAGCGCCAGCGCCAGCAGATCCAAGAGCGAGAAGAACCACTTGATGGCGATGATTCTGTGGACGAGCAGCAGGGGCAGCGCGGCCAAATAGCCCGTCACGGCGGTCTGCATCACGCCGACGGAGGATTTGATCCCCACGCCGGGGAAATCGCGCCCGCTCGCGATGTTCGCGGCGGCGGCCAGAATGGACGTTTGATCCGCGCCGATGAGCGCCTCGTCGAAGGCCGCCAAGCGCAGAACAGCCGCCAACAGCAGGCAGAGCACGCCAATCCAGAGGGTGCGTTGATTGTTTTTGGGATGGTTTTGGTTTCGCATAGGCCCTTATTCTGGCCGGTTTGGGGGAAAATGCAAGTTTGGAAGCTGGAAGGCTGGATGCTGGAAGTGGGTAGCTTCAAATTCTGGAACTACCTTGGACGCAATTTAATTATGAGTGTCGGGTTATTCAAAAATTACAGATTGAAATGAGGAGGCTGTATGAATCGTCCGGTGATGGTGGTGCATGGCGGCGCGTGGTTCGTTCCAGAGGATGAGCGCGAGGAGGCGCTGGCGGCGGTGCGCCGCGCGGCTGCGGCGGGATGGGTGCGCTTGGAGGCGGGCGCCTCAGCGTTGGACGCGGTGGAGGCGGCGATCCATATTTTAGAGGATGCCACGGTCTTCGATGCGGGGCGGGGGAGCTACTTCAACCGCGCCGGGTACATCGAGATGGACGCGATGATGATGGACGGGCGGACGTTGAACGTCGGCGCAGTGGCGGCCGTCCGCCAGATTCGCCATCCCATCACGCTGGCCCGCAAGGTGATGGCCTATCCCGACTTCAACTTCCTCGTCGGGGTGGGGGCGAAGCGCTTCGCGCAGGAGCAGGGGATGCGTCTGTGTGATCCGGCGGAGCTGATGGGCCGCCACGATCCGGGCGAGTGGTCGCCGCCCCCGCCGCCGGGCGATACCGTTGGCGCGGTGGCCCTGGATCGCGAGGGCAATCTGGCCTCGGGCACCTCCACGGGCGGGACGCCGAACAAGCGTCCCGGTCGTGTGGGCGATTCGCCGCTGGTGGGGAGCGGCGGCTACGCCGATAATCTGACCGGCGCGGCCTCGGCCACGGGCGCAGGCGAGGCGCTGATGCGCATCGTCATCAGCAAGAGCGCGTGCGACCTCATCGCCGCCGGAAAGAGCGCGCAGGAGGCCGCCGATGCCGTCATCCGCCTGCTGCACGAGCGGGTGTACGGCTACGGCGGCCTCATCCTCATCGACCGCGAGGGGCGCGTGGGCTTGGCGCACAACACGCCCCACATGTCCTACGCCTATCGCCTGCCGGGCCAGGAAATCGTGGCCGGCGTGTCGCTGTAGAATGTGGGGCTTTTGAATTTTCCCGGCCAACCCTGATGCTTTCCCTCAGAAAACCACTCGTTTTTGGGAGGGTTTAAATCCTGGGACTACCGGGCAAACGAAGCAGTTCCGATGTGTTCGAGAGGCACGAGGTTGCGCGCTAAGCATTTTATCGCCCGCATCAACCCCAACTTCGTTTGCCTTGAACACGCTTAAGCAGGTTCTGAGACAGCGAGAGCGATTTTCCCTATCGTTCTGCTTCGCGAAATCCCCTACCTAAGCCGCTCCTCCAAGCTGCGCTCACTTGCGGGTAAGCGTCGATAGGGTCAGCCGCGAGTTGAGCCGCCCCCCTCAAGGCGGAACGCGCTGGGGAGGGGGCGGAACCGCCCTCAGTTGCGGTGTATCTTTGCCAGCGATTCCCTCAGCAGATCCGCAACATCTTGGTTGCTCAATCCTGGCGGCGTCTCCTCCCCAAATCCGCCCCGCTTATACATCTCGCGAGGCGAAAGCCCTTCGAAAACGGGGTGGCGCTCCAATTGATCGAGTACCTCTTCCAGGTCATACTGGATGGTGCACAGCGCGAAGTTCATGATCAGCGCGCCCTCCAACTTGCTCTCGAACGGGCCGTGACGCTCTACCCACTCCTGGCAGAACTCCTCGGCCAAGGCTATGATTTCGTCGTGAAAATTGAACGTGTCATCTGAGTGAAACATCATCATCCTCCTATAAATTTTAGGCTCAAAGTTATATTGAAACAAAGAGAGCTGAGATTAT
>CAYXVS010000155.1:3799-6866 GCA_964468735.1 uncultured Anaerolineales bacterium | reverse complement strand
CACATCTAGTGGTATCCGCACCAAACTTTAAAATTTTACGGAAGCAACAAACTCACCGCGCCATGGATCTCTTCCAGGCGTTTTTTGTTAGGGATACTTGACCGTCTCTTCTGAAGGCTGCTCCGTTTACCCACGTTCATAATCCATTTGCCCATCTTTTCAAATGGTACTATACTAATCCTAAGTCAACAAAAAAAGGCCCCTGGTGCGTCCAACACCGAGGGGCTACGGCCAGCGGCGAAGTGACCGCCCTGGCGGGCATAGGATACCACACCCGCCCTCGCGCGTCAAAGTGCTGCCCAAGCAGCCCGGCGCCGAGGGCGTTATGCTATCAGGAGGTGCTTATACTTGCCACAATCGCACAGTCCACACGCTGAAGCACAGGGTTGCCCACAAAAATCACGAAACACACACGCCCCAGGCCCCACCACTTGAGATCATTGTTTGACTGACCGACTTTTCAATTTTATGGAGGTGCTTAGATGCCTGAGTACATTTTGACGGTATTGGATACCCCCGGAATCCAATCCTATATCTTCGGCAGCAACCGACTGCGGGAAAACATCGGGGCGTCGGAGTTGGTGCGCCGCGCGACGGAGGTCTGGCCGCTGGCGTTGCTCAAAGACAAAGGGCGCTCCAACGTCGCCGAGCCAAACGCCAGCGATCCCGCCCAACGATTGGATGGCCACCTGCGCATCGAGGATGGAGAATTAGATGCGGAAGTCGTCTACATTGGCGGCGGCAACACCGTCCTGCTCTTTCGAGACAAGAGCACGGCCCAAGCCTTTGTAAGCCGCCTCAGCCGCAAAATCATCGAGACGGTGCCGGGCTTGAGGCTGGTCGCTGCCCATGTCACAGTGAATTGGGAGGAGGACGATTTGGGCGCGCGGGTGGACGCCGCAATGACGCGCCTGGCCCAACGCAAACAAGCGCATCCAGCCGGCACCCCTCTGTTGGGATTGAGCGTGACAGCCGAGGGCCGTTCAACCGGCTTGGTGGCAACGACGACCAATGCCGAACATGACACCTCCCACGAAGGCACCTTCCCCATCTCGGATGCCGTCGCTGGGAAGTTGGAGGCGGTGGAGGAAGCCAATCGTCGCCTGCGAGATTTTCGCCCGGACGATGTGCAACGCGCCAACCTGGATTTCCCCTTGAATTTCGATCATTTTGGGCGCAGCGCGGGCGAGATGAGTTACCTCGCCGTGGTGCATGCCGATGGCAATGAGATGGGGCGCTTCTTCCGCCATATCCGCCAGCAGGCCCAAACACCCCGTGAGTATATCGAAAAGGTGCGTGAGGCGTCGATCCTGGTGGAGCAAGCCGCCTCGGCCGCGCTCAAGCGACTGATCACCGACTTGGCCGGCGCTGTGGAATACGATGCTGAACGCCACACCGACACCATCCGCCAGGAATTCGCGCTGCACGAGAATTATCTGCCCTTCCGGCCCCTGGTCTTCGGCGGCGACGATGTTACGTTCGTCTGCGATGGGCGGTTGGGATTGACGTTGGCCGCGCGCTACTTAGAGGCCTTCGAGGAAGAAACCCAGAATCGAAAGCTGAATCTCTACGCCTGTGCCGGCATCGCGGTGGTCAAAAGCCACTATCCCTTCGCCCGCGCCTACGACCTGAGCCAGGCGCTGACCGGCCAAGCGAAGCGCTACGCCCGCGACCAAGCCAACGGGGACCTCTCCGCCTTAAATTGGCATTTTGCCACGGGCGGCCTATTGGGCAACTTGCAAGAGATCCGCAAGCGCGAGTACACCGTCCCGGCCGGCACGCTCACGATGCGCCCCCTGCCCTTGCACGCGACAGGGTGGCAAAGTTGGCCAGCGTTCACCAGCGTCGTCGAGACGTTGAAAGAGGCCCCCGAATGGAAAGGTCATCACAACAAAGTCATAGCCCTCCGCGAGATTCTGCGCCAGGGGCCGGAAGCTACAAGGATCTTCCTCAAGGAGTTGGGAGAGACGCTGCCACCGCTAGGGCGAGAGCAAGAGGATAAGACATTGCAAAGAACCGGTTGGATCGGGGAGAATGGCGCGGCGACGTGCGGCTACTTCGATGCCATCGAGGCGCTGGAATACTACATCCCCCTCTCCCTAAAGGAAGGCGAAGCCAAAGAAGACAAGGAGGTGCAGGATGCAGACGTATAAACTTCACATCACGTTAAAAAGCGACACCACATCAGGGCGCGGCGACGGCGTGGCCGGCCTCGTCGATGTCGAGGTGGAACACGACCGCTACGGCATGCCCTACCTGCGCGGGCGAAGTCTCAAGGGCCTGATCGTGGAGGAATGGGCCAATCTGCGCTTTGCCCTCCAGAGCGCCGGCGTGGATCTCCAACGCTGGGATGACGCGGCCTATGGCCTGTTTGGGCAACCCGGCAGCACCTTGGACGATGGCGCGACGCTGCACGTGGGCCATGCCCGCCTGCCGGAAGATCTCCGTCAGGCCATCATCGCCGATATCCGACAAGAAAAATATCAGCCCGCCGACGTCTTGGACGCGCTGACCGCCGTGCGTTATCAGACGGCCATCGATCTCAGCGGGACGCCAGAGACCGGCACGCTTCGTTCGATGCGCGTGATCCTGCGCGAGACGCCCTTGGAAGCGACCTTGCGCTTTGCCGAGGCGCCGTCCGACGACGCGCTGGCGCTACTGAGCGCCTGTACCCGCGCCGTCCGGCGCTTGGGCACAGGCCGCAATCGAGGCCGAGGGCGCGTCGAGATGCGCTTGCACGACGGCGATGCCCAACCCATCACAGACAAGCATCTAGAAACGTTCGCTCAGGAGGTGCGCGCATGATCGCGTTGAGCTTCAAATTACACCTAAAGGAACCGCTCCTCATGACAGCCATTGAGGGCGATCCGAACAGCGCCGTCTCGCTGCCCTTCGTGCCGGGCAGCGCCCTGCGCGGCGTATTGGTCAGGCGCTATTTAGACAAGGACGACATCTCAGACCTGGCCGCCAATGATGAGGCCCGCAAGCTCTTCTTCGATGGCCAAACGCAGTACCTCAACGCCTATCCGGTGGACGCACACGGCAACCGCGCCCTCCCCACGCCCCA
>CAYXVS010000155.1:0-3699 GCA_964468735.1 uncultured Anaerolineales bacterium | reverse complement strand
AGCTCTACCCCGTCCTCAAGCAGATCAATGTCCACACGCTGCGCGAGCGCACGGCGGGACGCGCCACCGCCGACGAGGGCGCCGTCTTCCGCTACGAGGCGCTGGCGCCGGGTCAGGTCTTGGCCGGCGTGATCTTGTGCCCGACGGAAGCCGTGGCCAAGGCCATCCAATCGTTGTTGGAGCAGGAGGAGACCCTACTCTTGGGCGGCTCCCAGAGCGCAGGCTACGGATTGACCAAGATCACCGACATTGAACGCGCCGAGGCCTGGGAAGAGACATCCAACCTCATAGACAAGCAGCAGGAGCGATTAACCCTCACGCTGCTCAGCGACGCCGTACTGCGCGACGCCAACGGCCAGCCCACCGGCTTCCTCACACCGGAGATTTTAGCGGAGGCCTTAGATGTCAACCTGACCTTGGATCGCGCCCGCACCTTCGCCAAAACTGGCGTGATCGGCGGATTCAATCGGAAGTGGGGCCTACCGCTGCCTCAAATGCCAGTGGCGCGCGCCGGGAGCGTCTTTACCTTCGACATCGCCGAGACAGACGACCCGACGCGCCTGACGGAACGCTTGCAACGCCTGGTTGAAACCGGGATCGGCGAGCGCCGCGCCGAGGGCTTCGGGCGGGTGGCCATCAACTGGCACGCCCACCACGTCGAATTAACCGCGCAAGAGATCAAAGCTCAAACCCTTGCCGCCCCCAAGTCCTCCGAGTCCCCTGAGATAACCGGCGCAAGCGCCAAACTGGCCGGTGAGATGGCCAAGCGGATGTTGCGCCGGCAGTTGGACACTCGGTTACGCGATAAAATTCTGCACTCCCGCGTGAACGGCCCGATCCGCAACACGCAACTCTCAGCTATTCGCACCCGCGTGCGCAACGCCCTGGCGACCGAGGCGGTCGCTGACGTTGTGACCTACTTGAAAGAGATGAAGACTGTGGCCCAGGAACAATTCGAGCGGACCAAGATCAACGGCATTCAGGCAGATAGCTGGCTGACCCAGGTATTGGAGGAGGACGCGGACGCGACGTGGAAACGGCTCCATACGACCGACGCCCCAGACACGCCCGCCGTGCCCACGGTCGGCAATGTGCGAGCCGATTGGAACACCGACCTGGCCCGCAAGTATGCCCTGCGACTCATCGATGGGATTTTGAGCCACGAACTTGCCCAACGCCGCAAAAAGAAGGAGGCATCATGAGCGCCAAACAAACCCATTGGCACACCTCACGCGAAATCGTCAAACGCATAGTCATCCAGGGGGAGTTAGTCTTAGAGACGCCCACGCATTTGGGCAACGGCGAGACCGTCGGCCCCACGGATATGAACCTGCTGCGAGATTCTGTGGATCACGGCAAAGCCCTGCTCACCGGCGCCTCCATCGCGGGGGCGCTGCGCAGCTATCTGCGCGAGGTGCAACACGGCTACGGAGAAAGTCCCTCCCCTAAATCGCCCGTCATCTCCCTCTTCGGCGGCGCGCGGGAGGATGAAGCCGGCCTGCAAAGCCTGCTCATCGTTGATGACGCCCGCAGTACGGCCCCGGCGGAGATCGAGATCCGCGACGGCGTGCGCATTGATCCCGCCACCGGCACGGCCAAAGAGGGCGCGAAGTTCGACATAGAGTTGCTCCAGGCGGGCACGACCTTCCCCCTCCGCTTCGAGTTACTGATCCCCCAAAAAATACCGGGGAATGATACAAATGACATAGATGAAGATCAACTCAAGTCAGCGTTAGCTCAAGCGCTTCATGGCTTCGAGGAAAGCGAGATTCCGCTGGGCGCCCGCAAGCGCCGGGGATTCGGGCGCTGCCGTGTGGAGAAGTGGCGCGTGATGAGCTACGATCTGACCACCATCGCGGGCCTGCTGGCGTGGCTCAACGAGGATGAGAGCGCCGCGAGAACCGGCGACGCCATCGCCGCACTCTTAGAGACAGACATCCCCGCCGCCGATGCGCGGGAGCGCTTCCGCTTGGACGCCGCCTTCCGCCTGGATGGCTCGCTGCTTATCCGCGCCGAGGCCGAAAGCGGCGCCGACGCCGGTCACCTGCACTCCCCACGTCCTGATGCCGGCAACGCGCCGGTATTGCCCGGCGCCAGCTTGGCCGGCGTATTGCGCCATCGCGCGCTGCGGATCGCCAACACGCTGGCGGCCCATGGCCATCCGCCCCAAGAGGCGGGCAGCGCCTTGGTCAACGCGATGTTCGGCAGCAGCGAGGACGACCAACTGACCGCCAGTCGGGTCGCCGTCCAGGAGACGGTGCTTGAGAACGTGCATTCGCTGGTGCAGACGCGCGTCAAGATCGACCGCTTCACGGGCGGCGCCTACCCCACGGCCCTCTTCAGCGAGGAACCCGTCTTCGGCGGGCCGGATTCGCGCGTCCACGTCAAACTGACGCTGCGCAAGCCCCAGGATTACGAGGTGGGCCTGCTCATGCTGCTGCTCAAAGATCTCTGGACGAGCGATCTGCCCCTGGGCGGCGAGCGCAGCGTGGGCCGCGGCCGCCTGCAAGGGATCGAGGCCGAGATACGCTGGCAGCAAGAGGGACAGGAAGACAAAGAAGCCGTATGGACGCTCCGCGAGGCCCCAGATGGCCTGGAGATCACGGCGGATCGCGAGAAATTGGAAAAATGTGTAGCAGCACTGGCAACGCACTTGGCACGGGGCGAGAAAGGAGAGGAAAGATGAAGAAGATCAAAGCGCTGCGTAAGATCCAACCGGGCGGCTATCAGGTCACACAGCTCCCGATAGATGAATTAAATAAAGCAGCTAAAGCACAGGACGATGTGACGGCCTGGCTGCTGAAGCAAGCCCAGGCCAACAATCTGACGTTCCTCCTGGCCCACGCCGACGATGGCGTGATCTGGGGGGAAGTGAGAGGAGGCAAGCTGATCACCTCCCACGATGTCTTCGGCGAGCCGCCGTCGCCCCCCCTGCGGGCCGCGACCTTGCAACAGGCCCGTCTCTTCGGCGCAGGCGCGGAGGTGCTGCTCTGGCGCACGGCCCAAGGCTGGCGCGCGCGCCGCGTCGAAGAGGTCGCCGGCGACAGCGAGCAGAAGCACTACGACCAATCACAACTGCTGTGGGGCAATCGCTACGTCACGGCCAAGGATGGCTTCACGCTGGTCGAGGAGGGCGTGCAGGGCCTGCGCCACGCGCCGCCGCTGGAGGTGGACAAATCGCAGTTCAAGGACGAGCGCCATCCAATGCGCCTCCAGGTGCGCCACTATCTTGCCACCGATCCCGAGACCGGCGTGCTCGAGGTGGCGCTCAGTCGTCTGGTGAATGTGACAATCCATACCGCGCCCCAACAAGATCAACAGGAGGTGACCTCATGACACGCTGGCCCACACAAACCCAACCTTCGAGCCGCCGAAAGGCCAAAGCGCCGTACAACTTCGTGCGGTTGCCCGAGATGATCCCTTGGACGCCCCAGGACCCGCCGGCGATGGATCGCTATCACGAGCACGACGAGCGCTACACCGGCCATCTGACCTGCACCCTGACCACCGCCTCCCCGCTCTACGTGCGCTGCGGCGTCACCCCGGCGGAGGCCAAGGCCGGCAGCGAGGCTAAGGATCGCCCGGACTTCTTCTACACCGACCCCCACACCCGCACCCCCGTGATCCCCGGCTCTTCCCTGCGCGGCATGCTGCGCACCCTGGTCGAGATCGTCAGCTACAGCAAGGTGCAGCCGGTGA
>CAYXVS010000154.1:1716-6919 GCA_964468735.1 uncultured Anaerolineales bacterium | reverse complement strand
GGTTTCAAAGACCTCCGCCTCGAATGGGAAACTCAGGTGTTCCTCCATATACGCGCGCCAGGTCTTCATCAACTTATAATCGTCATCGGGATCTATGCCAGCAAGGACTTGGCGCGTGATCTCGCCGTCCTCCTTCATCCAATCCCAGGCGTGATTTTTCGCCCGTTCCTGGACGACCTTTCTAACATCGGCGGACGTGTCGCGGGCTTGGGCCGGTTCGACTTCCGTGTGATCTAACACGTAGACAGTCCAACCCAGCCCTTCCTTTTCGCATTTGGTGATGACCTTGGAGGGCATATCCCGCAACGTGATGCTATCCCACGCGACCTGGATGCCGCCATCGTCGAACACTTTGTCCACGCGCCCCCGCCAGCCGCCAAGATCCCAACCAAAATCGACGTCTTTGACGCCCGACTTGATTTTCACGACGTCGCCTAGTTCGTAATTCATTGCTTGCCTATCTCCTTCGTTTTTTCTTTTGTGCAAAATTGATAAAGTATCTGTGATCCTCTACTATGCGATCTCATCACCAAGGCGGATCGAGCCATCGTCGCCGACCACGCCGTACTTCGTCGCCGCGCGCTCGCCGTCGTGCAGCCAGACGCGCACCACGTTGGGCAGCGGATCGGCGGTGCGATAGCGCCACGCGCCATCCTTGGGGAAGGCCACACGGCGCATCGGCGCATCGTCTGGGTCATCCAGCAGCGAGACAAACATCGTGCTGTCTGGAAGAGCGCCCAGGGTGTAAAGGCGCCCACCCAACGGCGCTCGCTGGGATTCTGGCACGCCGTACAGATCGAACACCCACTCGTCGAGCAGATTCTCGGCCTGCGCGGCGATCATCCAGCGGATCATCAGTTGCTCTCGCTCGGCCTCTAGGCGCGCCATAAAGTCGCGCACGGCATCGGCGGAACGCGGGAGGCGAATCCGCCGCGCCAAATCCTTGACCGGGACCGCGTCCAACGCCTCGCGATTGGCATCCAAGTAGCGCGCCAGATAATCCAGCACGGGCGCGTGCTCGCTTTCGATGTACGAGAGCGGCCGCTTGCGGAAAATGATGCGCTGCGGTTCGCGCTCTATGGTCGTGATGTGGCCGCCGATGTCGTAGGTCACAAAGTGCGTGGCGTTGCGCAGGCTGGCGGCCTCAATGTTCCACACCTCCAGGTAGGGATGCGGATTGAGCGCGATGCCCGTTTCGTCGATCTGATGGCCGGCCTCGCGCCAGTGATGGACATCCAACCGCACATCCGCGATGTCGTAGGCCAGATGGGCGATCTGGGCTTGCGTCTCGACATCCGCTGGCGCGATGGGATAATCTCGGAGATCATTGGGGTAAAAATCGATCTTGCCGGTTCTGGTCATCTTGAAGATATAATGGGAGAGCCAGCGGCAATTGAGCAACGCCGTTAAATAAGCCACATCGTAATCCGCCGAATTTTCCGCCGCGCGCGACAATTCATCCCGAATATCCTGGCGATCAAGGGTACGATTATGAACATCCTCCAGTTTATGCGCCAACGCCGCGCAGATGACGGTCGCATCGCAATAAAATTCACCCTTCGCATCATAAACCGCCTTCAAAAATCCCTGACGCGCCCGACGGGCTACCAGTACCTTGGTGTTTTCAAATAACTCTGGGAACTTACTCCGGCGCAGTTGGCTTGGAACACGCTCCGTGCCCCACTCCAGCCACCGCGAGCGGGTCACCACGTAACGCCCCATATCCTTGCCTTGCACGAATTTTTTAGGATGCGCTTCATCTGGGGTATCAGAGAGCAGATCCTCTGTCACGAAGAGCTTACGTCGCTTCCCGTCAATCACCGGATCCAGATCCTCGTGAGAGACCGGCGCGATGCCATAGCTGATGTAACAAATCTCGCCCAACGGCAAGCACGCGCTGAAATCCAACCCGTTTTCGCCCGCGAACGCCGGGCGGAAGATTTCCGCGCCCCATTCGGTTTGGGAAAGCGCGGGCAGCGTCTTGAGGTCGCGCGGCCCCAGCGCGGCATCGACCGCTTGGTAGCGTTGCGTCTGGTGGGACGCGGGCGGCGCGCCCTGGCGCACGGCATAGATCAGGTTCTGAACCTGCGCCTCCTCGAAGAAACTCACGTCCGGCGCGAAGGTCAAGCTCTCGATGGTCGTCTGCTCCACCAACATCTCGCGCGAGTGCGCGCCGTACTCCTCGGTCTGATAGGCATCGGAGACGATAAAGCCGTGACGTCCGCCCTCGGCCAACATCCGCACGGCAAACTCGATGAAGGGAATATAGAGGTCCCACTTTTTGTAGAGCGTGGCATAGCGCCCGCTGGCCTCGACGCGCGAGCGCAACACCTGCACGCTGGGATTATCGGCCCGGACGTAGGGCGGATTGCCCACGACGTAATCGAAGCCGCGCCGAAAATCGACGCCCACCATCGGGTTGTAGCCCCGCAATTTGATCAACTCGGCAATTTCGCTCTCATAGGCCAGCCCGTTGTCGGGCGCAACCAACAAAGCCGCCGCCTGCTCGCGCGGCAGCAGCGTATTGGTCGGGTAGATGTGAAATCGCGCCACGGTGGGATTGTCTTTCAACAGCCCCAACACCTGCACCAGCAAATTCACCTCGGCCAAGAAACACGCGAAGCGATTGACATCTAAGCCAAAGAGGCTCTCCCGCAGCCGCTCATTGACCAAGTCCTTGGATTCGAGATCGGGCAGCTTCTGAAATTCTGGAATCAGCCGGCGGGCCGCCTCCACCAAGAAGCGCCCGCTGCCACAACTCGGATCGATCAGACGACGGCCTACAATGTCCGGCCCCGCATAGCCCACCTGATCCAAAATATAATTGACCACCTGCGGCGGCGTGTAGAACTGCCCCTTGCGCTTGCGCTCCAACTCATCGACGTATTGCTCATAGATGCGCCCGATCAAATCCGCGCTCACGCGCTCGAAATCAAAGCGATTGAGCACCCAGAAGAGGCGCACGATGGCCTCTTCCTCCCACGTGTACCAATCGAAAACATCGCGGCGGAAGAAATGGCCGTAGATGTAACTCGTATCCTTGTACGCCAGGTCCAACAACGTAGCCTGCGCATCGGCGATATTGGAAAAGAAGCGCGCGCTGAAGTCCAAATAGTCCTGGTAGCCGCCGTCCGAAATCTTCTGGGTGATGATGTTCTTATCCTCGCAGATGCGAATCAGCAGCAGGCGGGTGACGAAGATGTAGACGGTCTGCAAGCAAAACTCAGCGGCGGGATCTTCAGCCATCACGCCGATTTCTGCCCGCCAGTGATCGAAGTCCTCCATCAAAAGGCGCGTGGGGCGCAGCGCGACCAATTGCTTCGCGCGCCAGTTGCGATAGGCAATTGCCGCGCGGTAGAAATCCCGGAGCCGCGCCTTGAAGTTGATGTGATTGGCCCCAATCAGATGCTCCGCGATCCCCGATTGGCGCAGGGCCTCCGTCACAAACGAAGACTCCTCCAATCCCAGCCATTGATCCGCCGCCTGTTCTAAATACCTCGTCAGCGCGACCTCATCGATCTCCGTCTTCGCGCGCGTCGTGAAACTACGCAGCCATTGCCACAATCGCTCCCGCGCCGCGTCGACCTCGGTCTTGCGCTGCACTTTCTCCGCCACGAACACCTGATGCTGGGCGCGCTGGCTGCGGAAGCGCAACAGGACAGCGCGATGCAAGCGGCGGATTTCGCGCTTGAGGTCTTCGATCAACAGGTTCTCGTTCTGCGGCTGATCGGGCGCCAGCGTCAAGAGCGGCGTGGGCGTCTCAACGATCTCCTGTTTTAGACGCTCGACCTCGACGAAGGTTTCTTTGCGGAACGCATCGTAGAAGACCACCAGCGCCTGGACGTCATGCTCCGAAGCCGGCGAAGGCGCATCCGGCGCGAAGGCCATCAGCGAGAAGGCATAGGCGAAGCGCAATCGATCCCCCACCCGCTGATAGACGCGCACCTCGCGCCCGTTGCAGAGCACCGCGTGCGCCACACCTTGGGCCAGCACATAGCGCGTCAACTGCTCCTCGTGACGCGCTAGATCCGTCTCCTGCGTGCGCTTCAACTCCCAGAGCATCACCGGGATGCCCTCGGCGGCCACCAGAATATCGATAGCGGCATCATCCTGACGATGTTCGGGGGCCACATCGGCCTGCAGATCATAGCCCAGCGCGGCCAACAACGGCTCGGCAATCTTCAAGCGCACCACCGCCTCATCGGAGGCCGTCGGGCGCGATGCCAGATAATCACCGTAGCTCAAGCCATCGTGCTGAAATCCACGCAGGATATTTTGGATCACGTCTTGCATAGGTTGACTCATCCTCTCGTATACACACACTTTACACCAAAAATTCACTTTTTCAGATCCTACGTCATCCTCCCGCCCTCGGCAGCCAGAGCGTGAAGGTGCTGCCCACGCCGAGGGTGCTCTCGCAGGTGATGTGGCCGTGATGCAGCGTCATAATCTCCTGGCTGATGGCCAACCCCAGGCCGGTGCCTGGCACGCGCGCCATCTGGCTGGCCGCGCCGCGATAGAAACGCTCGAATAGTTTGTCCCGCTCGGCCGGCGCGATGCCTAGCCCGGTGTCGCTCACGGCCACCGTCGCCCACGGCGCGCCCTCGACGCGGGCCTGAGCCGTCCGCAACGTGACGTGACCTTCAGGGGTGTAGTTCATCGCGTTGCTCAGCAGATTCGTCACCACCTGCTCCAACAATTTGGGGTCGGCGCGGACGGGCGCGAGGTCTGCGTCAAGTTCCAGGCGTAAGTCCAAGCCACTTCTAGCAAAGAGCTTCCGCCGATCATCGGCCAGGGTGCGCACCAGCGCGTTGAGATCGACCCATTCAATCTCCGGCTGGATTTTCCCCAAATCGAGTCGCGAGACGTGCAACAGATCCTCGATGAGATCCTGCAAGCGCTGCGATTCACGCTGGATCGTCTGCAAGTAGGTCGGGCGGCGCGCCGCCGCCCCCCGCTCCAGCAGATTGAGATAGAGCTTGATGTTGGTGAGCGGCGTGCGCAACTCGTGACTGACGCTGCTCACCAACTCCGACTTGGCGCGGTCGGCGGCCTGGGCCGCGCGCCGCGCCGCCTCCAACGCGGTGACGTCGCGCAGGACAATCAGATGGCCGGTCAAGCGATGGCGACGATCATAGAGCGCGGAACAGCGCACATCGTAGCTGCCAACGGCTGCGGCATCGTAGCTGCCAACGGCTGCGGC
>CAYXVS010000154.1:0-1616 GCA_964468735.1 uncultured Anaerolineales bacterium | reverse complement strand
CATCGTAGCTGCCAACGGCTGCGGCATCGTAGCTGCCAACGGCTGCGGCCCCAGCCCCGACCCCCGCCGCACCTTCCCCTAACGTGATCTTCGTCGATGTCCTCTGGTCCCCATCGCACGCGCGCAAGAGATCAGGCAAAAAGGCTATCGCTGCCTCGCCCTCTTCTCCAATCACCTCATCCGCGCGTTTCCCGATGAGCTGTTGCGCGGCGGGATTGAGATCCACAATCTGCTGCCGCATATCCAACACAATAATGGCATCGCTCATCCCCTCGAAGACCGCCTCGTAGGCCACCGGCGCAATATCCAAGAGCCGATAATGAAACAACCCCCAGCTCAACGCGGCGCCGCTCACGGTCCATCCGACGATACCAAGGGGACACGTAGTCGGCAAAACGCCTATCACATAGAGAAACCCCAGCACGGTCGGCAGCCCGGCCGCCACAAGCAGCAGGATGGTCTGTCCTTCATAAGAACTGGGAAGATGGATGAGTTTCCGGCCCAAAAACCACATCCCCAGGCCCATCACGCCATAGAGATAAACGGTATAGATCCAATACCACGGGCCGGGTTCCCATTTCAGGAGGATGAAATCCGCCTGAGATTTAAGCCATGTCCTACGATAGAACCATCCATGATGTTCTGTTGTCAAGATGATAACCACAGTGATGCATGTCATTATCCCCAGACCCAGAAGGACTTTCGGGGTTAAATAACGCCGATGATCCGTGTAAGCGAGGACGAATTGCAGCCATAGCAGGGGAATGAAACAGAGAGCAATATCCTGAATTTTGCGCGCTATCATTAAGAGCGCAAGCGTGCGCCCGCCCATTTCCAAGGCCATCCCACCCGATAAGACGGCGATGGTGCATAACGCCCACGCTAAGTAAATCGCGCCGGGCGCGGAACGTCGCCGCCAACTATAATAAGCGGCCACCAAGGCGATGCCCGCTGCCAGAAACGTCAGAAGCACATAGGGATGGAATTGCCACCGCACGATTCACCTTCCTTTGCTGATACTGATGCTGATGCTGAGAAACCCCGCCCGCAGGGATAGCTTCTTGGATTCGATCAGTCCAAGACGCCTTCCAAGCGCAACAGCGCGCGCTTGAGTTCCAGGCCGCCGCCGAAGCCCGTGAGCCGCCCATCGTGGCCGATGACGCGATGGCACGGCACGATGACGCCGACGGGATTCGCGCCGACGGCCTGGCCCACCGGACGCGCCGCGCGCGGTCGCCCAATCGCCGCCGCGATGTCGCCGTAGGCGCGCGTCTCCCCGTAGGGGATCGCCAGCAGCGCCTCCCACACGGCCCGCTGGAAGTCGGCGCCGCGCAGGTCTAAGGGCAGATCAAAGGCGGTGCGCTGGCCCGCGAAGTACTCAGTAAGTTGCGCCCGCGCCTCGTGCAACAAGGGCAGATCGCCCGCCTCCGGCGCCGCGATGCCATAGCGCGCCAATCGATCAATCTCTGAGGACGGCGCCTCGGCCCCGAAGGCCACGCCGCACAGCCCGCGCTCGGTGGCGCAGAGCCACAGTTCGCCCCAGTCCGTGGATATGCCGGTGCAATATGAAGATTCGAGGGTCATCGATTTCACCTCCAGCGCCGTATTGCGTATCG
>CAYXVS010000153.1:0-6982 GCA_964468735.1 uncultured Anaerolineales bacterium | reverse complement strand
GCGAATCAGCGCCGGCCAATGGTCGCCCAGCAGGATCAGCGGCTTTTGGGGATCGCCCTGCATCTCGCGGATCTGGGCGATGTTCCAGGTCAGCGTCACCTCGGTCAGCGTGCCGATGCCGCCCCACATCGCGATGAAAGCGTCGCCCTGCGAGAGCATCGCCTCCAAGCGCGTGTGCAGATTGGGCGTGAAGCGCACCTCATGATGCCAGCGGGTCACGGCGTCACCGAACTCATCGGTGGGATAGGCGATCACGTGGCCGCCGGCCTCGTAGGCCCCTTTGCTGACCGCGTCCATAATCGCGCTGTAGCCGCCGGAGCCGACGCTGTATCCGGCCTCCGCCAACGCCTGCCCCAAAGCCTCGGCGGCCTCCAGATGTTTCGGCGTTTGGGTGCGAGAACTTCCAAAGACAACGACTAACTTCGATGCCATACATTCTCCTCGTAGGTGAAAGATCGATCTGTGTGGTTCTAAGTATAGTGGATTTGATCATGAGGGCAACAGGAGTAACGAGGGGGAATATCCACAAAAAAAGAGGGCGCGCGTTGATGCGCACCCTCTAAAATCTGGTGGGCGATACAGGACTTGAACCTGTGACCTCTGCGATGTCAACGCAGCGCTCTAGCCACCTGAGCTAACCGCCCACAACGCCCAACATTATAACAGGGTTTGTATTTTATGCAAATGCTCGTGGGCGGAAAATGGCTCTCCGCTGGCAATTCGACCCTCTCTCCTCCCTACGATATATAAAAAAGGCCGCTTTCCGAATCGTTCTTGTATCTAGCCCTTTTCAAGGGTATAATTAGGAGTGAGAGAAGAAAGTTAGAAATACGTCTGTGGATTCTCCTACACCTCTCCTGTGATCGTTTTCTCGGGAATTCGAAGCAAAACAGGGGGCTAAATTGCCCTCGTGGCCTCAGAGCGTGCTTAACCAAGCTCAAGGCAAACGAAGCTGGGGTTGATGCGGGCGATAAAATGCTTAGCGCGCAACCTTATGCCTCTCGGACACATCGGAACTGCTTCGTTTGTCCTTTCTCTCGTATTGTTTTCTGAATGATGGAGGTGTCTGATGGATCTCCCGCCTGGACTAGTTCATATTGTGGCTCAGACTCACTTGTTCACCGACGCGCGTGATTACGTCATCCTCCGAACTGCTCCGGATCAAGCCGGGGCGGCTGAAACTCTATTTTCTAAGTTGGATGAGCCGTTCTCCGCGTTGGTGCGCGATAAGGATGAAGTGACGTTGGTGCTTCCTGTGGATGTGTGGGAGAAAGAGCAGCCGTTTTTGGATATTTTGGATGAGTCTTCCAATTATCGGTTGATCACGTTCGATCTCCCGCTTGAATTAGGATTGGTCGGTTATTTGGCAACGATGACCAGCACGGTCGCGGAAGAAGGTGTCAGCATCTTCTCCGTCTCGGCGTTCTCACGGGATCATATCTTCGTGCCGGAAGAGGATTTTGAGCGGGCATGGGATGCGTTGCGGGCGTTGATCCGTTCGTGTCAGACTCAGGAAGAAGAACTTGAGGTTTAATCTACGGAGTTGTCTTTGTGTCTAGCGTTCATTTTCTAGTTGGTAAGACGTTAGGTAAATATGAAGTGCTCGAGCATATCGGGCACGGCGGGATGGCCGAGGTCTACAAGGGGCAGCACGTCCGGCTAGACCGCCCGGTGGCCATCAAGATACTGCATCCTTTCTTGGCGGATGAGGAAGGATTCGTGGTGCGCTTCCAACGCGAGGCGCGGATCGTCGCGACGCTCCGTCATCCCAATATCATGCAGGTCTTCGACTTCGATTATCACGAAGAACTCAACATCTACTACATGGTGATGGAATATATCGAAGGCTCTACCCTAAAAAGCATGATGATGGAACAGGAAAAAGTCCCCGTCGAGGATGCGGTGCGCGTCGGTGCGGCCATTGCGGAGGCACTGGACTACGCTCATCGGCGGGATATGGTGCACCGCGACATCAAACCGGCCAACATTATGTTCACCTCGGAGGGCGAGCCGGTCCTGACCGATTTTGGCATCGCGAAGATGATGTCGCTTTCGGGCTTGACGGCGAGCGGCGCGATGATTGGCACGCCGGCCTATATGGCTCCCGAAGTTGGCCTGGGTAAGAAGGGCACCTCGGCCGCCGATATCTATTCGCTGGGCGTGGTGATGTATCAGATGGTGACGGGCCAGTTACCCTTCGAATCCGATAACCCGATGAACATGGTGATGCAACACATCAATGATGCGCCGCCCCTCCCTGCGCAACTCAACCCGGAGTTACCCTCCACGTTGGAAGTAGTGATCCTGCGCACGCTCAACAAGAAGCCGGAGGAGCGCTTCGTCAATGCCGGGGCGATGGCCTCCGCCTTGCGTCATGCGCTGGGGATGGATACCCCCACGCGCGAGTTTGTGTTGGAGGCGACGCCACTGCCAAAAGGATCCAAGGAGCAAGAGCAGGAGCAAGAGCAAGAGCAGGCGCCAGATCAAGATCGAGCACAGGAGCAGACGCCTACTTCAGATGCTTCTCAGGCTAAAGTTGATAACTTATTGGTCAAGGATTGGTCAGATGAGCCTGCGCCGGAGACGCCCGCATTGGGGGTTAATGAGATACCCGGCCCGGGCGAGATGCTGGAGAAGAAGCGTAAGGCGCCCTTCATCTGGCGATTGACGCGGAGTGTGCTGCTATTGCTGCTGCTCAGCATCGTCGCCGCCGGTGCATGGGTTGGCTTTGGCGGCGCGGTGCCGGAGGAGGTGCGTCGCAGGATACCGGTGTCGCTCTTGGAGGAGTTGCCCTTGCCCGCGGGCGCCATCGAGAGCCTGGCGATTAGCCCCAGCCCCACAGCGACCACCGTCGTCACGGAGGCCGCAGCGGGGGAGGTCGTCACAGCGACGGCGACACTCTCTCCCTCTTCGACGGCGACGCCAGCTCCAGAAAGAGATGCCACGCCCACCCCGACGCTGGATTGTAGTGTGCGCGCTAAGATCGCGAGTGTCAGCCTAAATCCTGGTGAGATCGTGCCGCCGGAGACGGAGATGACGGCCTACTTCACGATTCGGAATATGGGTAATTGTGCGTGGCCCTCCGGGATGCGATTGGATTTCGCGTCTGGGGATCAGATGGGCGCGCCGGATTCGGTGCGATTGGATGCACTCGCGCCGGATCAGCAAGTCCAGATCCTCTTGACCTTCCAGGCGCCCGCCGAGTTGGGCGCCTACGAGGGAACGTGGTACGTCGTCCAGCCGGATGGCAAGCCATTGGATAAAACCGGCGTCATCGAGCTTGAGGTGAGCGAAGAGAGCGATGTAACGCTCGCAACCGCGACGCCCCCGCCGGTGACAGCGACGCTGGCTCCCGAATCGTTATCCTTGTCCGAACCTGAGTTGGTCACATGGGATGAGGATGTCGCCGCCGACCGATGGTCTGGCACAATTCGGTTCGAAGCAGAGGGTGGCACGGGAACCTATCGCTACTATCGCACCGAGGTGCGCGAGGATCAGCTGTTGCCCGATAACGAACTACAATTCGAAGGGCGGCGATGCAAAGATGTCCCGCTCACGATCTGGGTGCTTTCCGGCGAGGAAGCTGAGCAATGGGAAGGCTCGATCCCTTATCCCGCACCCGAACAGTGCGAGTGACATTGAGGGGGATAGTCTCAAGATGATGAATGATAATCAAGCCCTGGGGATCGCCAGGGCTTTCTTTATTCAGAACTAAGGTTAGGCCAGTTCGATGTTTCAAGAAATGCAAGGAGGAGATCCTAATGATCCAGTCAACCCCCAATCCCGCGCCATACTCTGAGCAGAAAGAGCGCATGGTGAATTTGATACGTCAGCGCAGCGTTAAAGCTCCGCTGGTGCTGGATGCGATGCGTTCTGTGCCGCGTCATAAATTCGTCCCCCCGGGGCAAATGGCGTACGCTTACGCCGATCATCCGATGCCCATCGGCCATCATCAGACGATCTCGCAGCCCTATATCGTCGCCCTGATGACGGAGGCGTTAGGTCTATCGCCGGGGGATCGCGTGTTAGATGTGGGCACCGGCTCCGGGTATCAGGCGGCGGTGTTGGCGGAGATGGGCATGGAGGTCTACACCATCGAGCGGATCCCAGAGCTGTACGAGACAGCATCTAAAACGCTGGAGGACTTGGGCTACGATGTGCATTGCCGGTTGGGCAACGGCTATGAGGGATGGCCGGAACACGCGCCCTACGATGGCATCGTTGTGGCCGCCGCGCCGCCGCAAATCCCTCAGCCCTTGATTGATCAGTTGGCCGAGGGCGGGCGGATGGTCATCCCGGTGGGGCGCGTTCACGGCTATCAGACCTTGTGGAAGGTGATCAAGGAGGACGGCGAAATCCGCAAATCCGATCTCGGCGGCGTCGCCTTCGTCCCCTGCGTTGATGAGGGATAAGGGTGAGGCTGGGCATCTCAGCAGATTAAGCAGATGGTTTCAGTTTATGAGAAGAGCAAGGTGCAACGCACTTAAACTGAAGGAAAGGCCGCGCCTCATGCACCATATACCTGGCGATAAGCCGAAAAGTGCGTTGCACCTCACAAGACTAGTCGATTACAGCAATCTGCTTACATCTGCTCTATCTGCTGAGAGAATCGTTGAAAATCGTCACCAGCCGCTTGCCGGGGATCTGCTTAAAGGTCGCGCCCTGACTGATGGCCAACATCGCCCCGGTTGGATCTTCTAGCAAGGCGCCGGCCAGCGCGTCGATGCCACAATCGAAGAGATGCGTTGAGAGCGGCGTGGTGCCGCCCAACATCACCACGAAGGTCTCCGGGCGCACGTGCGCGATCAGGTCGTCGAAGGTGTGATTGAGCAGCGAGGAGCCGGTCAGCGCGATCACATCCGCTTGGGGCAGCACCTCCGGCGCCGCTGAGGCTGGCAGATCGCCGGGGCGGGGATTCAATTCCAGCACCCACATCTCGCGCGCCACCCGCTTCACGCGCGGGATGAAGGGGAAGTGCCCCACGATGGCGACGTTGCGATCCGCGCCGCGCTCTAAGATCACCTCGGCGGCGTTGACGTCCACGCAGCGCCCCAGATCTACCTCCATATCTAACAGCGCGTTGATCGTCGCGAGGCCGACGCTGGCCTCCAGCATACTCTCGGAGTGAGCGAGCGCCGCCAACGCCTCGACGCTGTAATTCAGCAACGCCCCCGCATCCCGCACCGGCATCCGCCCGCCGTGATGATGGTCGTCATCGCCGCCGCCTAATGTGGAAGACAGCCCCCCGTGTAGTTCGCCCTCCACCTCCAGCGCCACGACCGTCCAATGGCCGCCGATCCGCACGTCGACGGGCGTGGCGCGTGCGGCATTCTCCGCAACTTGATCCAGCAATTGTTCCAAAATCGTCATCGTTGTCTCCTTTTCTCTCTTTGTCCCCTGGTCACCTTGTCTTTTCAGTGTCTGCCTATTATAATCCGGCTTGTATGAAGATCCTAATGGCGCGTCACGGACAATCACAATGGCAGGTCGAAGGCGATAGCGCTGGCGGCGATTCCCCCCTATCGCCGACGGGCGAGTCGCAGGCGCAGTATTTGGGGCGCTATCTGGCCGCGAATGAAGCGTTGCACATCGCGGCGATTTACACCAGCGATTTGCAGCGCGCCCATCGCACGGCGGAGATCGTGGCTGGGCATTTGGAGCTACCCCTCAATATAGAACTCGACCTGCGGGAGTTTGAGTCATTTGATACAGGCTGGGCGCCGTCTCCCACGTCGATATGGGATGCGTCGCCCGAAGCCGCGTTGGCCGCGACCTACCTGGCCTATCGCGAGCAGATATTGCGCGTGCTCCAGTGCATCGTCGCGGCGCATCCAGACGATGCGACTGTGCTGCTCATCGCGCATGGCGGCACGATTGGCGTGATCCTGCGCCTGATCATCGGCTCCGACACGCCGCGCATCTGGGCGCGGAACGCCGCCCTCCACGCCATCGAGTGGCATCGCCCCGGCTGGGGGCCGCATTGGATTCTCCATTATCTGAACTGCATGGAATATCTGCCCCAGGAGCTGCGGACCGGATGAAGACCTCTCCGTTTCCGCGTGGGTGGATGTGGGCGGGCCTCGCCTTGGCCGTGATCGGCTGGGCCGCGTTCCTTTTCATCACGCCGGGCGGTGTGCTGCGCAAGACCGATTACGTCGCGGCCGCTGTTTGTCATCGCCGCCCGGAGCACAGCTTCTTCGTGGGCGATCAGCAACTGCCGCTCTGCCAGCGATGCAGCGGCACCTTCCCCGGCGCGCTGACCGGCCTGCTCGTCCAGTGGCTCTTATGGCGTCGCCGCCGCGCGCTGCGCTTCCCCCATTGGCGTTTCCTGCTCCTGATGGCCGCCCTGGCCGCGCCCTGGGCGTTAGATGGCGTCAACTCGCTCACCTCGGAACTCCCCTGGCGCGAGGCCGGCGTCGGCGTCTTGGGCTACGCGCCCCAACCCTGGCTCCGCCTGCTGACGGGCATCCTGATGGGCGCGGCGATGAGCGTCTTCTTAGCGCCGGCCTTCAATCAGACGATGTGGGCTGACGGTGTAGAAGAACCCACCGTTCGCTCCTGGCGCGAGTTGGCGCTGCTGTCGGCCATCGAGTTGGCCGTCGGCGTCGTGATCTACCTGGCGGAGCCGATCCTCCTCTATCCTGTCGCGATTTATAGCGCGTTGGCCGTCGTCGCGCTGTTCACCTGCCTGGGCGCGATGATCTTCGTGATGGCGCTGGCCCGCGACGGCACGCTGCACAGTTGGCGCGAGGCCTGGGTCCCGCTGGCGTGGGGCCTGGTCTTCGCCCTGCTCGTCATCGGCGGGATGGATGTCGTCCGCTTTCAGCTCCTGGGCACCATCGACGGGATGCCCGGCATCTCTTAGCCGGCGTTCTTTCTCTTTTGCCGCGCGTTATTGACGCCTGATGTAACTTCCTGCTACTGATTCCCCGTGGTTGACTTCTGCGGCGTTGGACGTAGACTCTTTTAGAAGATAATCATC
>CAYXVS010000152.1:2975-7070 GCA_964468735.1 uncultured Anaerolineales bacterium | reverse complement strand
TTCTGTCGTTCATAGCAGCCCGATTATAACGCACCCGCATGGAGTAATCAAGGGAGGATTACTTCGGGCGGGGCGCCGGCTTGGGGATGCGGGCGAACGATGACGTGTTGTGGATGGTCGGGGATCGCCAGGAGGCGCCTCTTCAGGAAGATGGGGTAGAGTTCGGTCGCCGGGAGCTGATCTAACGGCAGCCAGCGGAAGATCAGGGGCAGCCCGAATTCATCGCCGTAGAATGGGCCGGCGGCGCGACGCAGCGGCGCATCCGGCGGCAGCGCCATCAGGAAGTAGAGGGCGAGTTCGTGGCAGGCATAGCCCGCGTAGGTGAAGAAATTCTCCACGATCCAGAGCAGGCGGCGCACTTCGATCTGGACGCCCAACTCCTCCTGCATCTCGCGGGCCAGCGCCTCGCTGGCGATCTCGCCCATCTCCACGCGCCCGCCGGGCAGCGCCCAGAAGTCATCGTCCTCAGAGCGATGGATCAGCACGCGGTCGCGACCCAGGGCCACGCCGGCGGTCCGGTAGATAAAGCGGCGGTCTGTGCGTTCTATTTGGAGCATTGAAGAGTTATCCATTTGTCAAACACCTCCTACGTTGGGGCCGGCGTCCCGCCGTGCCCCTCAAGGAAGTGACGGTGCAGGTGACTACAGAGGCCCGCGCCGACGACGATGAGCCAGCCGGCCATCGCGGCCAGGCCGAGGCCCAAACGCAGGGAGCGCGGGAAGAAGCGCATCTCGACGCGGTGCTCGCCCGGCGGGACGATCACGCCCCGGAAGATGCCGTCGGTCTTGTAGATGGGCGCGGGCGCGCCATCGACCCACGCACGCCAGCCGGGATAGTGCATATCCGAAAGGACCAGCAGCGCGGTCTCCGAAGTCGACACGCCGAAGGTCGCGCGGTTGGGACGGTAAGCCCACACTTCGATGGTACCCGTGGCGCCCGCGCTCTCCAAATCCGGGCCGCCCTCGACGGTCGCCACGCGCGCCGGATCGAAATCCGCCGCGAAGAGGATCTCGTTAGCGGCCTCGATGGTCGCGACCGGCGCGGTGTCGTAGACGAGCCAGACGCGATTCATCGCGTTGGTGTTGAGGTGCAGGTCAATCGTGGCGTCCTTCTCGAAGACGGGCCAGATGCCCTCGCCGCCGGGTTGCGCGCCCTTCGGCGCGACGATGTACTTGCAGCCGAAGAGTTGATAGGCGGGCGCGCCCTTGTGCGGCACGGCCCAGTAGAATTGCGTGTAGGAGAAGAGTTCCATCGGATTGCCGGAGCCTTGCGGGCATTCGAAGCCCGCCGCCTGGAGCGCCGCCGGCGACCACAGGCCGCGCGCGGCAGCGTCCACATCGACGCGGAACCAGCCGGGATCGGCGCGCAGGTAGGCAATGGCCGCCTCGTGCGAGGTCGCATCGCCCGCAGGCTCCATCTCCACCAGCGCGCCCGTCGCGACCAACTCGGCCAAGAGCAGCAGCGGCAGACCCGCCCGCCAGCAGGGCCGCTCCATCGCCGCGATCCAACTGATGATGGCGGTCACTTCCGCCAACAGCGCCGCAAGCTGCAACCCTAGCCGCGCCTGCGCGCGGGGATCGCCGGCGGGCACACCTTGCACCAGCGACGGCGCGTACATCCACAACAAAATGCCGCCAAACATCAGCGTGATGATCCAGCCGCGCTTGAGCAACTCGTTACTGAGGGAGAGCCATTGCTCGCGATTGTAATCCACGTCCGGCGGCGCCGAGGTCAGGAACGCCTCGACGCCCAACGCCGCGACGATGGCCAACGCAAACGAGAGCAGGTAGATGGCCCGCGCCGTCTTCCAGGCCGCATCGAAGAGCGGCAGCGTGGCGACGCGCGGATAGATCGGCCCCTGATAGCCCAGGGCGAAGAGATAGGCCAGCAGCCCCAATCCCGCCAAAAACCAGACCCGGCGATCCAACAGGTGGCTGAGCAGGCCCAAGGCGGCCAGATAGAGCGCCGCCGCGCCGATGTAGCCGCTTTCGACGCGGTTCCACGCGGGCCAGAAGGCCGTGACGCCGCGCCCGTGATAGGCGGGCGTGATGAAATCCACGAGCATCTGCGGGGGGAATTCGTAGCCCCGGCGCAGGGCCTGGGGCACGAGCGAGCGCTCGGTGTAGGGCAGCCGCTCCAGGCCGGGGAGGACGCCGGGCGCCGCCAGCGCCGCGCCCAAGATTCCGACTAAGGCCAAGCGCGCCAATCGTCGCGGCGCACGCGTGCGATCGCGCGTGCGCCCGCCCTCCAGCGATTGCCAGAGCGCGTAGGCGCCCGTCGCCAGCGCGGCGTACATCGCGGCCTGCCCGTGCCCTGAAAGGACGAGTGCGGCCAACGTCAGCGCGGCGATGGGGATGGCCCGCGCGCGGCGGGCGGCGTGATCGACGGCCCACCACGCCCACGGCAGCCACGCCAGCGCGTCGTTGAACTGGGGGTGGCCCAAATGCGCGACGAAGGGATCGGCGAACATATAGGCGAACGCGCCCACCAACGCCGAACTGGTCCGCAATCCCCAGACGGGCGAGCGCCGCAGATATAGATACAATCCGACGCCGGCCAGCCACAGCGAGAGCATGCCGCGCGCCAGCACCAGCCAATCGGGCAGGGGCGAGACCAAGAAGAGCGGCCAGTTGAGGGGATTCAGCAGGCCGTATTGACTCTCGGCGATGATGGGATCGCCGGCCATGAGGCGGGTGCTCCACAGCGGGAAGCTGCCGCGCCGCACCCAGTCGCTCACGTAGGCCCAGACCGGGGTAAGCTGCCCCCAGAGATCGCCGCCGCCGCGCGGGAAGCGATACCCCGCCAGCCACACGGGCCAGAAGAAGAGCGCGGTCGCAGCGGTGATGAGCAGGATCGCCTTGAGGTCGCGCACGAAATCGGGTCGCAGACTGAGCCAGCGCTTGATGCGTTTCATCCAGTTCATTCGATTCGCACCCTCGTGAGCGTCACCGATTCGCGCGGCATCTGCCCCGCCTCCCAGGTGATGGGCAGGTGCTCCAGCGCGCCGCGCTCATCCATGCGATAGATCGCCAGTCGCAGATCGTAGGCGGCGGGATCGACCGTCGGGTCGATGGCCAACTGGCGCGTCTCCGTGATCCGCTGCCCCACCTCCCAGGCGGATGTGGGCGCTTGGCCATCGCGGGGCCAGGCATCGGATTGCGCCGCCTTGCGCCATTGGGCGTCGATGAGTTGCACGGAGATCGTGTAGTCGGCGGCGATGGGCGCCTCACAGGCCCAATAGAGCGTCACGGTGATACGTTCACCGCGCCCAGCGATGACCTCGCTCACGTCGTAGCCGCGCAGGACGATGCCCTCGCCAAAGCGGATCGCCGCCGGGTTGGGGACGTCGCCATTCGGCGATACCAGCTTAATCTCGCCGAAGCGCAGGGTCGATTCCAGGGGCGGACTGCCCGCCCAGGCCTCCGCGCCCGTGGGTTGCGGCCCGCGCGCGATGGGCAAGCGCAGCCCCGACGCGGTCTCGTAGACGCCGACCTCCACGTGGAGGGTGTCCGGCGCGTAGGCCATCGGCGGCGTGGCGATGCGATAGCGCTCGGTCCACGTCTGGCCCGGGGAGAGCCACATCGTCGAGATCAGCCCGCGCCCGGGGAAAGCATCCCGCTGGGCGATGATGCGCTCGCCGCGCCCCACAAGATGCACGAAGATCGAGTGATCGGTCGCGGTGGGGCTAAGCGCCTCCCAGTGCAAGGTCAGGCGCACCGGCTCGCCGGGCCGCACCACGTTGGATGCGATCTCGTAGCCGCGCAGACGGAGCGCCTCGCCAAAGCTGTGATCCAGGGGATGCGTTAGTTCGGTCGTGACGACGGTGGGCGGCCGATACGCGGGCAAGATCCACGCGGGCAGCGCGATGACGCTCAGGCTCAGCAAGAAGGCGGCCAAATCCAACGCGACGGTGCGCCGGTAGGACGCAGCGCGGCGCGGAATCCACGCGGTCAGGCCCCAAACTAAGGCGAGCGACCACATCGGGATGGCGGAGAAGATCAAGCGCCCCTGCGACGACCACGTCACGGTGGCCCATCGCACCCAGGAGACGAAGATCGCGGCCGGCCAGGCCCAGGCCAACGCCCGCGCAGCGGT
>CAYXVS010000152.1:0-2875 GCA_964468735.1 uncultured Anaerolineales bacterium | reverse complement strand
CTTGATCCTTAATAAGCCAAAACAAAAACCGTAGAACGAGACCGGCCAGGGCCACGAGGGCGACGGTATTGAGAATCGCGTAGGCCCACGCCGGCATGGGGACGTTGAGGCCGCCGAAGTTGCCCCAGTAGCCCGCCGCGAAGGCGAAGCGCTCGGCCCAGAGCTGGGCGAAATCGGCGGGGACGTCGCGCGTGCCCAGCACGGCGTAGAACGCATTGAGGCCCAGCCAATCGCCGTAGAGGCGGAAGTTGCGGTAGAACCACCAGCCGGAGATCGCGACGGCGGGGACGAACATCAAAAGCATGTCGCGCAAAGCGGTGGGGACATGGGGGAGGATATTACGTAGTGCGTAGTGCGTAGTGCGTAGTGCGGTGTGCTCCCTACTCCCTACTCCATCCTCCCTACCCCGCGCTTTCTGCCACGCCTCCCAGGCGATGGCGGCGGCCGCCAAGGGCAACAATCCGATGGCCGTGGCTTTGGTCAACAGTCCCAGACCGATCACGGCGCCTAATCCCAAGTAGAATTTTACCGTTTGGGCCGGCCTCTGGCCGCGCCCACGTAGGGCGGATTGGGTATCCGCCTGGTTTCGGTCGGAATACCATTCCGACCTACCTGCCTTGACCCGCCGAATCATCATCAACAGCGCGAGGCTACAGAGCGGCACGATCAAGTTGTCATTGTTGACGGAGGCGCTGATGAAGAGGTACATCGGCGTGAAGGCGTGAACGGCCGCGACGACGGGCGCCAGCCACGCGGGATGCGGGAACAGCTCGCGGACGATGGCCCAGGTCAGGGCGACGGCCCACGCGCCCAGCGCCACCGAGAGGAAGCGCACGAGGTGGACGGCCAGCGCGGCGCCCTGCCACGGGAATCGCCCCAGCGCGGGATCGTGGACGATCAGGTTGACGTTGCTGGCGTCGGACGTGATCTCGCCGGCGGCGACGTGCGGATTGAGGTGGCGCACCGCGTCCATATCCGCCGTATCGATCCAGAAGGTGAGCGCCGCGCCTAATGCGTAATAGAGCGGCGGCTGGCTGGCTTCCTGACGCCACGGGCCGCTCTCCACGCCCGGCTCCAGCGGCTGGACGGGCAACTCCCAATGCTCGGCGATGTGCGCCACCATCGGGTAATGCCACAGCTCATCGGAGGCCTCGAAGAGCGGCACGCTGACGCTGTAGACGATGCCCAGCACCAGGAAGAGGCCCACAATAACCATAATGGACCACGGGGGAAGTCGCCGCCTCCAACCTCCAACCTCCAACGTCCAGCCTTTCCGCGAATAGATGCCCTGTTTCTCCTCAGCCGTCACGCGGCCCCCTCGACTAACTTGCGGAAGAAATCGCTCGTGTGCGCCGCGATCCGATCCCAGGAAAACTCCTCGGCCAGCGCGGCGGCCTGCGCGCCCAAATCGGCGCGGAGGGAGGTCGCCTCCCACAGGCGGCGGATGGCCTCCGCCAGCGCGGCGGGATCTTGGCGCGGGACGAGGAGGACGTTCTCGCCATCGCGAAGCTGCGGCGTTTCGAGTTCCGGCTCCGTGGTGATGATGGCGTTGCCGTGCGCCAACGCCGCGTGGAGCGTACCCCGTCGCAGGCTGGCGCCGTCGCGGTAGGGCAAAACGCACAGATCGACGGCCAGCAGCGCCGCCGACACCTCTGAAGGCGAGGTAAAGCCCGTGCGATCCACGCGATCCTCAAGTCCGTGCTCGCGAATGAGCGCATCGATGCGCTCGGCATAGCGCCGGTTGGAGATGTCGCTGCTGCCCGTCCGCCCGCCGATGAAGAGAAGATGCGCGGGCAGCCCTTCATCCCCATGCACAAGCTGCGCCAGCGCCTCGATCAGCGTCTCAATGCCCTTGCTCTCATTCAAGAAGCCGAAGAACCCGATCAACAGATCATCGGGCGCGAAGCCCTTCTCCGCGCGCCACTGCGCGGGGGTGTACTGATCCGGCGGGCAGGGCGCGATATTGCTGCCAATGGGAATCAAGCGCACGGTTGGACATTCCTCCTCCTCCAGCGCGCGCGTGAGTTCCATATAATCCACATCATTGGTGACGATGATGCCCTGGCTGTGTTGGCCCAGCTGCCAGACGGCCCATTTCCGCAGCGGGCCGGCTTTGGGGAAGATGTAGGGCGGCATCAAGTCGTGGTAGGTGACGACGACGGGCATCGAGATATGCTTGCGCTGCCAGCGCGGATAGAGATTAATGCCGCAGCGCAATTGATAGGCCGCAGATTGATATTGGATGTTGACGATGTCCGGCGCGACCTCCTGGAGCCAATCCGTGATCCGGCGGAACGATCCCCAACCCCAATCATCGATCAGATAATCGGTGTGAATATCCGACTCGCGATAGGGCCGGGGAATGCTCTCCTCCACCGTGGAGGTCAAAACGCACAGATTATGGCCCTGCGCGCTCAGAGTTCGACTGAGATGATAGGTGAAATCCCCCACCCCGCCCTCCATCGGAGGATATTCGCCCGTGATGATCGCAATACGCATAATTTCCCTCTCCCGTGTGATCAAATTTACAATAACCGTAATCACTCGGACTTCTACCTTCCGGGAAGCTATAACAGGAAAACAAACCTCCCAGTAGAGACGTGAGATTTTTCGTCTCTACAGTAAACATCTGCGTTTTTGGGAGGTTTTAACTACTGGAATCCCCTAAATCAGCTTCCCGGAAGGTTTAGACACAATAATCCAACACGACCCCATAAACGTTATTCTATCGGAAAATGGCCTGAATCCAAGGCAGACTTGTTGGGCAAACGAAGATATTCCAATTTTCCAGTCGATTTGCTTTGAATTCCCTTGTTTCTCCGCCTACTCTTCAGTATAATGATTTTAACGGTATTGAAAAATAGTTCATTTAGGT
>CAYXVS010000151.1:5552-7073 GCA_964468735.1 uncultured Anaerolineales bacterium | reverse complement strand
TATATGGTAAAAGCCCCGCGATGATCTGCGGGGCTTTTGTTATGGGAGTTTTTAGAAGAGCCGAATGGAAGATCACGCCACGCCGTAAAAGGCCGTGAAGTCATCCTCGCCGAAGACTTCTTGATATCGCCGCACGAAATCCGGGAGTGTGTAAGAATGCGCTTGCGGCCCGGGGGTCTCCAGCACATAGGAGGCCGCCAGGCTGCCGATGCGCCCGCAGACCTCCCACGGCATCTCCAGCGCCAGCCCCTTGATGAAACCCGCGCGGTAGGCGTCGCCCACGCCGGTCGGGTCCATAATGCGCTCGACGGGCGCCGCCGGCACGCGGATCTTCTCGTCGGTCCAGATCAGCGAGCCTTCCTCGCCCAACGTCACGACGACGGCGCGCCGGACGGCGGCGCGGATCTCGTCGTCCGTCATCTCGATGCGATCCTTGAGCAGTTCGAATTCGTAGTCGTTGACAACTAGAATATCCGCGCCCTCGACGCCCTGGCGCAGCGAGGCCGCGCTGGAGCGCACGACCTGCTGGCTGGGATCGTAGATGTAGGGGATGCCGAGTTCCTTACACTCGCGCGGATACTTATCCATCGCCCGGGGATCGTTGGGCGAGACGATGGTCAAATCGACGGGGGCATCGAAGTCGTGGAACGATAACTCGCGCGCGTAGGCCATCGCGCCGGTGTAGAAGCTGGCGATCTGGTTCTGGTTCTTGTCGGTGGTGGCGAAAAATGAGGCGGTGAAGACCTCTGAGATCTCCACCGTCGCCGAGGTATCCACGCCGTGGGCCTCGAGCCAGGCGCGATACTCGGTGAAATCCTGCCCCACCGTGCCCATCATCACGGGGCGCTCCTCCAGCAGCCCCAGCGTGAAGGCGATATTGGCCGCGCATCCGCCGCGCTGCCGCTTCATATCATCCACCAAAAAGCTGAGGCTTAATTTTTGCAGCCGCTCCGGCTTGATGTGCTCCAGAAAATCGCCGGGGAAGGCCATCAAATAGTCAAACGCAATCGAACCGGTGATGACAACGTGCATAGTCTGTCCTCCTGTTTTTGACGCTTTCATTGGTTTTTCCTCAAAATTTCCTCGGCGGGGCAACCCTGCCCCCGCCGTTTGATTTGGTTTGATTTCCTTCGGATTCAAACACTTTAATCTTACCCAATCCTCTTGTATAATTTGGTTACGGCTATGGTCGTTTCGTAGATAGATCTTAGATAAAAAGGAGGATGGCATGCCAACGACGTCAACCTCAACCCTACCCAAAGTTGCCCTCAAAGCACTGACGGAACTCACAGGTGAACCTCGTGTTGATGTCGCGCTGCTCATCGCGCTACGCGATGCTGTCGAGTATCGTTTGGAAAAGATCGCCGAGGATATTCGCAAGTATGAGCAGAAATATGACCTTTCCTTTAAGCAATTTCAAGCCCGTGGTCAGAAAGGCGAAATTCCAGATAAGTTCTCTTATGAAGTGGAGAGCGATTATTTGGAATGGGAGGGCTTGATAAGCCGGAAGAAAAAGCTCGA
>CAYXVS010000151.1:2457-5452 GCA_964468735.1 uncultured Anaerolineales bacterium | reverse complement strand
CAGCCGATCCCGCAGGATGACGCGCAAGGCCCAGATGCCATCCCAGGGGCGGATCTTCTTGCCCTCCTCGATGGTGCGCGGGCGATAGCTCACCGGCACCTCAAGAATCTCGTAGCCCGCGCGGAGGATTTTGTCCGTCAGCTCGAAGTCCAAGTCGAAGCCCGCGCCGGTCAGGTTGAGGCGCTGCAACACGTCCGTGCGCACCATCTTCGAGGCGGTCGCCACGTCGGTGAGGTGCGCGCCATAGAGCAGATTGGTCAACCCGGTGAGAGCCCGCACGCCCCAATAGTTGGCCGCGTACTTGTAGATGGCGCGTCCGCCCAAGGTACGCGAGCCGTACACCGCCGCCGGGCGCTGCGCCTCGACCAGCTCCAGAAAGCGCGGATACTCGTGCGGATCGTACTCCAGATCCGCGTCCTGGATGATGGCATACGCGCCGGTGCAGTGCGGAATCGCCGTGCGGATCGATGTGCCCTTGCCCATATTACGCGGCTGGAAGATCACGCGCATCGCCTCGTACTCGACCGAGCGGAGCAGCGCGGGCGTCTCGTCGGTCGAGGCGTTGTCCACCACGACGATCTCCCGCTCCCAGCCCGGCAGCAGCGGCGCGGTGATGACCTTCTCCAGAATGGGAAGAATGGTCTCCTGTTCATTGTAAGTGCAGATGATGATGGAGAGCCGTTTCTCTGTCACATCACTCCCCGCTCAAGCCCTGCGCCGCGAAGAAGTCCGCGAAGACCTGCAACATATAGCCGAGCCGCGCGTCATCCATCCCCGGGAAGACACCGATGAAGAAAGCGCTGCGGAGCACGCGGTCGGTCTCCGTCAGCGGCGTGGCGACGCGATGGCGCATCTGGCGATAGCCCGGCTGGTGCAGGATGTTGCCCGCGAAAAGATAGCGGGTCTCGACCTTGCGCTCGCGCAGGTATTGGTTCAGTTCCTGGCGCGTGAAGGGCGCCGATTCGCGCACGGCGATGGTGAACGCGAACCACGCCGGATCGGCCTTGGGGCTGGCTTTCGGCAGGATGAGATACTCTTCGTAGCGCTGCAATCCCTCATAGAGGACACGGAAGTTGCGCTTCCGGGCGGCGATGAATGCGGGCAACTTCTGCAACTGAGGCAGCCCAATCGCCGCCAGGACGTCTGTCATCTTCAGATTGTAGCCGATCTCGGTGAAGTAGTAGCGATGATCGTAGGGTTCGCCGAGTCCCGGAATCTCCCACTCGAAGCGCTGGCCACACGCGCCGTTCTTCTCGCTCTCGTGCGTGCACCAACAATCGCGGCCCCAATCCCGCAGCGAATGGGCGATGTGGCGTAGTTTCCGGCTGTCCGCGCCGACTGCGCCGCCCTCCCCCGTCGTGATGTGGTGCGCGGGGTAGAAGCTGAAGGTCGAAAGGTGGCCGAAGGTCCCGCAGTTAGCGCCATCGTAGCGGCTGCCGAGCGCATCGCAGGTGTCCTCAATCACATAGAGGTCGTGCGCCGCCGCGAATTCCATCACCACATCCATCTCCACCGGATTCCCCAGGATGTGCGGCACGAAGACGGCGCGCGTCCGCTCAGAAAGCGCCGCCTCCAGCAACGCGACATCGACGTTGTACGTCCCCATCTCGCAATCGATGAAGACCGGCACGAGTTGATTTTGGATGATGGGCGCCACCGTCGTGGGGAAGGTAGCCGCCGGCGTGATGACCTCGTCGCCCGGCGCGAGGGGATTGTCCAACTGGGGGGAGCACAACGCCGTCATCGCCAGCAGGTTGGCCGACGAGCCGGAATTCGTGCACAGGATGCGCTCCACGCCCACGAACGCCGCCAACTGCTCAGAAAAGGCCGCGACGCGCGGGCCATCGGTGAGCCAGAACTCCAGAATCGCATCGACGGCGCTCTGCATCTCGCGCTCATCGTAGGTGCGCCCGCCGTAATTGACGAAGGTCTCGCCGGGCACAAACGGCGCCGGTTGATGGGCCACATGATAGTACTCGGCCACTTTGTCTAAAATTTCGCGGCGCAGCTCCTCCGCTCGGATCGCGTCTTTTTTCTCATTTTTCTGGGTCATTCATACCTCCCAAATTTCACCCCCACCCTTGCGAAGGTTACGCAAGGGCTTCGATGCCTAAAGGGCAATGCACATGCAATGTGACTTGGCTTGAAAGGTTCTTGACTAACCTTCGCAAGGGTTCTGGTAAGCCTCGATGGTCTGGGGCAAGCCATCCGCCAGCGACGTCTCTGCCTCCCAGCCCAAGAGGCGCCGCGTCCGGGCGGCGTCGGCGGGGATGGCGGGCGCCTCGCCGGGCCGATAGGGCATCGCGCCGGCCAACATCCGCCCGCGCGCCTCCGTCAACGTCCAGATCCGCGCTACGACCTCGTGGATGGCGCGCAGTGTGCCCGTCCCCAGATCTAACGCCTGTCCTGCGATGTGGGTATGGGGCGCGGTGAGCGCCGCGATCAATCCGGCCACCACATCCGCCACGAAGATGAAGTCGCGTTGCTGGGCGCCGGCGGTCATCTGAAAATCCTCGCCGGACAGCGCCGCGTGGATCGCCGCCGAGATGAGCGCCTGCGGGCGCTGGCCCGGGCCGTAGACCTGAAACGGGCGCATCCAGACGATGGGGGCGCGCCAGGCGTTGTACGCCGCGCGGGCGAAGGCCCAAGCGGCGACCTTCGACGCACTGTACGAGTTGAATGGATCTAGGCCCTCGTCGCAGCGGCGCGCGCCATATTCGTAGGACGAGCCGACCAGCACCATCCGCCGCACCGACCCGACCGCGCGCGCGGCATCCAAAAGCGCGAACGTCCCGCCCACGTTGACGCGCAACGCCTCGGCGGCGGGCAAGCCCGGCTGCGTGATCCCCACCGCCGCCAAATGCAGCAGCGCCGCCGGACGGCTCTCGTCTAAGGCGGCGCGGACGGCAGCAGCATCGGTGATATCGCCGCCGAAGGGCCGCACGCCCTCCGGCAGATTGTTGCGCTCTCCGGGCAGCACCAGCGCCGCCACGTC
>CAYXVS010000151.1:0-2357 GCA_964468735.1 uncultured Anaerolineales bacterium | reverse complement strand
AGATAGGCCGCGTACCACGCCATCGTCTCGCGCAGCGCGGCCTCGCGCGTCCAGGCCGGCGCCCACCCAATCATCCGGTGGATTTTGGCGCTATCCAAGTATTGATCCTTGATCTCGTTGCGCACCTCATCCAAGATCACAGGTTCCAGCGTGGAATGCGGGGAGAGTTTTAAAATAAGGTTCGTCATCTCTAACACGCTCATCGGGGCGTCGGCGCCGCAGTTGAACGCCTCGCCATAGAGCGCCGGATCGGAGAGCGCCTCCGCCGCCTGGAGGTAGGCGCGGACGGCGTCGCGGACGTAGAGATAATCGCGGACGAAGGCGCCATCGGAGCGGATGATGGGCCGCTCGCCTTGCAGCGCGCTGCGAATCGTCCCCGGAATCAGTCGATTCCAGTTGAGATCGCCGCCGCCGTAGAGATTGGCGCAGCGCGTGATGGCTACGGGGAGCTGATAGGTGTGCGCGTAGGTCTGGGCGATCAGGTCGGCGGCGCTTTTGGAGACGTCATAGGGATGCTGGCCCTGCAACGGCATTGATTCTGTGTAGGGCAGGACATCCTGCGTGCCGTAGGCCTTGTCGCTGGAGGCGATCACGACGCGCTGCACGGTGGGAGTGCGCCGCGCCGCTTCCAGCGTGACCCACGCGCCTCTGATGTTGCTCTCGAAGGTCGAGAGCGGGGCGCGGTTGGCGATGCCCACGATGGTCTGCGCCGCGAGATGAAAGACCGCGTCGATCTCGTACTCGTTGAGGACGCGCTCCATCAGCGCGTAGTCGGTCACATCGCCGCGCGCCACGCGGATGCGGCGGATCGTCCCGGAGCGCACGAGGTGCGATTGGGGCACATCATCCCGGATCAGGCCGACGACCTCGGCGTGGGCCTCGACCAGCGCGTGCGTGAGCCACGATCCCAGCAAGCCCGTGCATCCGGTGACTAAGACGGGCCGCTCGGCCCAAAAGGAAGAGGATGTCTCGATTGTCATAAGGAGCCTCCGTTTGTAGGGACGCCAGGCGCGCCAAAGCCAACCTACGGCTCACCTGAAATAACCTGCTTTTTTACCGCAGAGGCACAGAGAGAACACAGAGATTTTAAATCTCAATCTTAATTTTTTCTCAGTGCCCTCAGTGTCTCAGTGGTGAACTGACTTTTTCAGAGGAGCCAACCTACCAGATCTTCCACGGCGCGTCGGTCTCCCAGAGCGAGTTCAGCTCTTGGGCCTCTTTGAAGGTGTCCATCGCCCGCCAGAAGCCCGCGTGCTCGTAGACGGCCAATTGCCCATCGCGGGCCAAATCGTGGAATGGCGCTTGCTCCAAGACCAGATCGTCGCCGCCCTCAAGATAAGGAAGCGCCGCCCGCTCGAAGACAAAGAAGCCGCCATTGATCAACTGATCGACCAGGGGCTTTTCGCGGAAACCGGTGACGCGGCCCGCATTATCGGTCTCCAGAATGCCGAAGCGCGAGAAGGATTTCGCGCCGGTCATCGTGACCAACAGCTCGCGCTGGCGGTGATAGTCTAGCAGCGCGCGCAGATCGATATCGGCCACGCCATCGGCGTAGGTGGCGAAGAAGCGCGGGCCATCGACGTAGCGCGCGGCCTTGCGGATACGCGCGCCCGTCTGCGTCGCCATGCCGGTATCGGCGAAGGTGATACGCCATTCGGATGTATCATTCGGCGTGAGGAACTTGGGGCCGCTGTTGCCCAGCGTGAGGGTGAAATCCCGACTTTGCCAGTCGTATTCCAAAAAATAGCGCTTGATCATATCGCCTCTGTATCCCAACGCCAGGATGAAATCGGTGAAGCCCTGAGCCGCGTAAATCTTCATCACGTGCCAGAGCACGGGCCGCCCTCCGATCTCGACAAGCGGCTTGGGGATCGTCCGATCGCCCATCCGCGTACCCTTGCCGCCGCAGAGAATAATCACCGGTATGGATTTTTGCGTCACGTTGATCTCCGTTGTGTGCTCTTGATTACAACTTCTACATTTGAAACGCACCCAAAAGCCCACCGGGGCAAGCGGTGGGCAAACGAGGCTATGGTATCATGGGGAAGGGTTTTGTCAACCGCTGAGTTTGACAGAGGATAGAAGAGAGGTTAGAATAGAAGTAAGCTGGTGAATCCCAGGAAGTAACCAACCCAATGGATATTTCCCAAGCTACACAACGAGAATCGGGAGGATGCAATCACCTTCACAGGTATAGATGCACAATTCGGGAACGATCAGAGTCATAACGTCATACGAACAATTTCTGATTAGGCCCTAAAACTCCTAGCGTTAGACGCAAATCTCGAGACCTGGTGCTTGCTGGTCGATTCCCAGCCTCCAGGTCTTTTTATTGCTTGGCAATGGGTAGACCTTAG
>CAYXVS010000150.1:3134-7094 GCA_964468735.1 uncultured Anaerolineales bacterium | reverse complement strand
GCCAGCGCGCCGGCCTCCCGCACCGCGCGGCGCAGGGAGCAGGGCGATTCCGGCACGTAGAAGTTAAGCTCGTAGTCATCGTAACAGACTTCGTCACCCCAGTCGTTGCCCGCCTTGGGATCGTCGGTGGTGGTCACGGTGATGATGGTGTTATAGGTGAAGTTGTAGGGCAGCGTGGGCGGCGGCGAGTAGGTCGGTTCGGGGATGGGCAGCGGTTCCTCGACGGTCGGCGTGGGCGGTGTGATGTCCTGCGCGCCAGCCGGGCGATAGATGACCGAGAAGCGCGAGGTCGTGTTCGCGTCGTAGTTGGGGATCGTGCCATAGTTGAACGTCGTGATCGCCGTGCGCAGCCCCTCGGTGATGAGCAGCGGGCGCGACAGCGTCGCCGACCAATTGCCGTCCACGTCCGTGGTCGTTCTGGCCAGAGATTCCAGCGTCTCGCTGATGCCGTCTAAGTCATCCGCGAAAAGCTCCACACCACAGTAGGGGCAAGCCGCCGCCGGCTCGGCGTTGGCTCCGTGGACGGTCACGCCGTCCGCCTCGAAGGTGATGACCTGCGTCGGCGTGAAGATCGCCAGCTCCTCCGGGATGCCCGGCCCGAAATCGAACATCGTCTCGAACTCGCCCGTCTTGGGCGCGGTGTCCTTGATGATGTTGCTCCACATCGCGCGGGAATTGCTGTTGGTGCGCGTGCCCGCGCTGTACAGGCTGAGCGCCGCGCTGCGGGCCACGGTGTTGGCGATGACGCGCGTGTTCGGCGCATCGATGATGATGCCGTCGCCGCAGGTGCCCACCTCCTTGCCGGAGAGATCCATGCCGATGATGTTGTTCTGCACCAGGTGATCCTGGCGGTTGAGGTTGAGCGCGACGGGCGGCGTGGCGTTGGGATCGTCGCCGGAGATGAGCATCGCGGCGATGATGTTCCCCTTATCCTCGGTATCGCCGCCGATTTGGCAGCGCCTGCCGCTCACATCCACGCCCGCGCCGCCGAACCAGGTGTGGTAACGGGCGTTGGGCTTGCACCAGCGGCTCGCGGGCACGTCCACCGGGACGAGGCCCTCGGCATTGACGCCAATGTAGTTGCCCCAGAGGAAGCTGTCGTTGCTGCGCAGACCAATTGCGCCGCCCCGGAAGCCCGCCAGCACGTTATCCTGGATCAGGTTGCGGTACTCGTTTTCGGTCGTCGTGACGCCGCTCTGGCCGCTGCCGTCCTCTGGATGTTCCTCATCGCGCAGGAAGATGTCCAGGCCATCATCCGTCAGGCCGAACCAGTTATGCTCGACGATGTTGCCGCCGCCGTTGAGTTGGAGGTGCATCCGCAGGCGCTGGAAGGCCAGCCCGCTGATGTAGCTGTCGCTATCCACGATGAGGCCGTAGCCGGCCGGCGCCTTCTCCGGGCCGCGCACGATGATTTTGGGGCCGTCGCTGCGCCCGCCGGGCTGCGTCTCCCCGACGATGGCCGTCTGCTCGCCGAGGTAGGGCAGCGCGTTGAGTTCGCCGGTCTCGGTGAGCGTGATGGTCCAATACTGGCCCTCGCCGTTGTGACTTTCGCTCACGGGCAGATCAAAGTGGATGAGGATGGGGAAAGGATTGGAGATCGCGCCGTCGCGATAGGCAGCCGCCAGTTTCTCGCTCTCCAGCACAGCACGGCGCAACGTGCAGGGAGATTTGGGCACGTAGGTGGGGAGATCATCGCGGTAGCAGATTTCCGACTTGCTGTCGTTGGGGTCGCTGGCGCTGGTGACGGTGAGCACGGTGGTGAAGGTCGTCGTGTAGGTGCGGGGCAGCGTGGGCGGCTCGGTGTAGCTGACGTGCGGGATCATCGCGGGCGCTAGGGGATCAGGATCGGGCGGCGGGGTCGGAGCGGGCGCGCCAGCCTGCACGTAAATCTCGGAGATCTTCGTGGTCATGCCCGCGTGGTAGACGTAACTCGGCGCGCTCGGATGCGCGATCTGCCCATCCGCCGCCGTGGTGCTGGCCGTGCGGAGGCCCTCGGTGAGCGCCAGCGTGCGCGAGAGCGTCGTGCTCCAATTCCCGTCGCCATCGGCGGTGACCACAGCCAGCGATTCTAACGTCTCACTGACGGTGTCGTGGGTATCTAAGAACAGCTCAATCGTGCAGTTGGCGCACGGGCTGCTCGCGCCGCTCGTGCCGCTGATGCTGGCGCCGTCAATGGACGTGATCGCCGCCGGCTCGAAGTTCCGCAGCTCAGAGGGCAGCGTGTCGCCGAATTTGAACGCCTCGTGGGCGCTCCCCTCGATGATATTGCCCTGCACTGTCACGGCGTCCACATCGTAGCCATACGGCCCGCCGGTGACTTGAATGCCCGCCACGCCCTGCGCGCCGACGACGTGGTTGTCGCGCACCTGGAGGTCGTGCGCGCCCATAATGCCGCCGACGTGAATGCCCTCGCCACAGACACCGAAGGCCACGCCGTCGGAGGTCAGACCGATGATGTTGTCGCGCACAATGTGGTCATGCCCGCTGAGATCGAGCGCGTTATCGGGCGTGTTGAAGGGGTCCTCGCTGCGGAAGAGCATGCCCACAATGCGGTTGTTCTGCACCAGGTTGTTGTGCCCGGCCACGTCGACGCCCGCGCCGGGGTGCCAGTTCAGCTCGAAGGCGTTGGGCTTGCACGTGCGCTCCGGGCGCACGTCGGGCACGGTGCCGTCGGCGCGCGCGCCGACCGTGTTGCTCAACACGAAGCTGTCATCGCCGCGCACGTTGATGGCCGCCGCCCGGAAGTGGGTCAGGGCGTTGTTCTGGATGGTGTTGTTGGTGTTGTTATCGGCGGTACTGACGCCGCTCTGGCCGCTGCCATCTTCGGGATGTTCTTCGTCGCGGAGATAGACATCCATGCCGTCGTCCGTCAGGCCGAACCAGGAATCCTCAACGGTGTTGTTGCTGCCGTTGATCTGGATATGCATGCGCAGCCGCTGAAAGGCCAGACCCCGGACGACGCTGTCCTCTTCTAGTACCAGGCCATAGCCGTTAGGCACTTTTTCCGGGCCACGGATGATAATTTTGGGGCCGTCGCTGCGCCCCCCGTCCTGGGTGCTGCCGTCTATCGTCGTCTGATCGCCCACGTCGGGCAGCGCGTTGGTCTGGCCGGTTTCAGTCAATTGGATGACCCAGTAATCGGCGCCCGTACCGTCGTGGCTTTCCGAATCCGGGAGATCGAATTTGATCAAAATCGGCTGCGCGCTGGCGGGCAGCGAGTGCGATTCCTCCAGCGCCTGCCGCAGGGTGCAGGGCGAGCGGGTTGTCTTGCCCGTCAGCCCCTCGGTGTAGCAGACATATTGCTGATCGTCGTCGGGGTCGGCGGTGGTGGTGACGGTGATGACGGTGGTGTACGCCGTCGGCGCATGCACCGACGCCGCGCTTACCACCGGCGGCGATTCCCGCCGCGCGGCCGCAACCATCACGCCCAACAATACCAAGGTTAAACTCATCATCAAACCAATACGAACAAATTTACGAGACATTGCTCTGCTCCTTTCTGTCTTTTGAGAGATTGACCCTTGATCTGATCTCCTCTTCACGGGAAAAAGCCGGGGTTCTTCACGCGCTTTTCTGGGTGAAGGACTACGAAGATGAAGATCCACCTTCAGCCATCGGCCTCGTGGGTGCGCTATCATCAGCAGGTGGTGGATCGAGGCAGAGGTTACACAACAAGCGCGTCACCATCTCAGGCAGCGCATCGAGGTCGGCGACAGGATAGGCGGCGCCGGAGCTGACATCAATCAGCCGGGCGCGCACGCGATCAGCATCCTGCCAGCAACGCAGGATAAAGCTGGCGTAGTGAGGCGCTGTTGTGTGTACGTCATCAGATACGTCATCAGATGAAACGTGCGGGAGTTTTTTCATAGCCGATGGCCTCCGGTAACCAAGTTAATCTCAGGATACCCATCGACTCTCGTCAAAGTCTCGCGGGGATGGCCCGATTAGGGCCAAAAGGGG
>CAYXVS010000150.1:1502-3034 GCA_964468735.1 uncultured Anaerolineales bacterium | reverse complement strand
GGGACAAGGTGCAACGCACTTTTGGGCTTATTACCAGGCATATACTACATGAGACGTTGTTTTCCTTCAGTTCAAGTGCGTTGCACCCTAGGCAACCCCGTCATCGCGCAAGGCTGCCAGATCGCGCTTGATGGTGCGCGCGCTGACGTTGAGCGCCTCCGCAAGTTGCGCGATGGTGGGATGCGCGCCTTGCGCCTCGGCCTCGCGGCGCAGGCGGCTTAGGCGCGCGCGACGCAGGGCAATCGCGCCCTGGGCGTGCTTGAGCGCCGCATCCGCCGGGCCGGCGTCCACCGTCCAGCGGACGCGCAGGCGCGCATCGCCCCGAGCCGCCGGCGCCTCTCGGATGACGACCTTGGCTTCGGGAGGCGGCGCGAGGCCGCGCGCGTGCAGTTCCTGCATCAAGCGCCGCGTGATGGGGCTGCGATGAAACAACGCCTGCCGGGCGGCCTCGTTCTCGTGCTGCGCGGCCTCGGTTACCAGATGCTCGTAGGCCCGGCGGAGGTAATCACGCGCGTGGGCCTCCTCGCCGTGGGCCGCCAGCGCCATCGCGTGCGCGTAGTAGACCTCCGGCAACGCATCGCTGACGGCGCTGCCTAACATCGCGATCTGCAACGCCTGGCGGGTGGTGGCCAGCGCCGAGGCGGCGTCATCCATGCTCAAGTGGATCAGCCCCTTAAGCGCTAACAGCGCGGGCAGAAAATCCATCTCCTCCAACTGCTGATGCAACGCCTCGGCGCGACAGCAGGCCTCCAACGCCGCCGCGTCCTGCCCTTCGATCCACAGCGCATACGCCAACGTGGAGAGCGTTGAAGCAACCCATTCGGGTAAATCGTGCGCCTGGAAGACGGCCAGCGACGCGCGCGCCACCTCCACCGCGCGCGTCGCGCGCGCTTCATCGTGATAGAGCAGCGTATCGGCCAGATGATACTGATGAATGGCAATCTGCACGGGATCGCCCAACGCCTCGCAGATCGCGCCGATCCGCTCGACGATGCGCAGACACTCGGCGGTATCGCCCAGGAGCGCGTGGTGGAGCGCGAGCACCTGCGCTGTGGAAATCTCGGCGCGCTGCAAGCCCAGATCGCGCCAGAGGCTCAGGGCCGCGCGCGCGGCGGCTTTCGCTTCCAGCAACTCGCCCTGATTACTCAATAGCCTGCTAATGCGATACAGGGCATCAGCGAGGATGCGGCGCAGTCCGTGCGTCTTCGCCAAGGCCTCCGCCTCGCGATACATCGCCAGCGCCCGCGTGCGATGGCCCAAATTCTGCTGAAGACGTCCGCCGGTCAGCAACGCCTCGCCGATGTTGATCGGCGAGTGGGCGGCGCGCGCCAAGCTCAACGCTTGCTCTGCGCTGCGCGCGCCCTGAACGCCCTGCCCGACCTCGGATTGGGCCTGCGCCAGGACGATCAGGGCTTCCATCTCAGAGCCGGAATCGCTGGCCTCGCTGGCGGCCACCAACGCTTGTGAGGCTGTATCCAGCGCGGCGGTTTTCTCATGGCATTTGAGCGCCAATCGGGCGGCGCGCACGAGCA
>CAYXVS010000150.1:0-1402 GCA_964468735.1 uncultured Anaerolineales bacterium | reverse complement strand
AGCGCCGCGTCGATTTCCAGAAGGCACAAGCGTGCGTCAGCGGCGGGCAGCAGGCGGCGCAACTGCGCGAGATCAGCGTGCAGGCAAGCGCGGTCGCCGTGATGGAGCGCCTGCTGCGCGTGCGCCAACAGCGCGTCGGGATCGGTCGCCGCCGGGGCAACGGGAGACACGGGCGCGGGGACGCACGGCGTCGCCGCCATGCCACGAATCGAGTCGGCCAGCGCGCGGGTCGCCGGTTCCGACGCGACGCCCAACTCGTCGGCGGCCAGCGCGACGAAGTGCTCGTAAGCGGCCAGCGCCGCGCCGCGCCGTCCCAGCGCGCGATAAGCTCGCATCAATAGGCGCAGCGCCTGTTCGTCATACGGCTCGATCTGCACCAGTCGCTCGGCCAGCGGGATCATATCATCAAATTGACGCGCCTGCGCCAGCCGGCCACAGGTGCGATGCAGCAGACGCACATAGCGCAGATAGAGATGCTCGCGGTCCTCAAGCAGCCAATCGGCGTAGACGCTTTCCAGCAGATCGCCGCGATAGAGAGATAGCGCGTCACGCCAATGGGATAGGTCATCCATATCAGCCGCTTGCTGAAAAGCCTCGACATCTAACCAGCGACATTCGGGGGGCAGAAGAATCTCCTGGCGGCTGGTCTCCAGGGGCAGATCGGGCAGCGCGCGCCGCAGGAGCCAGAGCGCGTCGCTCAACCGGCGGCGCCCGGCGCGCTCGGAGCGTTCAGGGAAGAGCTGGCCGGCCAACCATTCGCGGCGCGAGTGCTGGGGATGGAGGAGCAGCGCGGCCAACAAGCTGTGCGTGCGGTACGGCGGCGGATCGATGGGCGCGCCCTGATACGCGATGCGTAACTCGCCCAGGAGACAGAAGCGAAACGGCGGCGATGCGGGTGTCGCGTCGCGGTGCGATCCATTGGGTTGCTGCGCCATCGATCTACGCCCTCCTGAACTACGTTTCAGCGCCCAGCCGACGAGACTGGGCGCTGGGCTGCTTTCATTTATGTTATGTTAGACATTATGTGAGATGTGGATGGATCGAATTCACTTCAGCGCTCTGGCGTGAAGCGCAGCTTGGCCTCGTCAAACTCCTCCGAGGTCGTGTCCAGCGGCACCATCTGGAACCAGGTGTTGCCCGTCTTGAGCGGCGCCGGATTGCCGGCGTCATCGGTGAAGGTCATCATATGCGACGGATCCTCCCGATGCCAATAGGCCTGGAACATCTGACCATCGCGCATAATCAGCGCCGAACCGGATCCCCACACCTGGATCTGAATCGAGAGCTTCCAACTGCTCTGATCCCCGATCATCTCCTCCCAAAAATCGGTCTCCACGTGATTGGCATAGACCAACACAACGTTCGCGGCGGTCAACTGCTCCCCGGTTAAGTAATCCGTGTG
>CAYXVS010000149.1:0-7262 GCA_964468735.1 uncultured Anaerolineales bacterium | reverse complement strand
TTGGTGTACTCCGTCTTCATCCGAATGAGCCGATTGACGACCGGCAGCTCCCGGATCACGATGATGGGACATCCTTTCGCCACGAGGCGCTCGGCGCGCTCGTGGAATTGCAGGATCAGCGCGAGCATCCGCACCTGTTTTTCAAGGCCGGCATAGGCATCGGCTTCGGAGAAGGCGTTTTGCTGCAAGAACCCCTCGCGAAGCAGGCGGGCCGTATCCAAAATCAAGCGCTGATCTTCGGGGAGCGCATCTGGCCCCACCAGCTTGACGATCTGCTGCAAGTGATTCTCGCGCCGGAGGATTCCCAGGGCCTCTTCCCGCAGCGACATCCAGGTATCGCAGCCCTGCTCCCGACACCAATCGGCGATGTTATCGATGTACTCGCTGTACCCCGCCAGCCAATCGACGGCGGGGAAGTGCTGGGCCAAGGCTAAATCCTTGTTCAATGCCCAGAAGCAGCGGACAAAACGACGGGTGTGCTGCGTCACCGGCTCGGAGAAATCGCCGCCGGGCGGGCTGATGGCGCCGACGATGCTCACGGAGCCGATTTCCCCGCTCAAGGTTCGCACCCGCCCCGCGCGCTCGTAGAACTCCGCCAGGCGCGTCGCCAGATAGGCCGGATAGCCCGCCTCCGCCGGCATCTCCTCCAGACGGCCTGAAATCTCGCGCATCGCCTCCGCCCACCACGAGGTCGAATCGGCCATCAGTGCGACGTGATAGCCCATATCGCGATAGTACTCCGCCAGCGTGATGCCGGTGTAGATGCTGGCCTCGCGCGCCGCGACCGGCATGTTGGAGGTGTTGGCGATGAGAATCGTGCGCTGCATCATCGAGGCGCCGCTGCGGGGATCGACGAGATGGGGAAATTCGTGGAGAATATCGACCATCTCATTGCCGCGCTCGCCGCACCCCACGTAGATGGTGATGTCGGCGTCGCTCCACTTGGCAATCTGCCGCTGGATCACCGTCTTGCCGGCGCCAAATCCGCCGGGGATGGCGGCCGCGCCGCCTTTCGCCAGCGGAAAGAAGGTGTCCAGCACGCGCTGGCCGGTGACCAACATCTCGCTGGGCGCGAGGCGGTCGCGATAGGGACGCGGGCGGCGCACGGGCCAGTATTGGAGCATCGACAGCTCGCGCTCCTCACCGTCGGATGTGCGCAGGCGCGCGATGGTCTCCGCCAGTTGATATTCGCCCGCCGGCGCGACCCATGTCAGCGTGCCCGCGAGATTGGGCGGAACCATCACGTGATGATCGATCATCGAGGTCTCCGGGACGATGCCCAAGACCGATCCCGCTTCAACCTCATCGCCGGCCGCGACGCGCGGATCAAAGTTCCAGACCTCTTCGTGATAGAGCGGCGTCACTTTGATGCCGCGTCGAATAAAGGCCCCGCTACGCTCCTTCATCACGGGCAGCGGGCGCTGGATGCCATCGAAGATGCCTTCCAGCAGGCCCGGCCCTAATTCCACGGAGAGGGGCCGCCCGGTGCTGTAGACGGGCGCGCCGGGATGCAAGCCCGACGTCTCCTCGTAGACCTGGAGGGTGAGCATATCGCGCTCCAAGCGGATGACCTCGCCGACCAGATGATCCGGCCCCACCTCGACGACCTCCAACATCCCGATGTGGCGCGATCCGCGCGCGTGGACGACCGGGCCGTTGATCCACGTCACGTGGCCGATCTGCTCTGCCTGCGAGGACGACGACTTATGCACCATGAGGCGCCTCAGTCACTGGAGCTACGTCGCGGCCCATCAAAGCCTCGTAGACCGGGGCGCGGAGGTCATCGCGCATCCGTTCGAGCCGACTGGAGAAGGTATTATCGTAGCAACAGCGCCCATCCGGCGTCTCCACCACCACGCCGCAAGCCGCCCCCAAGCGCTCCCCCAATCGCAACTCGACGCCCAGTTCGCGGCCCAACGCATCAAGCCTATCCCTGTCCAATACTTCGCGCGTCCGCGCATCGGCGTGGATCACGGCAGCCTCGACCTCCAAGCGCGTGATCGCCTGGCGGATCAAGTGCTGGACGATCTCTCCATATTCCTCAGTGTCCGGGAGTTTGGACACCTTCTCGCTCACCGCCTCGAAGACACGATTGAGCAACACCTCCCGCTGTCGCAGCTTCAAGTTCTGGGCCGAGAGTCGCGCCGCCGAGATGGCGTGGCGGCGGTAGGATTCCGCCTGCTCCTCAGCGCGGGCCACAATCTCCGCTCGCTGGGCGTTTGCCTGCCGTTCCGCCAGCCGCAGGAGGCTCGATGCCTCCGCCTTGGCGTCGTCCAAGATCCGCCGCGCATCCTGTTGCGCTTCTGCCATAACCGCCGCCTGAAGCGCAGCGACATCTCCCACGCACTGAATCTGACAACTGGCCCCAACTTCCCCGACTTCCATATCGGCTATCGTCATACGCGCACCCCCGTAATGCGACGAATCATCTCGCTCAGCGAGGGACGTTCAGCGTCAGGCCCTTCCGGCCCAGGGATTTCGATCACCAAGGGGGTCAAATCGCCCCGGCCTTTCAGAGCATTGATGCGCTCTGGGGCCAGGGCGGCCACGTCCTGGGTCACCAGCACAATGCCAATCTCCTCGTCAGCCATCGCGATGTCCATCGCCCGTTCCAACGCCTCCGGCGTGAGGGCAATTTCACCGCGCACGCCGGCTAAGGCAAAACCGCGCACGGTATCCGGGTTGCCAATCACCATCAACTGCATGGATTGACTACCCGCCTAAGATGATAAACGCGATAATCAAGCCGTAGATAGCGACGCCTTCGGCCAGCCCCACGAAGATGAGCGCGCGCCCGAAGACCTCCGGCTTTTCGGCCAACGCGCCGATCGCGGCCGAGCCGACGGTGCTCACGGCATAGCCGGCGCTGATCGAGCCGACGCTGACAGCGAAGGCCGCTGCCACCGGCGCGTAGATGTTATCGCTGCTCTCCTGGGCCATACCGGCGGCGGCCGCCATCTCCGGCGCGAAGAACCACGTCAGGCCAGCGCCCACCAACATCAAGGCCAAGAGCACATTCACGCCGGTCAAGCCGAAAACGACCCGGCGCGTCATCGCCACCGAAATAGGTTGGCGGCGATATTTGAGATAAGCCACGAGCGGCGCTAACGGAAGTAGCATCGCCAAAACGGCCATTATTATTAGAATCATCACTTTCCTCCTAAGCTATGTTAAGCGCAAAACGAAAACCGTTACTCTTCGCTTTCAGCAACCAGCGACAACGGGCTGAATTGAACGCCATTGCCGGAGAAGAATTTACTGAAGAACTCGTAATACTCCAGGCGCAGGGTCTGGATGCCAACGATCATCCCCTCGAAGCCGATGACGAAGAGGTTGCCCAAGATGACCGTAATCCAATAGCCGAGGCCGCGCCGGGGGCCGACCATCTCGGCTATGATGAAGACGACCATGCTCAGCGCGCCGTGAGCGACGGCAAAAGCGCCCATCCGCACATACGAGAGGGTGTTGCTCAGCAGGCCAATCAGGGTCTCGAATAACTCGAAGAGGGCTTGCATCAGATAGACACCCAGGCTTTCTTCGATCAGGGGGCGATGGCCCGTGACCAACCGTTCCAACACCTCCGAGAAGGTCAATCCCAGGCCGGAGAGGGCGGTGAGGAGGAAGAAGAGAAGCGGCGGCGCTGCCAGGACGCCAAAGTTAGTCAGCGCCCATCCCAGCAAGGCCCAGTAGAAGACCACACCCACAACGCCGTTATGATCGAAGAGCAAGCGGCCCCACGCCTTATTCCGCACCGCGTTCGCCATGTTATAGAGCATCCCTAGCGTCAAGATGATGACGCCGGCGCCCACAGCGACCAGCAGGACTTGACTGATCTCCTCCAGGGGATGCAGCCAGAGGGCGGGCAGTACATCCTCGAAGCCGAAGAAGCTGCCAAAGAGAAAACCGAAGAAGGTAGCGGAGACGCCGCAGGCCGCGACGACCACGCCCATCCCCTGGAAACTGCGCAACGAGCGCACTTTGCCGCTCGCCAGCAGGATGCCGAGGAAGATCAACAGCAGGCCATGGCCCACATCGCCGAACATCAGCCCGAAGACCAGGGGGAAGGTCAGCGCCAAAATGGGCGTGGGGTCCAGCTCGTTGTAGGCGGGATAGCCGTAGTTGGTCACGAGGGATTGGAAGGCGTTCAGAAGCGGCGGATTTGCCAGCGAGGCCGGGATGTCCTGCATCTCATCGCGGCTGGGCGCGCTCACCTCGATCAAAGCTTCTGCAGAGGCGTGGCGCACGCGCTCGCGCAGTTCTGGCAGGTGAGCGCAGGGCGCCCACCCTTGGATCATATAGGTGTAGCGCAGTCGCTCGTAGCGCGCAATCGTTTCGACTAGTTTACGGCTGGCGCGCAGACGCCACAGCAGGTAGCGCAGGTGTCGAATGCGCTTTTCGTGCAGGCGGTGGATATTCGCTCTGGTATCCGCGATATGGCGCTCGGTGCGCGCGATGCCCTCGTGCAGCGCCTCCAGCGCCTCGGCCGGCGTGCCGCGATATTGATCGGGCAGGTGCACGGCGTTGAGGTAGGCGCTCCGCGCCGCCCGTTCGAGGATCTCGGCGTCGCGCTGCGCGCCAAAGAGCGCGACGCTCGCGAGGTAGCTTTCGCATTGGAGGATCAATAGAACGTGGGGCAGATGCTCCAAACTCGTCTGAAAACGCTCGATATTGTCCACCGGCATCGAGCCGACCAGCAAGAAGGTGTATTCTAAATTCCGCAGGGTGTCGAGATCGACATCTAAATTCACCAGCGGCTCCAACTGGCTGACGTATCGCTGAAGTCGCGCCAGCCGACGTTGCTCCGCCTGCAACTCGTGGACGTAGACCTCGGTCTCCTGCTCCAGATGCTTCACATCGCGTTGAGCGATCTCCGGCTCAATGAGATGGAGCGTCTCATCCGGCGGCTCGCCCACTTCTACGTCCAGCGCCTCCATCACACCCAAGATGCGACGCTCCAGATTGCTAAAGAGGCCGGCCCACGTATCCCACTGATCCGCCTCGCCCAGCCCCTGCCCCAAGCGTTGTGGACCGGTCAATATCAGATGAAAGGCCCCCGACGCCGCCAACATCTCCGTGACCACCACGACATCGTGCTCCGGGACGATCAACGCCACTTTATTCATCGCCTGCGATTGAAACATATCACCTCATCCCTTCTCCGGTGAGCATTCGGCGGCTCTCAGGCCCTCGGGCCGTGGGACTGGCTACGGAGGCGTATCCCAAGATAAACTTCACCTGCTGGATAGAGACCTCCGACACCTTCGCCTCGATCAACATTGTCAAGTCGATAATTTCGTATTCGAGTAACAGCAAGTAGGCCACCGGCAAACCGATATGGAAAGGCGACCGACGGAAGCGCGCCCGGCATAGATCGGCGATATGACTCTCCAACCCACGCTCCAGCTCCCGCAGGCGGCGATCCAGGGCGCGGGACGAGGCAAGCCGCGCGTCCCTCGCCCCATTCAGATTTTTCGGTAGCTGCTGCAACGCCTCAATCTCCGGGTAGATGCGGCGCACCACAGCAACGATATCCTCCCCGGCGGCAATCGCCTGGATGTCATCATCGTGCACGCGATAGCCAAAATGCAGGGTGTAGTTGATGATCTCCTCTTTGGAGAGGTGATGGTAGACCCGATAGCGGATGGCCCAGAGGAGATTATCCACATCCAACACCGTACCGACCAGCTCCAACGCCTCTTCGTGATCCTGGCCCTTGAGACGCACAACGCTCTCCCAGAGGCCCCGGCGATACTCCAGATCCAGCGCGACCTCCAGAGGGAAGAGATTCTGCTCCGCCTCGTAGCGCTCCAAGGCGTGGATCAGCGTTTCGTAATAGGGCGTAGGTTGAATGTGACGGATAGCGCTGGAAATGGAACCCGCCCGCACCATCGCTTTCATATCCTCAATGGAAAGTGAGAAGTACGACTCGCCTGGAGAGAGCAGATGGAGCACCTGATCCCACGACGCGCCGGCTTCGATGCCGCGCAACGTGGCCTTGAGGTTGTCCACCTCGTAGAGTCGCCAGAGCTGGGTCAGCAGATCGGAGCCTGGCGCCGGGGTCAGACGGATGAGCTTCTCGTACATCTTGGCCAGATGCCAGCGAATCTGATACTCGCTCCGGCGGGGGGTCAAGAGGCGTCGCTCAAGCCGCAGGTGGGGGCCGTAGACGGTCTTGGAGAGCAACGAGAGCACAGTATCAAAGTCCCGCGCGTGAATCAAGGCCAACCAGGTCTCCGGCGTCAGCAGCGTCGAGTAGAGGGCGCGGACGGTCGCCTGCACCTGCGCATAGGCGGAGACACTGCGCGGCGAGATCGTGGACATCGCCGGGTCTACTTTGCGCGGCCCACGACGTGGGCCATCACCAGCGCCGCCGCCGCGTCGAAGTGTTGCTCGGCCTGCGCGCACATCTGATCGGCCTCGAATCGCGCCTGCGCCAGCAACTGCTCGCGCTTTTCCTCTGCCGCCTCGCGCCCCTGCTCCTTGATACGTGAGGCCTTCTCGCGCGCCTCGACCAAGGTCTTCCGGCGCAAGATATCCGCCTCCCGCTGCGCCGCCGCGACGATCTTCCGCGCCTGAGCTTCGGCCTCGGCCCGCAGTTGGACCGCCTCTTTCTCGATGGCCAAAATTTGATTGATGGTCGCTTCTGGCATGTTACCTCCCCACAAAAAGGCCGCCGTCACTGCGTGGGACACGCAACGCGGCGGCCATATTATTGTAGACCTTTTTCTGATTAAGACAAGATGCAGGGGGCAAGAGGCAGGGGACGACTACATAAAGCTCATCACCCCGGAATCATTGCCGCAGTGCTGACACGGCATCGTGACGCCGTAAGTGCATTTGTCACAGACTTCACAATGCCATTCGCGCCAATCCCGGCACTGGTTACAATCCTCACAATGCCAGGTGTGGCCCGATGAAACTATGTCGTTCCAACAGAAGGAGTACCAATAATCCTCACCGCATTCCTCGCAATAAACCCCTGATATCAGATCTCTGAGCGGCGCACTTTTGTGACCGCAAGGAAACTCGTAGCGTTCTGATAGTTCCTCCTCAGTAAGATCCTTGACGATATCGATGTTCTGAATGGCGCAGACGGTCATATTTTCCACGTCCATGCCGTTCAGCGGATTGCGACAATCGACACAGCCGCAGTTCTCATCACACGGCTCGTTGTGCTTGAGGCAGCTACAGCGATAGGTATCGCATCCAGTCTTGCAATTGCAGTGGTGTTCTTTTTTCATTGTTTCTCTCCAAAAATTATG
>CAYXVS010000148.1:0-7292 GCA_964468735.1 uncultured Anaerolineales bacterium | reverse complement strand
CGGTATGGCCGAAGAAGAAGTTGAAGCCGAGGCCGTCCCGGCGCCCGAACCCGAAGAGGAACCAGCGATGTCCAAAGGTGATATGGAACTCACCTTGGAGGACGTCGACACATCGGATATAGTGGAAGGCGAAGTCCCCAGTTGGTTGCAGAGCCTTCAGCCGGGCGCCGAGGGCGCCGCCGAGGAAATGCCGGAGGAGGAGAGCCTAGTCCGGGCGTCCGTGCCGGATTGGGTGCAGGATCTTCGACCTCCCGGTACTGGCCCGCTCCCTGGCTCCGGCCCGCTTCCGCGAGGCGAAGGGGCTGCGGAAGAGGCGGAGGAGATACCGGAAGGGGAGTTCATTGAGTTCGAAATCCCGGAGAGCGCAGAGGGGTTAGCGCGTGCAGAGATCCCTGATTGGGTCAAGGAGCTTCGCCCGCGGGTGTCGACGGTGGAGGAGAAATCCCCGACACCGACGCAGCCACCGGCGGGATCAGGCCCTCTCGCTGGCCTGCCTAACATCATCCCGCCCGCCGACGTCATCGATATGCCGGAGGATTTCGAGGCGCAACCGCGTCCCGAATTTTCCGAAGAGATGGTCGAACAAGCGCAGCTCTGGCAAGAACTGCTGGAGCAGCCTCGCAGCATCGAGCGCCCGGTCGCGCAGAAGCGGGAGATAGCCGGCGCGGGCACGACAGTACTGCGGTTGTTTGTCACCGTGGTTTTGGTATTGAGCGCATTAATCGTCATTTTAGGCCTCAGCCCATTAGATATGACCCATATAACGGCTAGTCCCTCTGCCGGCGTCCCCGCGCTCAATGAGACCATCGACGCGCTTGCGCCTGGAGACAGCGTGATCCTGGCGGTAGAGTATGGCGCCGCCGAGGCCGGTGAGATGAGGCTGATGGCCGAGACGCTCTTGGATCATCTCCAGACCCAGGAGGTGGACATCCTTGCTGTCAGCACCTTGCCGGATGGTGCGGGGATCGTGAACGGCCTCCTGGCGTCAAAATCAATCACCAATCAATTAGCCGCAGGCGAGGCGTACCTGCCGAGTGGCTCCTACGGCGTGGCTCGCTTCTTGGGTGCGGAACGCGACACCTCGCCCGCACTGCTGTTGGTCCTGTCGGCCAGATCCAAGCGCTTGCGCTGGTGGATCGAGCAAAACGCGGTGGCGGATCAAATCAAGATGGGCGCTGGCGTCAGTGCATCGGTAGGCCCGTGGGCAATGCCCTATCTACAAGATCAGGAAACAATCGAGGGTTGGTTGGTAGGGTATCCTGATATCGTCTCCTATCGAGCGGTCAGAGGACTTCCCAACGGGATCTACATCCGTCTGTTGGGGGCGTTGATGTTCACACACTGGGGGGCCTTCGTTTTGTTGATCTTGGGTGCAATGTTCAGCCTTGTCGCCGGCAGAAAAAGGATTGGATAACCGATGGAAGGACTCCTAGATCCTCAAATACTTGGAATGCTGATCGGTGTGGTGATCAGCTTGATGATTTTTAGCTATCTCCTGGGGGATAACATCCTCTATCGCTGGGCGTTGGCCCTGCTGGTTGGCAGCAGCGTTGGCTATGCGCTGGGTATGGCGTGGCTCTTTATCCTCAGAGATTGGTTCTCGATCATCCTAGGGGCTGGGACGGCCAGTGTCCCTGAGCGGATTGTCTATGTGGTGCCGCTGATTCTGGGTGTGCTGCTCCTGCTCAAGGGCCTGGTGAACATCAAATCGCTGCGGCAAATTGCGCTATTGGGCAACATCTCCATTGGATATTTGTTGGGCGTTGGTTCCGGCGTGGCGATCTCCGGCGCGCTGACCGGCACCCTCATCCCCCAGATGTTAGCCACCGGCAGCGCCATCAGTTTAAATCAACCTCCGGATAGGCTGGTGATGGGGGTGGTCGCCATGATTGGCACCATTGCGTCGTTGATTGTATTCTCTCCCCGTCAGAAGCCGCAGAACAAGTCGTTGCAGGTGCTGTGGCGCGGCATAAACTGGGTGGGGCGACTTTTCATCACACTGGCGCTGGCCGTGGTCTTTTCTGGCGCGATTACCACCGCAATGACCTTATTGATCGATCATATTTGGCAGATTATCGAACTCATAGAAGAACTTATTCCGTTGATTGGAGGGTAGGGGCACGTGATGGCGGACGAACGATCAATAGAATCTATTCTCATCGCGGACTGCGGCGCGGTCATCACCAAGCTCCTGCTGTTGGAGCGTGTGGAGGCGAGCTATCGCTTCGTCGCTCAGGCGGAAACCTTGACGACCATCAATCCGCCGTGGAGCGACATCAGCGTTGGCGTGGTCCATGCTATCGAAGAGATCGAGGAGATCACGGGCCGCGCGCTCTATATGCGCGGGCAGTTGATCACGCCCCGCGAGGGGCCGGACGGCGTGGACGCTTTCGTCGCGATCTTGAGCGCGCCGGAGCCGCTGCGATTGGTCATCGCCGGCCTGGTCCGCGAGATGAGCTTGGAGAGTGCCTATCGGGCCGCTTCTGGCACTTACACCCGGACCGAGGCTATGCTCTCACGCGAGGGCAGTTTGCACGCGCCGCAGGAAACGTGGGCGCGCTCGGTGCGGGATCTGGCGCCAGATGTGGTCTTTTTGGTCGGCGGGATCGATGGCGGCGCCAGTCGCCCGGTGATGGAATTGGCCGAGGCGATTGCCCTGGCCGCGTCGATGCTGGAGGAAGATCAACGCCCTCGCGTTCTTTACGCCGGTAATGCCCAAATTCGTCCCAACATCACCAAATTGATCTCTGATATCACCAGCGTCGAAGTCGTCGACAATGTGCATCCTACGGAAGATACCGAGCACTTAGGGCCGGCGCAGCGGGCGCTGGAGACAATCTACGTCAACAAGCGGTTGAATAATACGCCCGGCGCGGACACCCTGCGCTTGTGGAGTCGCTCTGAGCTGTTGCCGACCGCCACCGCTTTCTCGCGGATCGTGGATTTCCTGTGGTATCGCGAACGCAATACTGATCGCGGGGCATTGGGCATCGACCTGGGGGCTGCGACGACCTCGGTAGCGGCGACCTTCAACGAGCATTCCTACGTGACCATCTATGAGCAGGGCATCGCCTATGGCCCCACCGATTGGGTTGCAGAGCATGGCGTCGAGCGGCTGCTCCGCTGGATTCCAGAAGAGGTCGAGGATCCACAGGATATTTTTGATTTGTTGTATAATCGCGAGTTGCGCCCCTGGACGATCCCGCAGGAGCCGCAGGAACTGCTGATGGAGCGAGCGGTGGCCCGCGAGATCCTACACAGCGCGCTCGATGTTGCGCATCCCACGTGGAATGCCGGGCAGGCGCAGCAATACCCGACGTTGATGCCGCGCTTCGATCCTATCTTGATCTCCGGTGGTGGCATTGTGCACCTGCCGCGTCCGGGGCAAGCGTTGTTGATCGTCCTAGATGGCGTCCAACCCGTGGGCATCTCCACCATTCTCCTGGACATCAATCGCGCAGCGCCCGCGCTGGGCGCGGTGGCTGGCATTAAGCCCTTGGCGGCGGCCTCCGCGTTGGAGGCCGGGACGTTGGTCTCGCTGGGGACGGTCATCTCGCCGGTGGGCAAAGCGCGCCCCGGCGATACCGTCCTCAAAATGCACATCGCCTATGAGGACGGCGGTGATTTAGATGTCGAGGCCCGCTACGGCGAGATAGAAATTTGGCCCTTGTTGCCGGGCCAGAAAGCCACGCTCAAGCTCAAGCCGACGCGCCGATTTGATGTCGGGCTAGGGCCAGGGCGCGGCGGCAAGATTCAGGCGATTGGCGGCGTGGTGGGATTGGTCGTCGATGCGCGCGGACGCCCGCTCTCGCTTCCCGATGATCCAGATCAACGGCGGCGACGGCTGAATCGGTGGATTTGGGATGTGGGAGGTTAACGATGTACGTGCCTTATAGTATCGTCAATCCACTTACCATCGTTCAAATATCACGACGCTTACCGCGACCGGGGGATATTTTAGTCGGCGTGGGGGATACCGTCGAGCCAGCTCATATTGTAGCGCAAACCGTGCGCCCCGCCGATTTTCGCATCATCAACGTGGCGCGCGAGCTTAATGTTCCCCTTAAAAAGGTAAAGAATTATATTAAAGTCGAACGAGGAGAGCGGGTATCCGAGGGCGATGTGCTCGCCGCGCGCGGAGGACTGAGCGGGGGATCATGTCGTGCCCCGATCGGGGGAACTATTGTGGGCAGTGGACGCGGGCGCCTGCTGTTGGAAGCGGATCCACAGCCTATTCGATTGAACGCGCTGGTCCCTGGGGTTGTCGTCGATACGTGGCCATCCGAAGGCGTCCTGATTGAGACGGTGGGCGCTTATATTCAGGCGGCTTGGGGCAACGGTCTGGAGGCGTACGGCCCGCTGCGCGTCATCGCGCGGGCGCCGCGCCACCCACTGCGTCCCAAACATATCGACCCGGCGTCTCAGGGAGCGATTCTGGTCGGTGGCGCGCGGCTGGATGAGGAGACCATCGAACGCGCCGTCGAGATGCAGGTACGTGGCATCATCGTTGGCGGCCTGCCTTCGCGTCTGCTTTCGCTTGCGGAGGGGGTTGGCTTTCCCATCGTCGCCACGGAGGGGGTGGGGAAGACGCCGATGTCCAAGGCGACCTTTGATCTGTTGCGCTCCCTCGATGGGCGCGACGTCGCACTCAGCGCCCAACTGCGCCCGCGCTGGGGCGCCAAGCGCCCGTACATCGTGGTGCCGATGCCCTCCGAGGCCGGCACCCCCATCGATCCTGACGCGCCGATTGTGGTCGGGAGCCGCGTGCGGGCGCTGCGCCAGCCTTATCGCGGCGCCTCCGGCGAGGTCATCGATATCCCACCGGGGATGTCTCAACTCGAGACCGGCGCGCGGGTGACCGGTGTTCAGGTCGATTTTGGCCGGAATGAGATGGCCTTTATCCCCTACGCCAATCTGGAGCGATTGTTATAGTCCTAACGTGGACAAGCTTTCGCCAAAAAAAGAGCTGTTCACTTTCTTACCCGTTGGGTAAAAATTTGACGGTTTAGGCCTGGATCTGCGGCTAAATCAAATCGTTATCCAATCGTCACGCAGCTTGTCGACTTTTCTCTCTAACATGAGAGCAACTTTGGGATAGAAAACGCAATAAGTATTTTGTATAATTTTTTGCTTTATGGTATAGTGAGAACGTAGTAAGAAATCTCCATCACCTGTGCCCTTAGTGCATTTTTCATTAGGATATGTTAAGGAGGAAGACCCATGGCCGATGATTTATATGAAGATTATGATGCCTATGAGGACGACATCTTCATGGACGAGGAAGAAGAGGCTGTTGAGGAGCCGGAAGCGGGTGCGGAAGGACAAAACCGTACTTTCATTATAGGCATTAGTGTCTTAGGCGGGCTGTTGGTTTTGGCCATCGGTTTCTTTGCGGTTTTCTTCCTGTTCATTAATCCCAATCGACAGGCTCAGCAAGCCCCGGCAGACACCGCGACGCCCACGGTCGAGCTTCTGGAAGAGGATATGACGGCCACAGCGGTCGCGCTTGAGGAAGCTGGAATGGGAGAGGGAGAAGGGGAAGGTGAGGGTGAACCTACGGAGGCGCCCACCGACACACCCGAACCGACCGACACCCCAGAACCTACCTCTACACCGACCGAAACGCCGGTGGTTGGCCCGACGAATACACCCACGGACGAGGAAGAGGCTGGGGCTGGTGAAGGAGAGAGTGAAGAGGGCGAGATGACCGGTGCGGGCATGGAGGGTGAAGAAGTCACGCCCACGCCCACGCTTGTCTCCCGTCGTACACCGACACCGACGCCTGTTCCCCCCACGCCGACCCGAACGCCGCGAGCGACGCCCACGCCGCCGGACAAGACCAAGGCCGAGGCCACTACGCCGAAGACCGGCTTGGGCGAGGTGTTGTTGGTGCTATTGGCTGGGCTGCTATTGGGTGTGCTCTTCATAAGTCGACGCCTCCGGAAGGCGTAGTTTGGCTGCTGAACATAAACTGGAGACGGGACATGTCCCCTGGAGGGATATGTCCCGTCTTGTTCGTTTGCAGACGCTCTGTCTTATGAGATACCGCACTGCTTTGATATTGCTTCTCCCGTTGATCATCTATGTGAGCGCCTGCACGGAATCCCCACCTCTAAGCGTGGTGGTCGTCACGCCGACGACGTTGCCTCCGACGTCCATTCCGCCCGCACCGACGTCAACATCGACCCCGGCGTTGACCTCCACGCCAACGCCGGCGCCAAGCCCGACGCCGGTCGCCACGCCGGCCCCGGGGCCGTTGATGGCCGCGGCCAACACCGGGATGGCGCGCGTCCAAGCGCAGGTCGGGGACGCGACGCTCGTCTGCCTCCGCTACGAGGACACCGACGCGGACGGCGCGCCGGAATGGGTCGCATTGGCCCATCAAGAGATGGTCTCCCCGACGCGGCTCAGCGCCTTCGTCCTCGACGAGACCGCAGCTTATGCCCTCGAGCCGGCCTATCCCAAGCCGGGCGCCCCCGACGTTGGATTGGGTCAGTATGCCGTCTGCAACATCGAGATCCGCGATCTCAACACGGATGGCCGCACCGAGATCGCGATCTTTGGGCACGGCACGGGCAACGAGACGTTGTTGCACATCTACGCCTGGGATGGCACACACTATCAGCGGCTGGGGCGATTTGCCGGAGACGCGGGTGTGTTCTTGAAGGACGTCGATGGCGACCTGGCAATGGAGATTTGGGAGGGCTATCGTGTGAGCGGGACGGATGACTTCGCCTGGTACGCGATCCACACCTGGACGGGGCAGAGCTACGGATGGACCTCCGATCGCTACGACTGGTTCTACTTGACGCGCCCGCACAGCTATCGCAGTGATAAGCCGGACTACGCGGTCATTTCGTTCTATTTAGCGCTGGACGACCGTGATCTTCCGGGCGCCTATGCGTTGCTCACCCCGGCGGATGATCGACCCTATGCGGCGTGGGCGCTGGGCTACGCGACGACGTTGCGCGTCGATGCGGGAAATGTGCACACAATCCCCGGCACAGTGACCGACGCCAGTGCGCGCGTCGCGACGATGATCGCGGCGTGGGATAATGAGGAGGGCGGCGTGGTGCGTCGCTTGTGGAATGTGGAATGGCAATTAACGCGCACCACCGAGGGCTGGCGTCTGGTGGGTGCCACGTCGGAGTTGCTGGAGGAGGGGCCGGTCTCTTATTGGCCCTAGGCATTGTCGCAGAAAGCGCAGAGAAAATCAACACATCGGGCTGATAAGGCCGTTCCAAGAAAATAAACCTCCCAAAAACAAGTGGTTTTCTGCCTGTGGCCCTCCT
>CAYXVS010000147.1:0-7334 GCA_964468735.1 uncultured Anaerolineales bacterium | reverse complement strand
AAAAGTGCGTTGCACCTCAAAACGGTTCCTCTGGCGCTATCTGCTGGCGCGATGCTTGACGGTTGCCTCTTCCACCGGCGAAAGCTCGCCCGGCGTGGGCGGGAAGCGGTCGCGGAAGTCCTCGGCGCAGTTGTCGTGATCGTAATAGGGCGGATGGCGCTCCAGCGACGAGCCGGACAGCGCGACGCCGGGGTGGGGCGCGACGCCGGGATAGGTCGCATCCCCCCAGACGAGGACGTCCACCGGCGTGTCGTCCGGTCCCAGCAACAGCACTTGATCCCCGTCGTTGCGGAGACCCCACGAGGCCCATTCCTGGCCCCAGGGCGTGTAGCGCATCATATCGGTGACGCTGGTGGTGTTATACATCTCGAAGTCGGCTTCGGGTACCTCGGAGGCGTTCACGGCCACCACGACGATGCCATCCGGCGGCAGCGTCGCGCCGGGCGGGAAGCGGAACATCGCCTCGGCGCGATCCGGCGTCTCGGCGTCGCCGATTTTGTATTGGTGCAGGTCGATGGTTTCCTGCGTGGGATTGTACAATTCGACCCACTCTTCCCCCACGTTCGAAGCGCCCGGCGTGTAGAAAACCTCGCTGATGACTAGGTAATCGACGGGTGGCGGAGGCGGCGCGTAATGGCGCATCACCAGCGGGAGGTAAATCGGATTTGCTTGCCCCCAATCGTACCGGAACATCTGGCCCAGATAATCGTAGATTTCCTTGGATTGGATCTGGAGGGCGACCTCGCGATTGACCTTGCTGGAGGTCTCGCTGCCGTTGATCGAGCCGAGATGCACGTATTGGCCCTCATCCTGCAAATCGACCAGCACCATCTTGATGTGAATGCCCTCGCCGGTGGCGTTGCCGGCCGCCGCCTGGAGATTCAGCCCCTCCTCGCGGACGATGCGCTGGACGTAACTGATGGTGCGGCGGCTTTCGATGGGCGCGTCCTCGGTGTAGGGCGCGAAGTTCTTCCCGTTGACCAAGATCCGCACCTCAGCGCCCCGGCGCGCTGCATCGATGTAAGCCTCCATCCGCAGATTGGGGCTATCGCCCCACGTGGCGTATTCGTAGAGCTGCTCCACGTAGACCTTATCCCCGGCGCCCGCGCGCCCGACCAGGCCCAGGAGCGCATCGCTTTGCCGTAAGGCGGCCTCCGGCGCGGTGACCAACTCGAATGGAAAGGTCCCGTGCACGACCAACGGCTGACTAAATCGGACCGTGTAGGTTATCGCGTCCGGTTGGGAGAGATCGACCATCTCCGGCGTCGGCGCGCCGTATTTATCTAAGGCCGGGTTCCAGCGCACCAGATCGTTATGATGCGCGGGGTCTAAATCCAAGTCGAAGATCGTGCGCGCGCGCTCCACCACCGCCGGCGCGGTGGTCGCAATCACAGCGCCCCGCGAGCCGTAGGCGCCGTTGCTTTTGTCATCGCCGGGGAGACCGCCCCAGGTGAAGTTCTGGGAGCTGACCACGGCCCACGTATCATCGACGATGATGAGCTTGGCGTGCAGGTACTCGTAACGATTGAAGATTCCCTCGGTCGGCTCGTGGGCCATAAACCAGCACGCGCCGCCCGCCGCCTCGATCTGCTGGCAGGCGTAGAGTTCCGTGTGCCACTTGGTGGTGTTCCACCCGCCGACGATGCTTCCCTCCAGCAAGACCGTCACGCTGACGCCGGCCTGGGCCTTTTGGACCAGCGCCTCGACGAGGCTGGGATGGCGCAGGGAGTACATCTCGATGGCGATGCTCTCCTCCGCCCGCATCAACGTCTCCGAGATGACCTCGAAAGCGTTGTCCGGCGCGATGCCCACGACAACCGTCGCCGTCTCGGTGGCTGTCAGGGGCCAGAAGAGGGGATCGAGGTCCCAGCCGGGATAGCGCACGCGCCGTCCGTGGGTGAAGTTCCCCGTGGTCTGGAGCCAATCGGCGGCGGTGTCGGTATCGGCCACCGGCAGCCCGGTGATCTCATCAGGAATGCGGGTGAGGATCTGACCCTCCTCGCGGCCCACGCCATACGGCTCGACGCCCGGCCCCGTCCAGCCCGCGATGGGCGTTTTCCCCGCTTTATAGACCAGCGCGTCGATCACTTGCTCGTCCGAATCGCGCAGCAGCACCTCATCCCCGCTGCCATTCGTCAAGCCGGGACCCGTGAACCAGTCATCGTCTAGCGCGTAATCTGGCGGGAAGCCAAAGGCGGAGGTGAAGCCCGCGATCTCCTTGGCCAGCCAGACGTGCTGCCGCCGCTCAAGCGTCATCGTAGGAATCGGATGGCACTCGTAAGCATCGCTTTTATCCCGGCATAGCTCCCATCCGGCGAGCGTGGCCGGCGCTGTGCCGGCGTTGAGCAATTGGACGGCCTCGCCCCTTGGCTCTGGGGCGTAGCCATCGTAGAGCACGCCGTTGATGAGCACCTGCGGCTCGCCGACCTGGGTCGTCCAGGCGGCGGCGTCGTTGGCGGGGTGGGGATCATCGCTGGCCGTCGTCGCGGTGAGGTAATAGGTGAGTGGGCCGGCGGCCTCGGCGGAGATGTGGACGCTCACGGTGAGCGGGATCGCCGCGCCCGGCGCGAGATCGCCCACCTGCCAGATCAGCTTCTGGGGCGGGAGCATCTGGAGCGTCCCGTAGTCGGGCGTGTGATCGACGACCGTCGCCTCGGCGGGGGGGGTGTAGGCGAGCGCCACGTCGGCGGCGGCCAGTTCCCCCACATTCGCCACGGTGAGATCGTAGCGCTGGATTGAATCCGCCGTCGCCGTGAGGGGGCCGGTCAATGCGACGGCGACATCGGCGGCGATGGGACGAACCGTCGTGGTGCAGCGCGCGGCGGCGTAGGGCGCGGGCGATGGCGTGCGCGTCGTCGCCGTGATCTGGTTGACGATCTCGCCGCCCGACGCCGTGGGCGTGATCTGCCCCGTCACCGTGATGGCGTAGGGCGTGCCGGTCATCACCGCGCCGAGATTCCAGCGCAAGACGCGCGCGGCCTGGATATGCGTAAATGTAAACTCGCTGCTCTGGGTGATGAAGTGGACGTCGGCCGGAAGCGTGTCCGTCAGGCGCGTCTGCTCGGCGATGTGGCCGCCGGTGTTGGTGATCGTGACGTGGTAGGTGATGACCTCGCCCGCTGTGCGCGTGATCGGCCCCACTTTGCGGATCTGCAATTCGGCCCGTTCCTCAAACGGAATCTGATAGACGGAGTTCCGCGCTTTCGGCGTCCCCAGGATGGGTTCGCCGTCGGCATCGTGGCCGTTGATCGTGACGCCGTCGTTGGTCGCCCAATTCTCCGGCGTGTCTGGCAGCGTCGGGTCGATGCGCTCCATCGTGATCCTTGCGTCTTTATCGCCGGCTGGCCATGCCCCGCCGCCGGCGTTGGACGTGTCGATGACCTCATCAGCGGTGTTGGTAAGTGTGAGGACTTCGCCGTCGTTGTGGAGACCTCCGCTTCCGAAGCTAGTGGTCAGATCGGCGGGGATATCGTCGACGGTGGTATCATCCGTGCGCTCGATAAGATAAAAGCTCTGGGGCGCGATCTCCCCACTAAGCTCAATGGCCATGCCATCATTGCTTGTAATTTGCCACCCATCCAGGGTGACCGTTCCTGCTGTCGTGTTGTGTAATTCGATCCATTCATCTGTGTATGAGGCTCCCGTTCCCATCCACGCCACCTCATTGATGACGACCTCGCGTGGCGCATCTGTCGCCGCCTGCACCGTCGTGTGCGAGGTGGGGGCGAGCATCACACTCAAAGTTATCCAGATCAACAAAAATCCGCCAACCAAAGCTACGATCATTCGACATCCACGGGGCTGCATATTTTTCTCTCCTGTAATTTAATATCTTCTTGGGTTTTGTGGGCCAGGGGATGATCCCACCCCTATAATACCTTAATCCCGTTGCTCTTTCAACGAAGTCAGCTATAATGAAGATAGATGTTGGTTGTTGCTTTTGAGTCTGGGAGTTAGATATGAAAGATAACTTGAAAGTTCTGTTCATCGCTGCGGAAGCGTTGCCCTTCGCCAAGGTAGGGGGCCTGGCGGATGTGGCCGGCGCCTTACCCAAGGCGTTGCGCGATGTGGGCGTCGATGCCCGACTGTTGATCCCGCGCTATGGCAACATCCGCAGTAAGGATTACGACTTCCATCGCATTGGGAACTCCATCCCCGTGCCGGCCGGCCCCAGTGAGGAGCGCGTTCACCTGCTCCAGACCACCTCCGATGATGTGCCGGTCTATCTCATCTGGGAGGATCACTATTTCTCCGCGCGAGAGAAGGTCTACGGGTTCCGAGATGATCCCATGCGATTTGTCTTTTTCTCGCGCGCGGTGATCGCCGTGCTGAAGGCGCTCGATTGGACGCCGGATATCATCCACGCCAACGATTGGCATACCGGCCCCGTGCCCACCTGGCTTGATATCTACGGGAAGAAGGAGGCGGTCTATAAGGACATCGCCACGCTCTTCACCATCCATAACTTGGCCTATCAGGGCATCTGCGGGCGGTTGCTGCTGACCTTTGGGCGGATGGACGATGTCCCGCATCTGCCCGTCGAGCCGCCCGGCCAGATCAATTGGATGGCGCAGGGGATCGCGCACGCCGACCTCATCAGCACGGTCAGTTCTGTCTACGCCCGCGAAATCCTCCAAGAGGAATCGGGGATGGGGCTGGCGAGCTTGCTCCAACAGCGTGAAGATCGGCTCTTTGGGATTCTCAGCGGCATCGATGTCGAACGCTGGAATCCCGACACGGACGAGGCGCTCCCGCAGACCTTTGATGTCGATTCTCTGAAGATGCGCTTGGTCAACAAGACCGCGTTGCAGCGTGATCTGCGGCTAAGCGGGCGCGTCGATGTGCCGTTGCTGGGCATGGTGAGTCGCTTGGATAACATCAAGGGCTTGGATCTGCTCTTGGCGGCGCTGGAACAGCTCTTAGATCAGCAGGACGTCGAGTTTGTGCTGCTGGGGACGGGCGAGCCGGCCTATGAGGAGAAATTCCAAGCGCTTCAGGCACGCTTCCCGGATAACGTCCGCGCGTTGATCAAATTCGATGAGCGCGCCGCCCGTCAGATCTACGGCGGGGTGGATGCCTTCGTGATGCCGAGCCGGTCGGAGCCGAGCAGCGTGAGTGTGATGACGGCGATGCGCTACGGCGCGGTGCCCATCGTGCGCGCGACCGGCGGCCTGGCCGATATCGTCGTCGATACCGACGCGCAGAAGGATCGCGGTGTGGGGTTCACCTTCGAGGCCTACGAGGAGCGCGCGCTCTTAGAGGCGATGCGGCGCGCCATCGCGGCCTACGCTGACCGCGCGCGCTGGGAGAGCATTCAGCGCCGCGCGATGGAGATGGATTTCTCTTGGAATGCCTCCGCGCAGGCCTACGTCGATTTGTATCAGCGTGCGCTGGCGCTCCATCAACAGACCTCATAACGCAGTCTATTTCACAATATGCCCTCGGAGCGACTGTCTCCGAGGGCGTTCTGTTCGCTATAGAAAAAAGATAGCTCCTGTCGGTTTTTAGGTGAAATATTTCATCGCCAACGGTTGAAACCGCTGGCTGATACTGGGAAGTGCGATGGAATCGCACTAAAAACAACCTCTACAACCCGTTTCCAACGGGTTTTGAGTATCAGACGATGAATTCCATTCATCGGGCCAAGACAAGGCTACGAACCAATCAGCGACATTTCACCTAATTCCCTATAAGAGCCAAAAGGATTTTATGAGAGCCGATAAACCTTTACTGTGCATTCACGGCCATTTCTATCAGCCGCCGCGTGAAGACCCCTTTACTGGTGTGTATCGCTATGAACCCACGGCGGCGCCATACCCCAATTGGAACGCTCGCATCACCAGGGAATGTTATGATCCCAACGCCTCCGTTGGCAACTTCAATCGCATCAGCTTCAACTTGGGCGGCACCTTGGCGCGTTGGATGGATCAAGAGGCCCATCTGACCTACGAGAAGATTGTCGCGGCGGTGCATGCGTATCAGAGTGGATTTGGCGTCAGCAACGGCATCGCGCAATCTGTCCATCATACGATTTTACCCCTGGCGCGTGGACGCGATAAGCGCTGTCAGGTGCGCTGGGGCATTGCCAGCTACAAACATCGCTTCGGCGCGCGCCCCGATGGCATCTGGCTGCCGGAGATGGCCGTCGATTATCAGACCTTGGAGGCCGTCGCTGAATCGGGCCTCTGGTTCATTATCCTCTCCGAGGAGCAGGTGCGTGGCGATCTTTCCTATGGTGCGGGGCCGTATAAAGTTCGCCTGTCCGATGGCCATTTCATCACGGTCTTTGTGCGGGATCGTGGACTTTCAAATTATCTTTCGTTTGGCATGCCGCAAGCGGATGACGCTCGGACTTGGATGAACGAGGCGCTGCGAGATCGGGAGCCGGGGGCATTGACGCTCATCGCGACGGATGGCGAGACCTTTGGCCATCATCATCATCAGGGCGTGAAGGTGCTTCAACGCTTGACCACGCCGACCTTCCAAGATGCCTACGAAGTGACGACCTTGAGTCGCTACCTCCGACAGCAGCCGCCGGTGGCTGAGATCGAGATTGTCGAGAACACAGCGTGGAGTTGTAGCCATAATTTGGGGCGCTGGGCGACCGGTTGTCCCTGCACGGAGGGCTGTGGTCATTGGAAAGGCGCGCTGCGACGTGCTCTGGATAACCTCTCGCGGGAGATCGATGGTATCTACGCCGACGTCTTCCGCCGGCGCGATCTGGCGCCCTGGCGCGTGCGGGATGAGTACATCACCGTGCTCTTGGGCCAGACGGATGACGCGACCTTCTTGGCCGAGCATCATCTGGGCCATCTCTCGACGATAGCGCAGCGTCGCATCTTGAGCCTTTTGCGATCCCAAGTGCACCGCCAACGGATGTTTGCGAGCTGTGCCTTCTTCTTCGAGGATTTGGAGCGCATTGAGCCGCGCTACGCGATTGCGAACGCCGTCCAGGCGATGGCCCTGGTCTCCTACGCGACGGGCGATGATCTCACGCGCTCCTTTCGGCGGGATTTGAGCATCGCGGTGAGCCAGAACACGGGCCGCACCGGTGCGCAAATCTTAGATGAGATTCTCGAGCGAGCGAATTTGGGCGTCAGCCCGTTGGGCGGCGACATGGAATCGACGCGCCCGGTGGAGGAAGAAAAAGTAGTAAAAGAAGCATCAGTAGAGGGAGATGGAGAAGCTATGGACGCGGCGGCAGTGGAGGAGGCAGAAATAGAAGAAGCAACTTCTGAGGAAGATGCAAGCGAACTGACTGTCGAACCAGACGGTGTTGAGTCAGATGATATTGAGTCAGATGATGTTGAGGATGAGGCCTCAGAAACCGTATC
>CAYXVS010000146.1:0-7362 GCA_964468735.1 uncultured Anaerolineales bacterium | reverse complement strand
CCAGCAGCAGGAGCAGCACGAAGTAGCCCGCGCCGCCGAAGGGCTGCCACTGCTTGCCCAGCGTCGCGATCATCTCCGGCGCTTGCGACCACTTGAAGAAGTGCCAGAAGAAGGGATGCTGGTCGGTGGGCGGCGTCACATCGAAGGGATAGTCCGCGTACCACGCCGCGCGATCCTCCGCGCGGAGCAGGGCGATGAAGCTTTCGTGATAGAGCGGGCGCTCCAGCACGTTGTACTGATTCGCCTCCGCGGCATCCATCCCCGGCGCGATGACCAGATCGAAGGCCAAGCGCGCGGCGAACGCGCGCACGGCGTCCACCTCCGCCTCGGTGAAGGGTTGCCGTTTGACGAGCAGGGTCAGCGTCTGGTAGCCGCGAAAAGCGACGATCTGCTCGGCGGGATCGCCGCCCTCGGCCTCCACGGCGGTCACCGCCAGCGCGAATGCTCGCAGCGATTCGCTGGGCGGCATCTGCAACCAGCGCGTGACGACCAACAGGCCGTCGGGGCGGAGAGCGGCCAGGTCGTCGCGGAAGGCCTCAACGGTGTAGGTGTAGTCCTCGGCCAGGCTGTAGGCCCCGGAGCGGACGGGGTGATAGGGTGAGGTGAGCGCCAACTCCACCACGTCGAACTGCGCGTCGGCGCGGCGGGCATAGCTGCGCGGCGTCTCGATGACCGTCGTCACGCGGGGGTGCTCATAAATCGGCCCCGCCGCTTCGATGATGAGCGGGTTTGGCTCGACGGCGGTCACGCGCGCGGCGCCCTGCGCCAGCGCGATCCACAGCGCCAGCCCGCCGTGAGGCGCCAGCACCAGCGCATCGCCGCCGGGCCGGAGCTGATAGGCGATGGCCGTGGGCATAAAGTCGGTGAAGGTCAGCGCCTCGGTGTTGGTATCATCTAATGTCGCTATCGGCAGTTGGAGCGCCGGGCTGGGGTCGCCGCCATCGACGTAGATGCCGTGCTGGGGCGGCGGCGAGGCGGGGCTTTGATAGCTCATCCCGGCCAGCGAGCGGATGCTCTCGCTGGCGACCACATCGACGCGGGAGAAGCTGTTCCACGCCCGAAAGACCACGCGCGCATCGGGGAGGCGCAGGGCGTGGCTCAGGCCCTTGTAGGGCGAAAGCTCTATCGTCAGCGGCGCGGGTCGCGTCGCGCCGGCGATGCCCATCGCTATGATCAACGCGCCCGCTGCGACGCGCATCGTCCGCGCGTTGGCGAAGCAGAGCGCCGCCACGCCGCCCAGCGCCCCGCACAGCAACACGATGCCCGCGCCGCCCAGCCACGTCGGCACGAGGAGCGCCAGCGCGCAGCCCACCGCCGATCCGCCAAAGTTGAGGGCGTAGAGTTGACTCACGGCCTGGGGGTGTTGCGCGAAGAGGAGGCCCAGCGTCGCGCCGCTGCAAAAGAAGGGCGCGGCCAAGGCGACGTAGTGCAGGGCCAAGATGGCCACCTGCTGGCGTTCCCAGGCGATGCTGAACGAATCGAAGGGGACAACGTTGGTCAGCGCGTAGGCGCCGACGCTGGTCACGCCGTAGGCCAATGCCAGGATCGCCAACGTGCGGCGCGGTCGATCCCGGCCCCAGCGCGGGAAGAGCGCCAGCCACGTCCCGCTCGCGCCGAAGCCCAGCATCCCCAAGCTGATGATCATAAAGGCGAAGTGGTAGAACTGCGCGACCGAGAAGAGGCGGGTGAGGGTGATTTCCAACAGCAGGGAGGCCGCCGAGATGAAGAAAAGCCCGACCAGTGAGGCCGGCTCCAGGTGCGCCGCGCGCGCCGGGCGGATCAGATTAGATAAGAAGTCACGTATCCGTGGGGAAGACCACATCTTCTTTGCCGGCTAATCTATCTTGGATGCGATTGACCACAATATCCAAATGCTGCGGCTTATGCACGAAATCCAGATCTGCCGTGCGAATCGTCAGCACCGGGCAGGCGTTGAAGCCCTCCATCCACTCATCATAGAAGGTCTCCAGCAGCCCCAAATACTCCGCCGTGATACTCCGTTCCATCTCGCGCCCCCGCTGATGAATGCGCTCCATCAGCACGGGGACGGGCGCTTTGAGGTAGATCAACAAATCGGGGCGGGGCAGATTGCCGACCACCAGTTTGAAGATGGTGCGATAGGCGAGGTAATCCCGCTCGCTCAGGTTGCCCAGGTGATGCAGCGCCCGCGCGAAGATGTAGGCGTCCTCGTAGATGCTGCGGTCGGCGATGGCGGATTGGGCATCGTTCGCCAACTCAAGATGCTGCTCGGCGCGGTGGCCCAGGAAGAAGATCTGCAGGTGGAAGGACCACTGTCGCATATCCCCGTAGAAATCGGCCAGATAGGGGTTGTCGGCGACGGACTCAAAGGCCGTGCGCCAGCCCAATCGCCCGCCTAAGCGCTCCGTCAGCGAGGTTTTGCCCGTCCCGATGTTGCCGGCGACTAAGACGAGATGTTTGGTCATAGGACGTCTCCTTGAAATAAGTTGAACGTTATAAGTTGCGAGTTGAAAGTTCTCTCTTGTGGTTTTGAGGGCCGTGACTATGAGAAAGTCGAACGTCAAAGATCAAAAAGTAAAATTATTTCTTGAATTCGGGCCAGATTATACACATCCTACCCACTTAAAACGCCTTCAGGCTATTTGGTTGTCCTCTTTCAAACGCCGCCGGATTTCCTCGAAGTAATCTTGAAATTCACTGGGGATGATGTCGGCTTGGGGCGCGTTAGGCAAGATAGCATGAAAGTGACGCTCCAACGCTTTGAATTCGATCAAGTTCTGATGCAGCATAAACATCACATCTTCTAGATCCGATTCAAATCCGCGAGAAATTTTGCTTAAAGCGATGGTGTAGAGATCGAAGATATACACGTTTAATTGACCGTAACGCCCAATCCACTGTCGACGTTCATAGGCCTGCGGTGGCAATGGCACAAACTCGGCTATCGGGATCACGTCTACATACAGTTGCATTTCGGCAGCTAAATCATTGACGGTTGCTTCAAATTGTTTAACTGAGGCTGCTTCAGGTTCGAAGGTGAAATCAATATCCATTGTGGTGCGTGGATTACCTAACAAACAAAGCGCACTGCCTCCCAATAGATAAAGATCCCCTTCCTCTGCGAAACGATCTCCCAGATGTCGGAGAAATGCCTTCAGCCTTTTTAGGGTTAGGGGTTCCATTACTTTCTCCTTTGATTCCTCATTTCCCAGTCGCGTAGTAGTTTTTGCGCAACCTGTTCATACGTGCCCACCCAATTCACCTTTGCATTCGTGCGATGGCGTACCTCGCGATCTAACAATTTCAGTCGCTCGCGAGGTGTGCCCTCGCGGGGTAAGTTTAGATCCTGCGATAGAATGTCAGGAAGCCAGCGCCAGTGCTTTCCCAAGAATGGCTGTAAAGCCTCGGCATGCTCTCGCTGGAGAAGCACGGCGGCCATATAGAGCGCCTGCAGCGTTAAGTGATTTTGAGGTGATAATCGTTCTAGAGCAGCAGGTACGGCCTTAGCATATTCGGGACGTGATAGCAGTACAGCGATCACAGCCGCGCGGACGCGAGCGTGTGGTTGCCGCACCAAGTCGGCCAGAAGCACGTCTGGAGCGCGTACTTGGCTAGTCTGATAGGCTGTCTGACGTGACAGGTAGTTTATGCCTAATAGATCCAGTTCGGCGACTAAGGCTTCTTCTTCCGTGATGACAGCAGCTTCGGATTGATTGTCCATTGTCGTAGCTACCTTATTTACCCTTTGCCCCTTGCATTTCTATCCATAGGATGTATACGCTCCTCTCGTTTCTCGTGGTGTCTCCGATTGGAGACGCGCGCGGAGGTGAGTATTGCGGTGGGCGATTTTGTCATTATGGACGGCGATGGCGATGGCGCGGCGGCTGCCGACTAAGACGACCAGCTCGCGCGCCCGCGTGATGGCGGTGTAGAGCAGGTTGCGCTGAAGCATCATATAGTGCTGGGTCAGCAGCGGCACGACGACCGCCGGGAACTCCGATCCCTGCGATTTGTGGATGCTCACCGCGTAGGCGTGCTCCAATTGATCCAACTGGCTGAACTCGTAGTCCACGTAGGCGCCGGCGAAATCGACGACCAGCGCCTGCTCCTCCAGATCGATGGCCGCGATCCGCCCCATATCGCCGTTGAAGACCTGGCGGTCGTAATCGTTGCGGATTTGCATCACCCGGTCGCCGACGCGGAAGACGCGGGAGCCGTGCGGCGTCTCGGCGCGCTTCTCCGTCGGCGGATTCAGCGTCTCTTGCAGGCGGTGATTCAGCGCGCTCCCCCCCGCCGATCCGCGATGCATTGGGCTGAGCACCTGGATCGCCGCCTGGGGATCGTAGCCGAACTTGCGCGGGATGCGATGCGCCACGATGTCGATTACCCAATCCGCCGCGTCGTCCGGGTCGGGCCGGCGGAAGAGGAAGAAGTCGCGCGCGTCCGGCGCGAAGATGGGCAGGCGGCCCTCGTTGATGCGGTGGGCGTTGACGACGATGTAGCTATCCTCGGCCTGGCGGAAGATCGTCTGCAGGCGCGTCACCGGGATCGTCTCGCTGGCGATGAGGTCGCGCAGCACGTTGCCCGGCCCGACGGAGGGCAGTTGATCGACGTCGCCGACCAAGAGCAGGTGCATCCCCGCCGCTGTCGCCTTGAGCAGGTTGTTCATCAACAGGATGTCGATCATCGAGGCCTCATCGACGATCAAGATGTCGGCGTCCAGCGGGTTCTCGCGATCCTTGAGGAAGCGGTTGCCCTGGTTCGGGCTGAACTCCAGCAGCCGATGGATCGTCTTGGCCTCCAGGCCCGTCATCTCGCCTAAGCGTTGGGCCGCGCGGCCCGTGGGCGCCGCCAGCAGCACGGATTTGCCCTTGGCCGCGAGCACCTGGATGATGCTGCCGACGATGGTGCTCTTGCCGGTGCCCGGCCCGCCGGTGAGGATGCTCACCTTCTCGGTCAGGGCCATCTGGATGGCGCGCTGCTGTTGCTCGGCTAAGCGAAAATCGGCGCGCTCATCCAACCACTCGAAGGCCTTCTCCCACGCCACCTCCTCGAAGTTCGTCAGCCGATCTCGCGGCGTGCGTTGCAGGAAGCGCAGCTTGTTCGCGACGCCGCGCTCGGCGTAGTAAAACGGCGGCAGATAGATGGCCTCGTGCTCGTCGTCGCCGTTTCCCTCCTTATCCGAATCCGATTCGTCCGAGGCCCCGACCATCTCGATGATGACCTCCTCCTGCGCGACGAGCGCGGCCAGTTGCTCGCTGCACTGCGCCGAGGTCACCTCCAGCAGTTGCGCGGCCTGGGTGAGGAGGCGCGTCCGCCTGGCGTAGCAGTGGCCGTCGTTGCTAAAAGTTCCCAGCACGTAGCGCAGCCCGGCCTGAATGCGCGTCGGCGCGTCCGGCGCGATGCCCAGTTGGCGCGCGATCTTATCGGCGGTCTTGAATCCGATGCCGTAGATGTCTTTCTCCAACTGGTACGGGTCGTGCCGCACGATGCCGATGGCCGTTTCGCCGTAGGCTTTGAAGATCTTCACCGCCAGCCCGGTGCTGACGCCGTGCCCTTGCAGGAAGAGCATGATCTCTTTGATGTGCTTCTGTTCCTCCCACGCTTGCGCGACCTTCGACGCGCGCTTGGGGCCGATGCCGGGCACCTCGCGCAGCCGATCCACGTCCTCTTCGATCACGTCCAGCGTTTGCAGGCCGAAGTAATCGACGATGCGACCGGCGTTCACCGGGCCGATGCCCTTGATCAAGCCGCTGCCCAAGTATTTGCGCAGGCCCTCCAGCGTGGCGGGCAGCTTGACGGTGTAGGTGCGCACCTCGAACTGGCGCCCGTACTTGGGGTGCGTCGTCCAGAAGCCTCGCAACCTGACCGATTCGCCGACATTCACGCCCGTCAGCGGCCCGACGACCGTCACCTCGTAGGATTTATCCGTGGGGATCAGCTTGGCGACGGTGTAGCCGTTCTCCTCGTTCTGGAAGGTGAGACGCTCCAGCGTACCCTCCAGGGTGTGGAGGGTCTCGGCGGCGTCCTCGGTTATGGGATTGGGGATTGAATAGTTCATAATATCAAAGGAACAAATAGCAAAACATCAAAACAACAAAGGGGTGCGTTGTAGGTTGGAATGGTATTCCGACCGGGCTATCAAAGCAAACAAAGTGACAAAGCATCAAAACAACAAGGGGCTCAGTTTAATTGGATGGTTTTGTCTGGAGAAGATTGGCGGAAGCTTCCCGGAAGGTAGTAAACATCGCTTGCACATCCGCCAGGGAGGGGAGGACGCGGTAGGCCAACGCGGCGGTCTCCGCCGAGGGCGGTTTGAGGTCGGGGATCATGATGGGCGTCATGCCGGCGGCGTGCGCCGCTGCGATGCCGTACTCGGAGTCCTCCAGCACCCAGCAACCGTCCGGCGCGACGCCCAGGCGCTCGGCGGCGGCCAAGAAGATGTCGGGGGAGGGTTTGCCGCGCCGCACCTCGTCGCCGCCGATGATGACGGGGAAGCGCTCGCGTAACCCCGTCATCGCGAGGCGCTGTAAGACGCCCGCCTTGGGCGTCGAACTGGCGACGGCCTTGGGGTAGCTCTCCCGCTCAAGATAATCCAACAGCGCAACCGCGCCCGGCTTGAGCGGAATGCCCTCCTCCGCGATGATCTCCTCGAAGATGGCGTCCTTCCGCGCGCGGACTTCCGGGAGCGGCAGATCTGGCCTCAGCGCCTCGGCTAAGATGCGCGTGGTGTCCGTCACCGTCCGCCCGACCAAACGCAGGTAGACCTCGTCCGAGAGCGTGGCGTCCCACGCCTCAAGGGCGCGCAGCCACGCTCGCTTGGAGATCGGTTCGGTATCTAAGAGCACGCCGTCCATATCGAAGATCACGGCCTGGCAGGGTGGGAATGATGGAAGCTGGCGCTCGGTCATTGGGTCTCCCACTCGCTGTAGGGGTGCTGGACGAGGTTGGAGTTGAAGTAGCGCGGGTCGCCCGTGACCTCCTCGCCGATCCAGGGCGGTTTCTCGAAGCGCTGATCCTCGCGCTCCAGCTCGACCTCGGCGACGATCAGGCCGTCGTTTTCGCCGAAGAATTCGTCGATCTCCCAGACGAGGTCGTCGTACTCGACCTTGTAGCGCCGTTTCTCGATCAGCGGGCGCTCGCAGAGATCGTCCAACATCGTGTCGGCGTCCGCGACGGGGATCTCGTATTCGAACTCCAGCCGCGTCGCGCCGACGGTCAGGCCCTTGACGGTGAGATAGCCCTGGTCGCCGATGGTGCGCACGCGCACGATCCGCTCCTTGGTGGTGTTCAGGTAGCCTTGGCGGTACTTTGTGCCCGGCAGGCTCGTCCAGGCCGGGGCCTTCTGGACTAGGAATTTACGCTCGATTTCTTTGGGCATGG
>CAYXVS010000145.1:0-7422 GCA_964468735.1 uncultured Anaerolineales bacterium | reverse complement strand
GATGGAAGCGTTCGGCGGCGTGGTGGGGATCGCAGGGCGCGGCGTAGCGAATGGAGGCGTTCCCTTCTGTTTCTTAGACCTTCGCATGGCGCTCTCCCTGTTTGATGGTGATGCGCGGCATGTTCGAGGTTGTTCATGGGGTGTCTCCAACAGAAAAAGCTCCTACCGATGTTGTTGGTAGGAGCTTCAGGCTGGGGCGGCACGATTCGAACGTGCGATTGACGGATTCAAAGTCCGTTGCCTTACCACTTGGCCACGCCCCAGCGACAAGATCGAGGATGTGTGATCCTCAAGTTGCTTGTCTAGATTATAACACGCCTTGCATTTTCAACAAGTTACCGCCCGGCGAAGGGTTTACGATTCTTCCAGCTCGCGCGCCTCCCGCAGGGCCGGGACGTAGTACTTCTCGGTGTACTCCTTGACCATCCGGCGGGTGGAGTATTGCGGCCCCACCGTGCGGATCGATTCCTTCATCATCGAGACCCAGCCGTGCGGAACGTCGCCGCGATCCCGCTCGTAGTAGAGCGGCACGACCTCGTTCTCCAGCAGCTCATAGAGTGCGTTGGCGTCGGCGTTATCCTGCTGATAGAGGTCGTTGTACATCTCATCGGGCTGGATGGCCCAGCCGTTGCGGCCATTGTAGGCCTCGGCCCACCATCCATCCAAGATGCTCAGGTTGATGCCGCCGTTGAACGCGGCCTTCATCCCGCTGGTGCCGCTGGCCTCCATCGGGCGGCGCGGCGTGTTCAGCCAGACATCGACGCCCTGCACGAGATACCGCGCGAGGTGCATATCGTAATCCTCCACAAAGGCGATGCGCCCGCCGAACTCCGGGCTGCGGGCGTAGTTGTAGATCTCCTGCATCAGCAGCTTGCCGGGATCATCCGCCGGGTGCGCTTTGCCGGCGAAGATGAATTGCACGGGCCGGTAGCGGTGATGGATCAGGGCCTTGAGGCGCTCGATATCGCGGAAGATCAGGTTGGCGCGCTTGTAGGTCGCGAAGCGGCGGGCAAAGCCGATGACCAGCGCGTCGGGATCTAAGAAGATGCCGGACGCCAGCAACTGCTCCGGCGAGGCGGCGCGGGTGATGCGCGAGACGCGCGCTCGCTCCCGGATGGTGGAGAACATTTTCATCTTGAGGTGGGTGTGCGCTTCCCACAGCTTCTCATCGGGCATATCATCGATGCGTCCCCAGAGGATCTTTTCATCCTGGCGCGTCATCCAATCGGGGCTGATGTATTTGCGATAGAGGCTGTTCATCGCCTGCCCGGCCCAGGAGGGGAGATGCACGCCGTTGGTCACATGGCCGACGGGGATGTCCTTCTCCTCCCGTTCGGGCCAGAGGCTGTGCCACATCTTGCGCGAGACCTCGCCGTGCAGGACGCTTACGCCGTTCGTGCGGCCCGCCAGCAGGAGCGCCAGCTTCGTCATATTGAACGCGACGCCATGCCCGCCATCGTGGCTGCCCATATCCAAGAACGTTTCACGCGAGAGGCCCAACTCTTCCCACAGGTGAGAGAAATACTTGTCGATCATCATAAAGGGGAAGGCGTCGTGCCCGGCGGGGACGGGGGTGTGGGTAGTGAAGATGGTGCTGGCCCGCACGCGCTCCCTGGCCTCATCGAAGCTCATGCCCGCTTGGACGTACTCGCGCAGGCGCTCCAGCACCATAAAGGCGGAGTGGCCCTCGTTGATGTGCCAGACGCCCGGCTTGATGCCCAAGTTGCGCAAAATATAGACGCCGCCGATGCCCAGCAAAATCTCCTGCTGGATGCGCATCTCCTGATCGCCGCCGTAGAGGCGCGCCGTCAACTGCCGATCCCACGGCGCGTTCTGCTCGATGTCGGCGTCCATCAGATAGAGGCGCGCGCGTCCGACCAGCGCCTCCCAAATCCGCAGATGGATGTTGCGGTCGCCGACGCGCACGGAGATCACCCGGCATGCCTCCCCATCGTCACAGAAGACGGGGCGGAGCGCCACCTCGTTGGGATTCAGCGGCGGATAGATTGCCTCCTGCCAGCCGCTGGCATCCAAGCGTTGGCGAAAATAGCCCTGCTCGTACAGGAAGCCCACGGCGACGAAAGGCAAGCCCAGGTCGCTGGCCTCCTTGGTGTGGTCGCCGGAGAGCACGCCCAGCCCGCCGGAGTAGATGGGCAGCGAGGTGTGCAATCCGAATTCCGCCGAGAAGTAGGCGATAGGGGAGTTGCAAAGCTCCGGGTAGGACTGCGTGTACCACGAATCGCCGTTCGTGATATCCGCGTCCATCTCCATCAAAACCGCGTCGTAATCGCGCAAAAAGATCGGATCATGGGCGAGCCGATCCAATTGCTCCTGCGGGACGCCAAGGAGAATCTGGACGGGGTTGTGCCGGGTGGTAGTCCACAGTGTGCGATCCACCTGCTTGAATAGCTCACGCGAGGGGCGGTGCCAGGACCACCAGAAATTATGCGCCAATTCTTCCAGTCGGGAGATGCGAGGAGGTAGTTTCTCTTGAGTATTGACTTGGGACGCTTCTGTCATGGTAAAGCTTTCCTCCTAAAGATGATTGAATGATGATTTAACCCTTGCGAAGGTTACACAAGGATTTTGATGTCAAAAATACGATATTTCTGACAAGATAACTTGGTTTTAAAGACTTTTGACTAACCTTCGCAAGGTTCCCCAGTACTAAGGTCTAATCCACAAGACCAGTACGAGCATCAAAGCGGCGACGATAGTGAATTCGATCACAACGCGGCGGGTGAGGCGCGAGAGGAGGTATTGATAGCCCACGCCGCTCCATAAATAGAGGCCCAGTGTCAGCAGCGTCGCGGCTGTCCAGGCGGAGATCCGCCAGTAGCCCAGCACCCAGGTGAGTTCGCTGATCTGGAGTGCGATGATGGCGCCAAAGAGGAGGACGCGCTTGGCGGGGGCGCCGCTGGCGCTCAGCAGATCGCAGGCCAGCACGCCGCTCAAGAGGAAGATGATCGGCCCGGTGACCAACATCCGCCCCTGCTCGATCAGGATCAAGCTGAAGAGGACGAAGCCCATCAGATAATCGGAGATGTTGAGCATCACGCGGGCGCTGGGATAGCCCGCGTGGGATGGGGAGAGCGCGCGGTAACTCAGGTGAATCAGCAGGCCGATGAAGAAGCCGCTGGCCATGAGGGTTCCTAGCCACGTGGGCCACGTTGAGGCGCGAATGAGCAGCAGGGAGGCCAGGAGTGCGCCCAGCGTCGGCGTGAAGAGGGTGAAGATGAGGCGCCGCTCGCGGCTCTCGAAATCGGGGTGATCGCGCATCAGTGATAGGGTACCGGTGGCGATCAGGCCCATCATCAACATCGCCAGGAGCCAATCGCCGCCCAGGGCTAAATTCAGCGGGGAGCCGAAAATCTGCCGCACGCCCAAGGAGAAGGTCGGTAGCTCCACAAATCGAAAGAGTGTGGCGCTGATCAACATCACGGCCAAGATAATACTCAGCCGATCCCGCTCCCTATGTGATTTTTCACTCTGCTGCGCAAGCATGAGGTTATTCTAACGTGGAGAGGGGTTTTGTCAATATCTTTGCCGGGGGGCAAACGAAGCAGTTCTGAGGTATCCAAGAGGCACGCAGATTACGATCTAAAAGCCCGCCGATTCTGTTGTCTGGAATCGGCGGGCTTTTGTGCGTCTGATGCGAAGTTATCTTGGTTCTTCAGGAATTCGCCGGGTGCAATCGCCAAGCGCTATTAGCGCCCCCCACCCGCAACCCAGTAACGACGCGAAAAAGGTCTGTGATCCCCACAAACGCGCACATCTGCGCTGTTTTTAGAGCGGCTTAGGGGGATGTCCGGCAAAATCCAAAAGACCCGTTATCTTTAAGCCCGCGTGACCCGCAGCAGTTTGATGTGTCCATCGCGGTTGAAGATGTGCGCGGCGGTAGCGGCGTCCAGGCGGTCGCCGGCGATGATCTTCTGTTGATCGTCGCGCGTGGAGATCTCGATTTGGGGCGCGTCGCCTTGATCGCCTTGCTGATAGATGATGGGCGTCTGGCAGAAGGTGAAGGCTAACGTCCCCGCCGACAGCTTGAGCGTCTGCGATAGGCCATTCACGTCCACGTACTCGAATTCACCCGGCGCGGACAAAAACTCCTCGGCGCGGAGCAGCGTCGGCGCGAAGCGGAGCGCGCCCGCCTCGATGCGAATCCCCAGCTCGCCCCAGCGCGTCAGAATCTCCTCCTTGACCTGGCCCGTCATTCCCGGCTGCTGCGCGCCGCGATGGGCGGGCGTGTGGGAGTAGGGATCGGTGGGGAAGGCGCCGTACTCCTCCGGCGTCTTGTTGAACCCAATCCCAGCCCGGATGTCATAGTAAGCCTCGTCCAGGCCGTTGACCGTCTCCGCGTCAGCTTCGGACTCCTCTTCTATAGCGGCGAAATAGCACTCCTGCGCGGCCAGCAGCAGCTTGGAGACCATGTGCCAGTAGGTGCTGCCCAGCCCCTCGAAGGCGAAGAAGGTGCCGGAGCGCCCGGTGAAGGCGCTGTGGTTGAAGGTCGCCTCGAACAGTTCCAGGATAAAGTCTCGCTCCGTCTCGACCAATGTCGCGTAGTCTGGATCGGCGGCCAACTCGTCTAACGCGGCCCGCACATCGCTGGCGTTGCGGAATTCGCCGTGGAAGTGATAATTGCCCGTCTGATCGCGGCGCAGCAAATGATGGTCATCGGCGGCGGTGAGCGCCTGCACCAGCGCGGAGTCGGCGACCTCCTCGGCGGGGATGCGATTCTTCTCCAAGAAGCCGGGCAGATCGCGGTTGGGATAGAGCAAGTAGGTGTGCTGGTCGGCGCGATAGAGGTCGCTGTGGCGCAGGTTGTGCAGCAGCTCTAACGCCTCGTCCGGCGCGAGAATCCCGGCGGAGAGGACGGCGACCTGGCCCTCTAACATCGCGTAGAGGTGGCCGATCTCCACGCCTTGGGGGCCAACGTTTTTCAGGATGTTGTAGGCGTGATAGAGGCCGTCGGGGCGGCGATTGGCGCGGAGCGTGGCCTCCAGATAGCGTTGGGCCAGCGCTAAGAAGTCGGCCAGATCGGCGCGGGAGACGCCCTCCTTCGTTCCCCCCTCGGAGGAGACCCCCCTCAATCCCCCCTCAGAGGGGGGAAGATTGGCTTGCGGGCCGTGGGCGTAGATTTCGGCGCGATAGGCGGCAGCGGCGACTCCCAGCGCGTCCATCACGGCGCGGCGCGCCTCTGGCGTGAAGCCGTTGGCCAGGCGCGGCGCGTGCTCGCGCAACGTGGCGGCGACAGCGTCCAAAAGCGTCAGCACCGTCTCGCTGACGTCAAACATCTCTGTGGTCGACTGATCTAGTTCCGCTCGCCATGCGGCGACGAACCGCCGCAGATAAGCGACCGTCACCACCGACAACCCCTTCCCGACCAGGGCGTTGTTGGCGTCGTTCCACTCCGGGCGCTGGGTGTTCATCCAGATGCCGCCATCGGGCGCCAGGTTGGTCAGCTTGGCGAGTAACAGCACCAGCAGCTTCTCGATCATCGTGACGTGGATGACGTCGCCGTTCGCGTCGCGGTGCAGGCGGGCGTCGGTGCCCATCTCGTCCACCGCCGCGAGGATGGCCGCGTGGCGCTCGTCATCGAAATCGATGGTGTTGTACCAATCGGCCAACATCTCCGCGTAAGGACGCAGGCGATAAGGAACGTCGGCGTAGGCGAAAATAGGCCGATTCCAGAGCGCGGGCAGGCGGCCGGGATGGGCGTCGGCGGCGAATTCCAACAGCTTTTGCAGATAGATGATCTGGTGATCGCTCCAGTAGCCGATGTTGGCCCACGGGTCGTCTGGATCCGGCGCCTCCCACTCGATGCCGTCGCGCGTGATGCGATAGGGATTGTAGCCGTCGGCGGTCGTCGCGTTGAGGAACTTGGCGATCATCCCCTCGACGGAGGCGGGGAAAGCGTAGGCCAGCGGCTGCCAATTCTGGAAGATGTCGCGCCAATTGCCCTGGTAATCCAAGCGCGGCGTGCCATCCGGGTGCTTGAGGTTGATGGAGAAGCGATTCCAGGGCCGGCTGGGATCGCCGTGGCGACGGCTGAAGGTCAGCGGGAGGTATTCGTAGCAGAGGCGCTGCACGTCGGGATCGCCGTAATCGGCGGCGCGGTCGTAGAGATCGGGCAGATCCAACGTGGCGGGCAGCGCGTCGAACCACGCCTGATGCGCGGCCAGCGCGCGGCGATTGCGGGTGCGAACAAAATCACGCAGGTCGGCGGTCTCGACCTGATAACCGTTGGCGAAAACGCCGCCGCGCATAATGTTGAACATCACGTTGGCGAAGTGATGGGCCGTGGTCAGCCGCGCGCCGGAGGCCTGGAGACCGTCGGCGGCCGCGACCAGGCGGGTCAGGGCCGCGTCGCCGGCCTCAATATCCGCTTCTAGTTGGCGGATCAGGGTAGCAGCGGGCTGTTGCAGGTACTGCACGCGATTGACGACCTCGGCGCCATTCTGGTTGATATCGGCGACGATGTGCCAGGCGCGCGTCTCTCCGACGGGCAGGTCGACAGCGGCGCGGACGAAGTACGCCCCCGGCCGGCCGCGCACATCGGTCTCCGGCGTCAGCGCGGCGCCCTGGCGGAAGGCATCGAGTTGCTCGGACGAGAGCAAGTACAGCGTCGGTGTCAAGCCCGCCTGCCAGACGGTGGTCGCTTGGAGCGCTTCGCTCGGCTCGGGCCGGTCGCTAATCGTAGCGCTGAGGCTGAAGATGCCCAGGCCGGTCTCCGGTTCAAGCTCATTGCGCTTGTAGGCGTGCAGCAGATAGCTGGACGAGGCTTGCAGATCTAAGACATCGCCGGATGGCAGCAGATTTTGCAGCCCATCCAGCAGCGAGATGTGGCAGGGTGTGTCGCCGGTATTTTCCAGCCACGCGCTCTTGACGAAGCCCAAGCGGTCGCTGGTGCGCCATGCGTAGCGATACGCCAGCGCCAGGTCGTGATTGAGCTCCTCAAAAATCAGCTTATTGCCCGCGATGTTCTTGTAGAGCTGGCGCTCGATGCGATAGAGGCCGGCATAGCGCGTGGAGAAAGGCTCCCACAGATAGGTCGTCCCATCAGGCTGATCGCGCTGCACTAAGAAGATGGCCTGGGGGCCGGTGTACTCGCTGTGGGCGGTGATTTTGTCCACCGTCTCGTAGGGGAAGAGCGCGTTTTCGGCGTTGGCGCGCCCGGCGGTCAGCCCGCCGGTGCTGGAAACAAAAAGCCAGTGGTTGCTGCTGCTGACCAGGCTCATAAAGAACGGCGGCATCTGATCGTAGTGACGGATGCGGTAGTACGTCTCGCCCAACATCTCGACGTACTGGCCGCCGACGGACTGCGTTTCGAAGTGCGCGGGATTCGCGCCTAAGTGGATGGTGGCGTCATTCATAGACATGTCTCCTCAGAAAAATAAGTTCAAAGTTGCGAGTTGCAAGTTG
>CAYXVS010000144.1:0-7446 GCA_964468735.1 uncultured Anaerolineales bacterium | reverse complement strand
GTCATAATCACCCGCAGCCGCTCTTCCGCAATGATAGGCGCTTGGTGGAGGGCCGCCAGGTAAGCGTCGGCGTCAACGCCCAACGCTTGTGCTTGCTGGCGAACCGCCGCTTCATCGGGCGGCGCGTGCAGAAATTGGCCCATAAACAGGGTGGCGATAGGCTCATCTTTGACGATGACCGGCATCGCGCTGTTCATCAGGCCATGCTCGCACTGATGCGCCACATAGTCGCCCGCGTCCAGACGGCTGAAAATGTAGTCATCGCTGTGGGTGCAGCGACCCTTGGCCTGGGGCAGCAAGTGATGAAACCGGGTGCAAATATCCTGCCAGCCCACGGCGCACAGCACATGGCGCTCCGTATCCAGCAGCGCAGTGGGGACGCCAGCAACGCTGTACCACGACTGCATCACCTGCTGAAAGCCGGGCAGGTCTACCAGATCGGCAAAACGGTACTGCATAGTCAACTCCTTTCACTTGTGCTGACCGTGGCCATCAAAGCGCGAGACGCACACAACCAGGGCCAGGTTAGCATACCCGCAACTTCATTATACACCGGATGGAGCTTTTACGCATCAACGGTGAGCGCATTTTCTCTCCACATAACGCGCAGCGCGTTCGCGCCCCAATCATCAGAGTGTGGGGCTGAGAATCCACGCGGCGCTGATGACGACCCGCGCATAAAGATGTATGCTAGAAGTATGATTGCTCTGAGGCTGTATTGATTGAAAAGGAGTTACTATGAACGGAAATACGTCGTCCCAATCTACATCCTGGGGGAAGCGGGTTTTGGGTTATCTCACCCTGTCGATTATCGTCTTCCTGCTTGGTTTCGTCCCCATGTGGTGGAAGTTTCGAGAAGCCTCTCGCCACCTCGCTCAAGTAGAACAGCAAACCACCCTGGCCTTGATGCAGAATGCTCTGGCGTCCGCAACCATCGACGCGCTACAGGAGGATTATGAGTTCGCCCGGCAGTCTGCCGGCGATTTTTTCACTGCTCTGCGTACAGAGATTGACAAAGGAGAAGACTCGATCTTCTCCCCGGCACAAATAGAGGAAGGCCGCTTGCTATTGGCCCAACGGGATGAGGTGATCACGTTGTTAGCGCGTGGCGACCCCAGTGCTGTAAATTCGTTGGTTGCTTTGTACAACGATTATCGTGAACTCAGGTAGTTTCCGCATTTAGGCCGTTCCAAGCAAATAAACCTCCCAAAAACGTGTTGTTTTCTGAGGAAAGAGGCTCAGGTTTGGGAGGTTTTAAATCCTGGAACTGCCTTAGACGCGCTACGACGCGACGACTGCCACCGCCTCAATCTCCACCAGGCCACCGAGGGGCAGCGCCGCGACCTGTACCGTCGAGCGGGCCGGCGGCGTCGCATCTTCACCGAAGAAGCTGCCGTAGACCTCGTTTACCGTCTTGAAGTCGGCCAGATCCACGACGAAGATGGTGGTCTTGACGATCTGCGCCAGGCCGCTGCCGGCCTCCTCCAACACCGCGCGCAGATTTTGCATCGCCTGGCGCGTCTGCGCGGCGACGTCCTTGCCCGCGAACTCACCGCTCGCTGGATCCAAGCCCAACTGCCCGGCGGTGAAGACCAATCCCGGCGTTTTAATCGCCTGGGAGTATGACCCCACAGCCGCCGGAGCCTTCGATGTTGCAACAACTGTTCTGTTCTGCATCAAATACCTCCTGTGTGATAATTCGCATAGATTCTAAACGTTACGGTCGCCACGCGGGGAAGCTCTCGCTGAGGGGCGAGTCGGTCAGGCGACGCGGGGCCTCGCTGCCATCCGCCCGCACGATGTAGAGATCGCCATTCCCGCTGCGCTGCGATGTGAAGGCCAGCCACAGCCCGTCGGGCGACCAGGCCGGCCCCCAATCCGCCGCCGGATCGGAGGTGAGTTGCACCAACTCCGCGCCGTCGGCGCTGACGATGTAGATGTCCCAACTGCCGCCCTGCTGCTGCCCGGCCAATGCGATCCATTGCCCGTCCGACGACCACGTGGGATAGGCCGAGTTCCCCAACCTCTCGATGCCGGGGATCAACGTCGCCTGGCGGCCCTCGAGGTCGGTCATCAGGGCCTGCCAATGCGATCTCCGGTCGGAGGTGTAGAGGATGCGTTGTCCATCCGGCGACCAGTGGGGATGACCGTTATAGAAGGTGTTCCGCGTCAACTGCTGAAGCGGCAGCGTCGTTCGCTCACAGGTGGCACAGGTCTGGCGTCCGCGCGGATTGAGCGCGATGAAGATGCCCCACGCATCCTCGGTGCTGGCAGCGAAGGCCAGATGCTCCCCATCGGGCGACCAGGCCGGGGCGCACACCTCCGTCATATCCTCCGTAACCCGAATGTACTGGGAGCGGTCGCCCGTCGCCTCGGCGGGAACGACGAAGAGATTCTCGCAACTATCCTTGCAATCATCCTCGCTGATCACCAGCGCGAGCCATTGCCCATCCGGCGACCACGCGGGCATTCCCTCGTAGATCGGCGTGCGGGTGAGGTTCTGCCGCCCGACGCCGTTGGCGGAGATGACGTAGAGATCGCCCGCCGCCGTGAAGGCCAATCGCCCCACCGGGCCATCTGCATCCATCGCGGACATGATGGTCGATGCTACCACCGGCGTCTCAGCCGGCGGCACGACCGTCGGCCCCGCGCGACCACATCCGGTCATCCAGACCAATCCTATCAGCCCCAAAAAGCACTGCCAAACGGCTAAACGCATCCCGTCTCTCCTATCTCCATTCGTCTCATCACTAGCCCGTTTTAACACAGAGCATCGGCACGTCAAGTCACTCAGCAGATTTAGCAGATAGAGCAGATGTCACAGACTAACACATCTGCTTTCATCCCCCGATGCTGATCACTTTCCCCATACCCAAGCTATGGTACAATGTGACCAACCATATAAAAAAGAGGTGAATATCGTTTAAATGAATAGCCAAACGCAAGTTATTGTCGACGATTTAGATTTGTTGCTCAACGTCCTGCCCTTGGACATCCGGCAGGCGCTGAATGATATTGGACGCCGATCCGAGTTGTTAGAGGTGATCTTGGATCTCGGTCGCGTGCCGACGGCGCGTTTTACGGACAAAGAGATCGTGTTGTTGGAACGGGAAGTCACACAAGACGATATCGACGGCGTGGTGGAGCGCGTGGGCGATTTCGACGCCGACAACCGCGCCGGCATCGAGCGCACGTTGCACCGCATCGCCGCGATCCGCAACCGCAAGGGGCGCGTGGTCGGCCTGACGTGCCGTGTGGGGCGCGCGGTCTTCGGGACGATTGACATCATCCAGGATTTGATCGCATCCGGCAAGAGTGTGCTGCTCGTCGGGCGACCGGCCGTGGGCAAGACGACCAAGTTGCGCGAGGCTGCGCGCGTGTTGGCCGCGAAGAAGCGCGTGGTGATCGTCGATACGTCCAACGAGATCGCCGGCGACGGGGACATCCCCCACCCGGCCATCGGGCGCGCGCGCCGGATGCAGGTGTCGATGCCCAGCCTCCAGCACGAGGTGATGATCGAGGCGGTGGAGAACCACAATCCGGAGGTCATCGTCATCGACGAGATCGGGCGGGAGATGGAGGCCATCGCCGCGCGGACGATCGCCGAGCGCGGCGTGCAGTTGATCGCCACGGCGCACGGTAACACGCTGGACAACCTGGTGATGAACCCCACGCTCTCCGATCTGGTCGGCGGCATCGAAAGCGTCACGCTCTCCGATGAGGAGGCGCGGCGGCGCGGGACGCAGAAGACGGTGCTGGAGCGGCGCGCCCCTCCGACCTTCAACATCTTAGTGGAGATCCAGGATCGCGAGCGATTGATGGTCCACAAGGACGTCTCGATGGCCGTCGATAACTGGGTGCGCGGCCGCCCGCTGCGCGGGGAATTGCGCTATCGCGACGACGATGGCAATCTCCAGACGGAGGGCGACGCCAGCGCCCCGGCGCCCGCGACGCAGGAACCTCAGCGGGCCACCACGGGCGGCGCGCGGCGATCGCAGCAGACGCCGGAGACCTACCCGGAGAAGGCGCTCTTCCCCTACGGTGTAGCGCGCAATCGCCTGCGGCAAGCGGCGGATAAACTCAGCGTGCCCATCAGCCTGGTCGACGAGGTCAATCACGCCGACGTGGTGGTGACGACCAAGCGCTTCTACCGCCAGCGCCCCCGCCCCGTCAAGGACGCGGAGCGGCGCGGCGTGCCCATCTACGTGCTGCGAGCCAACACCATCGCGCAGATGCAATCTTTCTTGGCCGATCTCTACCGCTTCTCCAGTGAGGAGAAGCGCCCGTTCGCCCAGGCGATGCGCGAAGTCGAGGAGGCCATCAGCCGGGTCCAGGAGGGCGACGCCCAGTGGGTCGACCTCGCCCCGCAGAAGGACTTCATCCGCCGGCGCCAGCACCAGATGATCCGCAACGCCAACTTGCACTCGCGCTCTTTTGGGCAAGACCCAGAGCGCAACGTGCGCGTCTACCGGGACGAGTTGGCCTAGGCCAGCCCGCATATCCTATGCCCACGCGCGGATCGTTCATCACATTAGAGGGGCCGGATGGCAGCGGCAAAACCACGCAATTGCACCTCCTCGTCCAGTGGCTGAAGGAGCTGGGCCACGCGCCCGTCGTGACGCGCGAGCCGGGCGGCACGGTCATCGGCGAGGAGGTGCGCGCGTTGCTCCACGATTGCGCGCGCACGGAGATGGCCCCCACCGCCGAGATTCTCCTCTATTCAGCCTCACGCGCCCAGTTGGTGGCGCAGATCATCCGCCCGGCGCTGCGCCAGGGCAAGCTGGTGCTCTGCGATCGCTACTTCGACAGCACCTACGCCTATCAGGGCTACGGGCGCGGCCTTTCGTTGGCCGATTTACGGACGATCACGACCTTCGCCACCGGCGGCCTGACGCCCGATCTCACGCTCTATTTGGATGTGACGCCGGAGATCGGCTTGCAGCGGCGCTCCCAGAGCGGCGAGGCGCTCAATCGGCTGGATCGCGAGGCGTTGGACTTCCATCGGCGCGTGCGCGAAGGGTATCTAAAGCTGGCGTCCATGGCGGATCGTTGGCGCATCATCGACGCGACTGGAGCTGTGCCCGAGGTGCAAGCGGAGCTTCGGGTTATGCTCGAAGAACATCTAGCTACGATGGAGAGAATTGAGGATTAAGGATCGAGAATGACGAATGGAGAGGAGTCTATGCAGGACAAACCCACCTTATTGGACTGTGCCCACAGCATCATCGAATCGGTTCCCCAGTTGGCGCGCTTGATGCGCCAGGATTTACGCCTGCATAGCGCCGGCACCTTCACCGAGCCGCAATTTCGGGTGATGGCGCATCTCTTTCGCGAGGGGAAGAAATGCCTCTCCGGGCTGGCGGATCACTTGGGCGTCTCGCTGCCGACGATGTCCAAGCTGACGCAGGGATTGGAAGCGCGGGGCCTCGTCACCCGCGAGCGCGATCCGGAGGATCGTCGGCGCGTGCTCCTGACGCTCACCGAGGAGGGCTGCACCGCCTACGCCGCCCTGCTCCGCCGCACCGAAAATCACATGGTGGATTGGATCCACACCTTCGATGTAGACGAACGCGCGCAGGTCATTGGCGCGTTTGAGCTGCTCATCGAGGCGTTTGAGCACGTAGAATTGCCGGAATCTTATGATTACGAGGAGGTGCTTCCAGATGAATCAACCCACTAAGTCGCGCGTGAAAGTCGCCGTCGTCCAGATGGATCCCGTACTGGGGCGGGTGGAGCGCAATCGCACGAAGCTCCTGGCCCTCTTTGCGGAAGCGACCTCTGATGCTGGGGGCGCGCAACTCGTGGTCTTCCCAGAGTGCGCCACGACCGGCTATGGCTTCGCGGAATTCGCGCCGGCCTACGCCGTGGCGGAACCGATCCCCGGCCCAACCACCGAGGCATTCGCTGTCGCGTGCGCCGCAGCGGACGCCTACGCCGTGGTCGGCCTGTTGGAACGCGCCGGCGCGGAAGCGATCTACAATTCGGCGGCGCTGATCGGGCCGGAGGGCGTGATCGGCGTCTATCGCAAGGCCCATCTGCCGCTGCTGGGCGTGGATCGCCTGACGACGCCGGGCGACACGGGCTTCCGCGTGTGGGAGACGCCGCTGGGCCGCGTGGGCATCATCATTTGCTACGATCTGCGCTTCCCGGAGGCGATGCGCGCGCTGGCGCTCGCCGAGGCCGACATCGTAGCGCTGCCCACCAACTGGCCCGATGGCTCACAGAACGCGCCGCAGTTCGTCACGCGAACGCGCGCGCTGGAGAATCGCGTCTTCGTGCTGGCGTGCAATCGCTGCGGCGAGGAGAGCGGCTTCTGGTTCTTCGGTCATAGCCAGATCGCCAATCCATTGGGCGAGGTGCTGGCGGAGGCCGGCGCCGGCGAGGAAATCTGCTACGCGGAGATCGACCCGACAGCGGCGCGTCAGAAGCGCATCGTCATCCGCCCCGACGAGTTCGAGATGGACACCGTTGGCGATCGCCGCCCTGATCTCTATGGCAAGCTGACGGAGAAGTAAAAAGCCCAGCAGCATCTAGGAGGTGAGAATATGGCAACCCTAAACTTAGAATTGCCGGTGGACATCCGGAAACGATTAGAGGAAGAATCAGCAAAAAGCGGGCAAGTGCCGGCCGAAGTTGTTCTGAGGATCTTGCGTCGAGAATTTGTCCAGAAGAGAGAATACCCCACGCAACAGGATCGCATCGTTGAGGCGGTAGAGGGAACTGGATTGATTCATCCTTTGAGTGATGAGCTTCGGAACCTCATTGATCCCGACAAAGACTACGAAGTGATCCGCCGGGATTTAGCGGAACAAAGTTTCGATCCCCCATTATCTAAGGTCGTGATGGATAATCGAGGGCCAGCTCACATTATGGACTCAGTCGCAGATATCGAGATTTAATGCGCGTCGATTTACACGTTCACACCAGCGAGCGCTCGGTCTGCGCACAATCCTCGGAGATGGAGATGATCCACGCCGCGCTCGCCGCCGGGTTGGACGCCATCGCCATTACGGATCACGACCGGCTGACGCCGCCGGAACATCTGGCAATGTTGAACGCGAAGTACGCGCCGTTCCGCATCTTCCCCGGCATCGAAGTCACGCTCGATCCGCCGACGAATCACATCGTGGTGTTGGGCGTGCAAGACAAAGCCCTAGAAAGCGGCGATTGGAGCTACCCGGAGCTTCACACCTTCGTGCGAGAGCGCGAGGGGTTTCTGATTGTGGCGCATCCCTTCCGCTGGTCGGAGGATCTAGGATTAGATGTGGAGACCTACCCGCCGGACGCCATCGAAGTCGCCTCGAACAACACGCCCCGCGACGCCGCGCATCGCATCCGAAAATTGGCCGCACGCTTGGAGATCCCCAAGCTCAGCAACTCCGACGCGCATCACACAATGCAATTGGGTCTCCATTATAATCGGCTCCATCGCGTGGTCCGCGATGC
>CAYXVS010000143.1:5290-7485 GCA_964468735.1 uncultured Anaerolineales bacterium | reverse complement strand
CGGTGTTATTGGAAGGCTTGCAGGATCAGGAGCACGGCATAGCCCGCGACGTAGAAGAGGGTGAGGCCGTACATCGTGGCCAGGGGCGTGTCGCGGACGCGAAAATCGTGCACTTTGAGGAAGACCAACTTCACCAGATCGCCCAGCAGCATCAGCGCGGCGAAGGCGCTCAGGTGAGCGCCGGGCGCCGCCGTTGTGGCCAAGGCCAGCGCCATCCCCCAATGGCCGAGGTTGTTGAGGATGACGAAGGCCATCGCGATGATCTCGCGCTCGATGAGGCGGTCGAAGATGGCGGCGACCAGGCCCAGGGCCAAGATCACCTGCACGATGAACTGCGCCAGGCGGAGGCCGGTGGGGAAGGCGAAGGCGCCCGCGCTGAGGGCGCGGATCGTCCCCAGGATGGCGATGATCAGGGCGATGACTTTGATCACGGTCTCGGCCCGGGCTAGGGGCGGCCATTGGGCGACGTGCCAGTTTTTGGTGGTGTTGTTTGAAGAAGTGTTCATTTGGATGTAGCTCCTTGTGTGACCTTTGGGCACTGAGCATTAAAAATCTCTGTGCCCTCTGCGCCTCTGCGATGATTTTTCTCTGATCTAACCCCAGAACGCCGCTAAGGCCTCGACGGTCTCATCTAATTTCTCGAAGTGCGGCAGTCCCAGCGTCGGGGTGATGCGGGCGGCGCGCCAGTTATCGTGCGCCTCAAGGAAAGCGGGCAGCGCCTCGAAGCTGACGAAGGCGTCGCGATCGTAGAGCACCTGTGTGGGGATCACCACCTGGGCGTAGATGCGCTCGCGCACGTCGCGGGTGAAGAGTTGCCCGCTGAGGAAGGTGAGCGGGGCGTGTTCGGCGCCGGGCTGGTGCGCGCTGATGTAGTCGTAGGCGATCATTCCGGCGTCCGGCTCGCCCACGAAGCTCTGCGAGAGGAAGAACTCGATGCTCCGCTTCGTCGCGATCAGATCGAAGAGGGGGCGCGCCCAGAGCGGGAAGGCCAAGGCGCGATGGACAGTTTTGCCGATCTCCTGTTGGCCCGCGCGCTGCGAGGCGCGCTCGCCCTCGCCGGGATTGAAGCCGCTGGGCGAGATCAGCGTGAGCGAGTGGAAGCCTTCGGGGTGGGTGACGGCCGCGCGCGCCGCGAACTCGCATCCCAGCGAGAGGGCGATCACATCCGCCGGCTCCCCGATCTTGTCCAAGGTGTCCAAGATCGCGTGCTCGTAGAGCCTCGGCGTGTAGACGCGGTCGGTGCGCTCGGAGAAGCCGAAGCCGGGCAGATCCAAGGCCCAGACCGGGCGCGCGCCGCGATAGTGCTCGAAGAGCGGGCGCATCTCGTAGGCGGACGCGGCGGCGTTGACGCTGTGCAGGAGCAGCAGCGGGCGCCCCGATCCGCCGCTGTCATGATAAACGCTGAGGTGGCCCGTGGTCTTCCCGAAGAAGTTGTGGCGCTCCGCGTCGATGGCCTTGGGCAGCGGCATCTTGTGGTTGATGGCCGCGTTGCTGTACAGAATCCAGCCGCTGGCCGCGACGAAGGGCAGCGCGGCCACGGCGCCCACCGCGCCCGTCGCGATCTTCCCTGCTGTGGCTAAGGGGTGCTTTTTTTCTTCGATAGCGGTGTTCATTTTGTTGCCTCCGTTTTTGATTATCACTAACTATTCCGTCGTGTTCTATTGTGGGGGCCAGGGCAGCGTGGCCCTGGCATCACCATGACTTAATCTGAACGTTCAATTACGATGAAGAGGTTGCAATCTATGCCGTCGAATTGGCCGGGCGTAATCGGATGGGCATTTGTTCCTCAGTTTGAATTAGCTTCGGAGATAGGGAAGCTTTTTCCCCCGGTTCAGCATTTTCCTTCGCTTTTAAATCTCGATACATAGCCCGCAAATTATAATCATGCTTTTTCGCGTAGGCTTCGCGTACCTGGCGCACTTCAGCAACAATTGGATCTTCCCACATTCTCCTGCTCCTCCTCAACCTCAGTATAGGATAATCCACATGAGAGTGCAACCACAAAGCAGTTCACGGCGGCAACATCCACTCCCCCGAGAGGGACCGCGTCTTCAGCCAAGGCACGTCGACGCAGACGGCATACGGCGAAGCGGCGAGCGGGCCTCTGTAGCTGGAGAGGGGCGAATACCAGGCGACGCCGACCTGGAGGCGGGGTGTGGTCGCTGCGCCTATGCAAACCTCGGTGCTCAGCCCAT
>CAYXVS010000143.1:0-5190 GCA_964468735.1 uncultured Anaerolineales bacterium | reverse complement strand
TCCAGCGCCGCAAATATCAAGCAACCACACAAACACACCGCCATTGACACGCCGATGACCAAAATGATCACCAACGCCCTCCGCTTCCCCTCTCCTTGGACTTTCTTCATTGCCAATCTCTCTTCTATCTCATATCTCGACGGCTGTATCGCCGTCGAGCCAAGCGCAGCCACGCGGCGATGAAGGGGCCGGGCGGCAGGGAGGCCAGCAGTTGGAGGTTGCCCCCCAGGCCATCCTCCTCGTCTAGGAAGCGGAAGATCCGCTGGATGGGGTTGTTCTGGAAGAGGGTGGTGAAGAGCGGCGCGCCCAGATCGCCGCGCGCGGCCAGCACCTCCAGCAGGATCGCGTCGAAGAGGCGATAACGGCGCGGCGGCGTGGGCACATCGAAGGGATGGCCGTGGCGTCGCAGGGAGGCGACGATGGCCGCGCTATCCTGCTGGATGCGATGGAAGGCGTAGCCGGTGGAGGCTTTGACGCGCCCGCCGCGCGTGCCGATGTTCATCACCCGCCGGCCAGCCCGCCGCGCGCACGGATGCTCCGTCATCGGGATGAGGGCCTGCTCCTCATCTACGATGTGATAGTCGGTGAGGCCGAGCACATCGGCCAGATAGCCGCGCAGCGCCGCTTCGTACTCGGTCTGAGGAAGCAGCGCGGGCGAAAAGAGTGTGTACTCCACCAGCGCCCGGTGCGGATCGTAGGGCAGCACGTAGACGAAGCGCATCGCGTTATGTTGGGGCGTGCGAAAATCGAACATGCGCGGCACGTGCGGATCGAAGGCCGGGATGGGCGTTTCGATTTCCCATCCCAAGAAGTGCTGGATGAGATAGTGATAGCGGCCCGTGAGCGGGCGATAGTTGGCGGGGTCGTAGCGGCTGTCGAAGACCCAATCGGCGGTACAAACCTGGGCATTGACGTGGACTTCGGCGTGGTCGAGCGCATCGACGACACGCTCGACCTCGCCCAGCAGGAAATCGACGGCGGGGGCGGCGTGCAGTGTCTCGCGCGTGAAGCGATAAAAATCGAAGCCGCGCACCATCCGGTAGCGATAGGGCGCCAGGTCGAAAACCTTCTCGAAGCCGCGCTCCAAGTCGGGGCCGATAAAGGCCAACTGATCCCAGGTGCGGTAGGCGATCTCATCGAAAGGCTCCGGGCTGCGCAGCCACGAGCACCAGGTGTGATCATTGTGGCGTTTGACCTCGCGATCAATGATGAGGATCGATGTCTCGCGCAGGGCGCTCTGGCTCAGGTGATAGGCCAGGCTCAGCCCGGCCGCGCCGCCGCCGGCCAGGATGATGTCGTAGTGTCGCATGTGTCCGCGCGTCGCTCTCTAAGGCGAAGGCGTCGGCTCGTCGTATTTGGGCGGCGCGTAGAGGAAGCCGAAAGAGCTGCTGTCCTCTTTGTTGCCGTGGCGATGGTGGACACGGTGCGCGCGGATGATGCGGCGCATATAAGGGCGTTGGGGCCGGTAGCGGATGGCGCGGATGCGCCGGTGGAACATGATGTCGTGGAAGAGGGTGTAACCGATGCCGTAGAGCGTCACGCCGAACCCGGCGGCCGCCGCCAAGATGCCCCAGTCGCCCAACGTGCCCTGGTAGATCAGCCCGATGGCGATGGCGGCGAAGAAGACGGCGAAGAGGTCGTTCTTCTGGAGGCCGCGCCCGCTGGGCCGGTGGTGATCTTCGTGGAGCACCCACAGAAAGCCGTGCATCACGTACTTGTGCGTCGCCCACGCGACGAATTCCATCCCCACGGCGGCGACGATGAAGACTAACACACTCCATAGAATGATCATGATATTCTCCCCTTTTGGGTACTCTTGCCAAGGTTGATCTTGCAGCCTCACCTCATCCCCCGGCTACGCTTCAGGAGGTTGAGGAGAGGCCTTCGCAAGGTTAAGTCTTCTAATTTCCACCCACGTTAGCCCGCCACCAGATGCCGGGCAGGCGACGGAGCTTTTGCACTCTCCCGATGAAGGCCCGGCGATGGAAGGCGTCGTAGTCGTGCGCTTCCAAGTCGTCCAAGATGCCGGCGTAGAGTTCCGCCGCCGCGCGGATGGCGAAGCGGCCATCGCGATGGAGCATCGAGACGCCGGCCAGCGAGGTCTCGTAGAGGCGGCGCGTCCGCGCGATCTGGAAGCGCATGAAATCGCGCCACCGATCATCCACGCGCCCGGCGGCGATGTCCGCCTCGCGCAGGCCGAACGCGGCCAGCTCCTCCAACGGCAGGTAGAGCCGCCCGTTAGCCCAATCCTCGCCCACGTCGCGCAGGATGTTGGTGAGTTGGAGCGCCACGCCCAGCTTGACCGCGTAATCGATGGCCGTCGTCTCGCGGAAGCCGACGATGTGCATTGCCATCAGCCCCACGGTGGAGGCGACGCCGTAGCAATAGTTGGCCAACGCCTCGAAGGTCGGGTAGCGCTGGCGGACGAAATCCTGGGCGACGCCGTCTAGGAGTTGCGCTGTGTAGAGGTTGGGGATGTGGTAGCGAGCGCGGGTATCCGCCCAGGCCAACAGCACGCCCGTCGGCGGCTGGGTCGCCGGCGGATGCAGGACGCGCCGCCGCCACGCCTCTAACGCCGCTACCGGATCGACGTTCATCTGATCCTGATCATCTACAATGTCGTCGCTGATGCGGCAGAAGGCGTAGAGCGCCCGCGCGGCGCGCCGCTTTGGCTTCGGCAGCAGCGCGGAGGCCATGTAGAAGGTGCGGCTGTGCTCGCGGGTGATGGCGTCGCAGCGCGCGTAGGCCGCCTCGAGTTGGTCGGTGTCGGGCTCGATAGGGGCGTGTGCGCGCGCCGTTGCTCCATGGAGGCCGGCGTAGGCGCGATTCAGCAGCGCGGTTTCCCAAGCGGTCGTCTGGAGGCCGGCGGTCTCGAAGCTCATAGATCGCTCTTTAAAATGCCCGTCACATGACGCGAAAATCAGGGCGCCGGCTGTTCCCTGCGAATCCGGTCTTCGACCAGCTTGGCGGAGAGGAGCACGATGGGCACGCCGGTGCCCGGATGCGTGCTCGCGCCGGCGAAGTAGAGGTTGCCGTAGCGCCGATGGCGGTTCTGTGGGCGCAGATAGCCCACCTGCATCACGTTGTGGCTCAGGCCGAAGGCCGCGCCCTTGGCCAAATTCCAGATCTTTCGATAATCCGGCGGCGTGTAAGTCTTCTCGAAGACGATGCGCTCCTTCACATCATCTAAGCCGATGCGGGCCAGGCGTTGGAAGACCCAGGTGCGCGCCCGCGCCTGCATCCCCTCCCAATCCTGCGACTGCGAAGCGTCGAGGTGACCGGTGGGCACCAGCACCATCAGCGCGTCGCCATCCTCCGGGGCGAACTCGGGCACGGTGCGCACCGGCGCGTGGATGTAGAACGACGGCTCGGCGGGGAGCGTGTGCTCTTTGAAGATTTCGTTGAACGAGCGCTTGTAGATGTGATCGGAGAGGAAGACGTTGTGATGCAGCAGCTTGTCGGAGCGCTCGCCCTTCAGGCCCCAGTAGAACATCAACGTCGATGAGGTGTACTTCAGGCTGTCCATCCGGTTGGCGGAGCGCTTGCCCGGATCGGGCAGCAGGCGGGTGTAGACGTAGGGCAGATCGGCGTTGGCGACGATGATGTCGGCGGAGATCGTCTCGCCGCTTTTCAAGGTCACGCCCGTGGCGCGATCATCCTCGACCTCGATGCGCGCGACCGGCTCGTTGTAATGGAATTCGGCCCCGAAGCTCTCGGCGATCTTAGTGAGGCTGGTGATGATGGCGTACATCCCCTGCTTGGGATACCAGACGCCCTCCACCATCTCCGTGTACTGGAGCAGCGTGTAGGTCGCGGGCGCATCGTAGGGACTGAGGCCTAGGTACATATTCTGGAAGGAAAATCCGGCGCGCAGGCGTGGATCTTTGAAGTGGCGGGAGATTTCGGTGTAGTGCTTGACCAACGGCTTAAGCTGGAAGAGCAGGGGGAGGTTGCTCAGGGAGAAAAATTCCAGGAGATGATAGAAGTTCCGCCCGACGAACTTATCCAACGATTGGATATAGCGCTTATGGCCATCGGCCAGGAAGCGCATCAGCGCCTCAAATGACCCCGGCTCGAAGCGCTCAAGCTGGTTGTGGAGTTCGTGCATGTTGCTGGTGAGATTCAGCGTCGAGCCATCGTTGAAGTGGACGCGATAGGTGGGATCGATGCGGACCAGATCCAGATGATCGCTCATCCGCTCGCCCAGATCGGCGTAGGTTTGCTCGTAGGTGGGCGGCATTAAAAAGAGCGACGGCCCGGTATCGAAGAAATATCCCTCCTCCTCGATGGTCGACGCCCGCCCGCCGGGACGGTCTGTCTTCTCGAAGACGGTCACCTCGTAGCCATCTTTCGCCAAGCGGGCGGCGGTCGCAATGCCCCCGACCCCGGCCCCGATAATGATTACTTTGCGCATGGTTCCTCTCCTCCTTGTTCTTAAGCTCTTAAATGCGGATTATGTGATGTTTGAATGATAGCGAGACTATTTCATGCTGACTTCCTCAACCGTAGAATCGGCTCAGATCGTGGCCCAGGCGCTTTGCCACCTGGTGGTACGGCGCATCCTTGTCTTCGCCCAGTAGATCATAGATTCGATCTCGGTGCTCTGAAAAGCGCAGATCCGAGCGCGCGAGATCGCGCAGCTTAACGGCTATCTCCGGCTTGTCTATCTCATCGGCCCGTCCTAGTTGGTAGAGGACGATCTCTCCTAAAATCCCACAGGGGTACTCAGTTTTGTAGGCGTTGATGGCGCGCACGTCCTTGAAACTCAGATCGATGGGCAACTCGATTTCTCCTCGGACGAGGTGGGTATGCGGGCCTTTGGAGACCAGGGCCTCCGGGAATTCTACCTCGTCCGGCGCTACGTCGTGATGTCCGACAACTTTCCACACATTCTTCTCCAGACAGCCCTCTGAAATAAAGATCCCCGGAATAAGGAGGTGGGCTGAGACGAGGGGAGCAGGTAGGTCCGACGTTAAGAAGACGGGCCGGTAGACCTCTACCAGGAGAGCACGCGGAAAGGATCTGAGCGGTGAGTCACCCGCGATCAAATTGGGGCGAACACATTGATGATATACGTCGAGCGTCACCCGACCGCACATCCATTCCTCGGTAGGGAGCGGGAAGGCAAAAACCGTGCCGGTTCTATGATTTCTCATCTGAGCAATCCTCCCTGTTCGTAAGTGAGGGCGT
>CAYXVS010000142.1:0-7496 GCA_964468735.1 uncultured Anaerolineales bacterium | reverse complement strand
AAAACATGAACATTGATTGACTAGCTTCCGGGAAGCTAGATACTTACCGTGATCGCTTGTTTTCTAACGCCTTGCGATACGCCTCGACGTAGGCGGCGGCGCTATCCTCCCAGGAGAAGCGCTCGCCCATCGCGCGGCGGACCATGCCCCGGATGTGGGGCCGGCGGTCGTAGTAGCTGCTCACCGCCCATCCGACGGTGTAATAGACGGCATTCGCGCTCGGCTCCCAGAATTTGAAGCCCGTCCCCGCACCCGTGTGCTCGTTATACTGCTTGACCGTATCCGCCAGGCCGCCGGTGGCCCGCACGATGGGCAGCGTGCCATAGCGCAGCGAGTAGATCTGGTTGAGGCCGCACGGCTCGTAGCGCGAGGGCATAATGAAAAAGTCCGATCCCGCCTCGATCCAGTGGGCCAGCTCGTTGCTGTAGCCGATGTAGCTGCCGATCCGCCCACCGTAGCGCGCGGGCAGGCCGCCGAAGTACCACTCCAGCCCCTTATCGCCGGAGCCTAAGATGGCAAATTGCACCTGCATCGTCTGGACAATCCCCTCGATGGCCCCGGCCAACAGATCAAGACCCTTCTGGTCGACCATCCGGCTCACCACGCCGATCAAGGGTAGATCAGGGTTCACCTCCAGATCCATCCGCTTCTGTAGCTCGCGCTTGCAGATGGCCTTGCCGGCAAGATCATCGACGCTGTACTTGGCGGGGATCAGCTCATCGATGGTCGGATTCCACTCGGTGGTGTCGACGCCGTTGAGGATGCCGATGTAGTTCTCGCCCTTGTCGTTGAGATAGGGCGCGAGGCCGTGCGCATATTCCGGCGTCCGCGTCTGATCCGCGTAGGTCGGGCTGACGGTGTTGACCATATCCGCGTAGTGAATTCCGCCCTTGAGGCAGTTGATGTCCCCGTGATCCTCGAACTTCTGCGCGGTGAAGTTACTCCACTGCAAGCCTAAGTAGTTATAATCCCCGGCGGGATAGACGCCCTGATAGCCGATGTTGTGAATCGTCAGCATGCTCGCCGCGCCGCCCAGCACTTCGTCATTCCAGTGCCAGATGTCCAAATAGGCCGGGGCCAACGCCGTCTGCCAATCGTGCGCGTGGACGATGTCGGGCGCGAAGCCCATATCGCGGCAGAGTTGGAGCGCCGCCCGCGTGAAGAAGCCGAAGCGCCGCGCGTTATCCCCGTAGTCCTCCATCTCGGCGTCGTGATAGAGGCCGTAGCGGTCGAAATACTTGTCCGATTCGATGAAGTAGACAGGCACGCCCGCGCTTTGAGGGGATTGCGAAATCCCCGTCGTGGTCGTGTGGACCGCGCACCACTCCTGCGTCGTGCCCATCCAGACGCCCATCGAGTTGAAGAATGGCTCCAGGCCGTGCGCATCGTAATCGATGTCCCCGTACTTGGGCATGATGACGATCACCTCGTGGCCCAGCTTGCGCAGCGCCGCCGGCAACGCGCCCACCACATCGGCCAGCCCGCCCGACTTGGCGAACGGCACACACTCCGGCGTGATCATTGCGATGTTGAGTTTGGATTCCATAAACACCTCCAATAAAGAGTTAAGAATTGAGAATTGCGAATGAAGAATAAAACCACAGCTATATTCTCCATTCTTTACTCCCTTACTGCCTACTCCCCTACTCCCTCCTCCTCATACACCCCAGTCGAGGGCAACGTATACCCGATCACCTGCTGGGCGTAGGGATCGGCGACGTAGAGGATGCCGCTATCTTCATCTACGGCGACGCCCTCCGGGAAGAGGAGCGATGCGCCGGTTGTGGCGCCGCCGCCGAGCGCCCAGCGGAAGCCGCCGTCGTGCGTGAAGGCCAGCACCCGCCGATGGGCGGCGTCGCTCACGTAGACGTGTTCGGCATCCACGGCCAAGAAGGGCTTCTCCTCTGGATTGTCCGTCGCCCAGACGGGGATGTCCCACGAGCGCAGAGCGATGCCATCCGGCGTGAAGACCTGCACGCGCCGATTCCACGTATCGGCCACGTAGACCTCCGGCTGCTCGCTGATCGCGATGCCGACCGGCTCATTGAGCTGCCCCAGCGCCGCGCCGCCGCCGCCGAACTCCCGCAGGAAATCGCCCTCCGCATCGAAGACCTGGACGCGCTTGTTGCCCGTATCCGTCACGTAGACCTCTTCACCTTCCGGCCCGACGGCGATGCCGCGCGGCCCGAAGAAGACGCCCTGTCCGCCGGGATCGCCCAGTCCCCCGACCTGCGCCAGCGATCCCCAGCTCAGCAAGTAGTTGCCCTGCGCATCGAACTTCTGCACGCGATGATTCCACGTATCGGCCACGTAGACGTTGCCCGCCGGATCGATGGCCACGTCCCACGGCTCGCTGAACTGGCCCGGCTCGGCCCCGTAGCTGCCCCACGCGCCCAAGACCGTGCCCTGCGCCGTGAGATGCACCACGCGATGCTGAGAAGTATCCGCCACGTAGAGCGTGCCATCCGGCGCAACGGCCACCCCGCGCACCGCCGATTCAGAGAGCGTCGCCTTGCCCGCGATCTCCAGCACGCGCTCGCCCGCCGTGTAGGGATCGGGCGCCGCCGTCTCCTGGGGGATCGGCTCCGGCGCGCCTTCCGCGCCCAACTGGTAGCTCCACACCTTCTGCGCCAGATCGCGCCGGACGTAGAGCCGGAATTCCTTGCGATTCGGCCACGTCTGCACGGTGAACGGCTCCACCTCGTTATCCGGCGTGCTCTTGACCTCCGCCTGATACGTCGCATACGCGCGATAATCCCGCGCCCAGATGATGTCCCACACCCCGTCGCGCCAGCGCGGATCGGTAAGCGTATTCCAAATGCGCTCCCAGGTCATACCAAAGTAATCTTGAATCGGCCACCAGAGATATTTATAATCGAATTCGAGATAGTCCGCGCCCAAAATCTCCTCGACGGCCTCCTGCTGCGGCGTCCCCGCGATCACCACAGGGCACGCCAACAGCTGCTCGCTATCCGGCGTCGTGCCGTAGAAGTAATTGTTGGGATAATCGACCATATACCAGGTGAAGGGCCATGAGCCATCCTCCCCATAGGCGACTTTGACCTGATCCGCCGTGCCGGTGGTGCGCCAGGAGACCTCCTCGATCTGCGCCAGCGCCACTTTGATATCGGGCGTGCCGTGCGCGTAGACCAAGAACTCCGTGGCCATATCGTGGTTGATGTAGTTGAGCATGACCATCGTGCGCACGGTGAGCAGGCCCAACACCAGCGCCAGGGTCACGCCCGTTAAGCGCAACGCGTTCTTCGGCTCGATTTTCTGCCCGACCCACACCAACAAGGCTGTACATCCGATGAAGCCCAACAGCCCGCCCAGCGCCACGCCGAACGACTCCAATTGTGCCAGCGTCGGGCCGGCCTCGGAGAATCCGCCGCGCCAGGTCGTCAAGACCGTGCCCATCGCATCGCCGAAGACGCCCAGAGCGATCACGGCCAGCGGCAGCATCGCCACGAAGACCCAGCCCCGCCGCTCGATCCAGAGATCTTTCTTAGCCACCCCGCACACGATGCGCCCCAAGCCCCACGCCGCCAGGAAGACATTCGGCAGGGTGATGTGCACCAGCAGCCAGGGCATCTTCTCGCCGGCGTAGGTGTAGGCCCCCCACGAGGCCAGTGTCCAGCCCAGCAGGAACAAGGGGAAGAGGCGCTGCCAATCGAAGTGGGGCATAAGGCCCTCGTCTGATACCCCTTGAACTCCGTCGCGTCGCAGCGCATAGAAGATGGCGCCGACGCCGCCCACCGCCGCGAATGTGAGGGCCAGGTACTCATAGAGCGGCCCCAGCATCATATAATAATACAAGGGCTGCTCGCCGCGCCGGACGCCATGCTGGGCCATCCAATAGGCCAGACTGCTGACCAAGCCGGAGAGCGCGCCGATGCCCCAGGTGAAGATCGTCGTGTAGAAGATCAGGAAAATCGCGTAGTGAATGAGGGCGATGATCAACCAGCGCCCCTCTTCCTTAGGGGAGGATAAATAATCCCACCATAGACCCAACGCAGCCGAGCCGGCCAACATCAGCACTAAGATAAGGGCGCTCGCGAAGATATCGGCGAAGCTCAACGTCTGGAAATTCCCGGAGCGCAGCACCTCAGAGATCGTCAACATATCCACGCCGCCGATGAAGCGCATTAAAAAGGCCGATCCCAAGGGCAGCGTCAACGTCCCAATCGCCATCAGTAGATCGAAGGGGCGCGAGCGGCGCATAATCCTTTCGCCCACGCCGTGCGTCAGCAGCACAACGAGGCTCAACGCCGCGACGAATGCGATCCCCACCGCCACGCGGCCCCACCACGGCATCGCCACCTCCGCCGCCAAGGTGTTGCCGGCCTCGTCCAAGGCCTGCTCCGTCACCGGCGCGCGCATCAAGGCGAAGAGGAAGACGAGTCCCATCACCAGCGCCAGGGCCGCCGCGCCCGCGATCACCCGCCCAAACTTCGGGCGCTCCCACTTAACGCGGATCACCTGCCAGGCGAAGGGCGCCGTCAGCAGCGCGAGGAAGATCGCGGTGTAGATGTACGAGGCTTCTTTCGTGGTATACATCAACGAGAAGAAGGCCGCCATCCAGTACAGCCACCGCGACTCGCCCGATTCCAGATATTTCATGATTGTCCAGAGCAAGAGCACGGCGGTGAGCATCAGCGGCGCGTCGTGACGGATGTACCGCGAGTAGTAGGAAATCGAGGGGGAAATTAAGAGCAGCGCCGCGCCGATCACCGCGCCCCAGCGCCCCATCCATTTGCGGAAGAGAAGGGGCGTCATCACCAGCGCAACCCCCACCAGCGCGGTGAAGATCCGCGAGGTGAAGTCGTTCGCGCCGAACAAGAGATAGTTGAAGGCCGTCGCCTCAAAGAGCAGAGGCCCGTGCATCATCGGGCTGTGCTGAAAGCCGTTCCCCGAATATAAATTCCAGGAGAACTTCGTGTGGATGCTCTCGTCGTGGCTGATGGCCCGCTCGCCCAAGATATAGAATCGGCTGAAAATCGCTAACAGCAGAATAATGACGTAGCAAATCCGCTCCCAACGACGTAACCGCTCACCTAGCATAGACACTCCTCATTAAGGAATACAGAATTAAGAATTGAGAATGGAAAGGATGAGTAATAATCACTGCAACGCCTCCCTTTGCTTCAGACTCCAACTATACCACGAAAATCGAGATTAGGCATTTGGGCAAGTCTGCGACATCATTCCACTCGCATCTGGGACGTAAGCGTCAGCGCGTCCTCGCCGGAGTCCCATAGCAGCCGCTCGCCCGTGGCGGGATCGTAGAGGCCCACACGCAGCGTCGCCGCGCCACGATATTCCTGCTGCCATGTCAGCACGTGCGGATCGACGATCACTTCGCCGGGGAGCCAGCCTCGTGTGGGATGGGCGCCGTTGGCCGGCGGCCCATCGTGCTGCGCGATGATCTGTCCGTCCGCGCCGATCAGGTGCGTGAAGACGGCTAAGTCGTGCGCGGCAGTTGCTTCGGCGCGCCAGACCAAGGTCAATGTGAGAGGCTTCCCAGCGCGGAGTCGATGAGCGGAAGGCTCTAACGAATAGCCCAACAACGTCGCTATCTCGCTTGTCGGAATGCCATTCCGACCTACTTTCACCCGTGCTTCCATAGGATGATCAATCTGAGATTCTGGCACGACGAAGGTGTGCTCGCCCGCGCGGATGGTGATCTCGGCCAAGGGGATTTCCTCCCCGGCGGACGAGAGCAGCGCCACCGTCGCGGGGCCGTCCGCGGCCTCCGGCGGTACGGTCAGCGCGAGGTGCTCCAGCAGCGGACGTCCCGCCGCCATCGCGGACATACTCTCCAGTGCTGGCGTCGACGCCAGCGTGCGCTCCCCCTGGCGCAGCGCCAATCGTTGCGCCGGCGGGATACCGTCCGCTTCCAAGCGCTGCCAGAGCGTCACGAAGATCCGCTGGCCGGGAGTGACCTCGCTTGGTTCGACCGCGCTGCCTTCCAGACGCACAACCCCGTCCACCTCCGCCGTTGGCCCGACGGGCGCCCAATCGCTCCCAATGCGGGCGTCCTCCCCCGGCGTCACCGCGCCGACCGTCACCGCCGGGACGGGCGGGGCGTCGGCGCGCACCCAGCTCAGCTTCGCGCGCTCGTCCTGCTGATCGTAGACACCCACTTCCAGGCGATAGGGGCGCGGCGTCAGGCCCGTGGGCAGATCCACGCGATGATAGGTGGTCACAGGCTCGCGCGCCCATTGCTCCGTGGGCCGCACGCGCGCATCGACGAGTAGATCATCCTGGCTCGCGACCAAGATATCGCCGGGGGCATAGAGGCGCAGTGCGATGGCATAGCGCTTGGGCGCCGGGCCGCCCTCCCACTGGAGCACGACGGGCAGCGCGGCGCCGCTCTCTGGGCGTTCCGGCAGCGCAGCGCCGACCAGACACGGTGCTGTCCCCTCGATGCACGCGCGCGCCACGGGCGTCGGTGCAGACACGCGCGGCGTCGCCGGCATCTCATACGCCTCGATGAAGAGGCCGGGGACGTCATAGCGCGCGGTCAAGGTCCCGCCCCAGGCCAACAGCGCCCGCACTTGCCCGCGCGGATCCAGGGCGCCGCGACCATAATCCAACGCATAGACCGTGCCTCCGGGCGTCACCGCCTGCGCCACCGTCGCCGCGACCGCCGCATCGTCTGTCGGAGCGGGCAGCATCACGGGACGGGCGGCGCCGGTATCGTATTGGGGCAGCGACCAATCGGTGTGCGGGAGCAGCGCCACATCGCCCGGCTCGGCCACATCGCGGAGCAGGGCCGCCGCCGCGCGCACATCGCTGCGGGCATAGTGCGGTTCGGTGAGGTAGGCGCGCACGCCCAAGAGGCTCATCATCAGGATGGTGGAGAGCAAAAGGGCGCGGAACCAGCGTGGCATCGTCCGGGCCGAGATCAACGTCGCAGCCACCAGCCATCCGCCGAGGACGAAGGGGAGCAGGTAGCGGGGATGCGCCTGCGGGCTGAGGCGCCAGATCGCCGGCGCGGCGGTCAAGGGGAGGAGCCACGCGGCTAACAGCAGAATGAGGAATGATGAATGAGGAATTGCGAATGTTGAATTGCGAATGTTGAATTGCGAATCGCGGTAAGCTCTCAGACGCCTCCGCAACCTTGCCACACCGACATAGATTACGCCCGCCAACATCAAACTCCCGGTCAAGGCCGCGCTGCGCGTCAGCAGTGGATCGGAGAGGGCCTGCGGCAGGCCCACGGCGTGGAAGATGCCCACAAGCTGGAGGCCGTAGCGCCAGGGAAGCGGCTCGGCTAAGGCGTTGCTGAGGCCCGCCTCGCTGCGGAGGCCCACGGCGCCGGATTGGATCACGGCGAGGCTCCACGGCGCTAAGAAGAGGAGCGTCCAGGCCAGTGAGCGGACCCAGTCGCGCCAGCGTCGAGGCGAATGGGCGCGCAGAGCACGCGCCAGCAGGATCACGTTCGTCCAGCCGACGGCGATCACGCCGGCGTAATGGGTGAGGATGAAGAGGGC
>CAYXVS010000141.1:0-7540 GCA_964468735.1 uncultured Anaerolineales bacterium | reverse complement strand
TTAGAACGATTTTAACCCAATCAGCAAAGTGTTTCATGGTAGGCCCCCTTTGTTTGTGGTATGAATTACAGCTCTTACTTATCCTCTCCCCCAGATATGGAGGAGCACGTCACAATGGAAAGAAATCTGCTTGCGTCTGATATAGGAATTCGAAGTAGCTGGAAAATCGCTCTCGGCGCCTCGGAGCGTGCTCAACCAAGTTCAAGGCAAACGAAGCTGGGGTTGATGCGTGCGCTAAATCGCTTGGCGTGCAATCTCGTGCATCTCCAGTCTTGAAACTGCTTCGTTTGCCCGATATCCGCATCATTTCCCATCATTTTCCATCATTTTCCATCATTTTCCATCATTTTCCTATGAAGCGCAGGCCATAATCCCACAGCGTCAAGGCATCGATGTCGCCCGTGACGGCCAGGGCACTGCGCGCGCCATTCGGCCAGCGACCCAATCGCACCAGGGGCTTGTCCGCCCCTTCAATCTCGGCCAGTAAGGGGCGCTGATCCTCAGCCGTGAACGTCGCCCGATCTAGGTAATATGAATAACGACGGGGTTCATCGCTGATCTGGAGGATGTATCCCTGCTGACGCAAGAAATCGACCAAGGCGGGCGGCGCATCGGGCGAAAGGCCGATGAAGGGCTTGTTTTCGGTTCGAATGGTAAAGGTTGGCTCTGTCACCTGCCGGTATCCATCCATCCACGGGGTCGTGGGCGCATCGACCCGGACAGCACGCATCAGCGCTGTGGTTCCCGGCGGGCCGTGCACGGACAGGTGTAGCTGATCTTCACCTGTCCTGGACATCTCTATCTCCGTCGCGGCCCGCGCCCGCCACCAGTCCGCGATCTCGTCCAGACGAGCAATCCACACCGCCGGCATACGTTGTCGCGCCTCGATCAACACAGCCTCCAGCGGCGCCTGGCACGCCGCGATCCGCTCCGGGTGCAGGCCCAGGACGAATAGTTCGCCCAGCGCGTGCGTCCGATTCAGGATCGCCAGCCAGGGGACGCTCCTCTGAGTTGGTATCTCAAACGGCAGGCGCTCGATCAGGGCCTCATCATCGGGAAGGCTGTAGGGAATGCGAACTAGGCCATCCTTCAGCGCGGGCAGGGAAGGATAGACCTCGGCCGAAAGCGCGCCGTAGAATCTCAGGCCGTCGCGATAGGCCGGCCTCTCGCGGCCATCCAGCACATCCCAAGCCAGGCCCTGGCTGCTATCATAAGCCAAATTTTGTCGTCGCACGGCGGTCAGCGTGTCGGCGTTGGCGTGGAGGTACGGGCCACGGAATCCCTGCGCCTCGATTCCGAGAGCCTCGAATAGCTTTCGCGCCCGCGCCAGGTCGGACTGTTGCTCTGCCAGTGAGAGTTGCGCGTGATCGACGTGACGATATCCGTGAATGGCAAACTCGAAGCCTTCCTCCACGTAGGGTTGAATCCACTGCGGATGACGGCGCAAGGTGATGGAGGTGACGGGAAAGGTCGCCGGGCATGCAAAGCGATGCAGTAGATCGGTGAATTGATCCAGCGCACGGCTCATCTTCTCCGGCGTTAGGCCATAGTGCCGCGCGATTTTCACACTTCGCCGCAAGAAGTTGGAGAACCCCTTACCTCTGATGGCAATGGCGACAGGGCCTAACCCGCCAAATTCGTGTTCGATGAGCAAGAATTTGGCAGACAGATTCCTTTTTGGTGATGGCTCATCCACGTTAGGATTCATTTTCTGAGCATTTGATCTCATACGTAATCCTTAATCCAAAAATGACCGATAAGCGGAGAGATACATTTCCCTCTGCTTTTCCCACTGATATCGATGATAGCGTCGCTGAGAGTTCTCGACCAAAGCTTGCCGTTTATCCGGGTGCTGATACAGATCCCATATCGCGGCAGCTAAGCTGTCGGAATCGCCCGGCTCAAAGAAGCAAAGACTGTCATCGTCAAAATACGCCTGCACGGCTCGCAATCGCGACGCGATGACGGGCTTTTCGAACGCCAGATAATCGTACATCTTGCCGGTATGCACCAGATGCGAATAGACGGAGGCCTTCTGCGCGACAATGCCAACATCGGCGCGATGGAGTTCGTCCACCAGTTGCGTCAAGGGGATATAGCCCAAGTATTGAACTATGTCTTGCAATCCCCGCGCCTTGATCTGGGCCAGAAACTGATCCCGGTAGCCGCCCCATCCCGTGATACGCAGCCGGAGGCCGGGGATCGATGATCTGAGTTGCGCGATGGCCTGTAACATCGTGTCGTGCCCATATCGCTCCTCGATGGCGCCGTGACAGATAAGGGTGAAATGACCATCCTGGCTAGGCGGAGCGTCGCTCTCTGTTCCTACGTCCTCCGTGTTCTCTGCATTCTCCGCCCCCTTCACATCAAAGAGCTGGGCATCGGGCACGTTGAGGACGACGGTGATTTTATCGGGATCGGCGCCGCGCGCGACGAAAGAATCCTTAAGCTGCTGCGTGACCGCAAAGGCGGCGTTAGCATAGCGCAGGCTGGCCTGCTGGATGAACGCCAGCAAGCTGATTAAAGCTCGGCACATCAAGGAAGCGCGCGCAATATCCGCCTCTTGGGTCATCCCCAAGCGTGTGGCCCACAGCTCCGGCGTCGGTTCATAGAGCTGGAGCAATATTTTAGCTCCCAACAGCCGGGGGATCAGGGTCGCAAATACCAAGAAGTCGGGCATCGTGTTCACCTGGATAAAGGCATAAGGTTGACGGAGGTGACGCCAGGTGAGGTTCAGCGCCGTCATCACAAAGAACACGCCATACTCATACAGATACCGCACCATCCCGCCCTTGGATCGCCGAAGGGGGAGACGCCAGATGTGAAGGCCGTCCACATCCTCCCGCGCCGGTTGATCGCGACCGCGCAAGCAGAACACATCCACATCAAATCCAAAATCGCGCAGGGCAATCGCCTCGCGGCGGACCAGCATATCATGAGGGTAGTAACTACTATGTCGAACGATACAGGCACGTTTAGTCACTCGCGCCCTCCCCGCCCGCCGGCGCCGTGATCATCAACATAAGCTGATTCCACATGGCTAACATCTCGCTACTCATCCGCCCTCTGGTCATACTTCAGCGGGGGAAGTTCGAGCACGCGAAAATCGTACCATGGGATCGCAGTCAAATCATCTTCCTCCAATATCCCCTCCCATGATTGCCCCGGCTTGCCATATAACCCCTCGCCATACAGAACCAAAGATCCCGCATAATCCCCCAAATACACGCCATATTCCTGTAAGGCGCGAGCGATGACTTTGGCGGCATCCGATAGTTCCAGCGCCTCGACATCAATTGTGGGATCGAGTTGAAGACGTCCCCCCATAGGAATCGAATTCTCATCGCCGGACGCGCCATAGACTGTACTGGCTGGATAGACATAAACGCCCGACCGGGGCGTTTCGTAGGCCATCACCAGGGCATGGTTGATATATCCCCGCTGAATCTCCTCCATTCGGACCAAGCCAGCCAGCAAGGGAAAGCCAGCGGCCCGCGCGCTGCCAATGCCATCTGGATGGACGCCATCGCTCGTGAGATCAAAGAGGTAGCCCCATTCCACGACCCATGCCCAATCGTACTGCCTGGCCCGAAACATATCCCATGAGAGATCGCGGGATAGATCTACCACGGCCATGTGACCATCGCTTGACGGGTCGGGCATAGCGCCGTACGGGATGGGGACATCTGATCCAAAGCTAGGACCACAGACCTCCCAATCGTTGTCACAGGGGACATCATAAACCGGTGTGTCGTCATCCGCATGGTAAACGGGAATTGTCCATTCCTCCAAATTGATCCAAAATCCCCCCCCGTTGGCACTAGCCTCCAGCGAAGCGATCATCGCATCAGAGTTAGGATCAATCGCCGGATTTGAGCCGATGGGAACATTCCATGGGCTGTCATCGCTAAAAGGCCGCCAGCCGCCCCGACGCCCTCGAACCAAGGGCAAATAGACATTGTGGTTTCTAGGGGGCAGATCCCCCACCCCCCTGATGATGAGAGGCAAATATAGCTCATCGGAGCTAAAAATTTGCCCGCCCTCAACGCCACGGAGGACAAGGGGTAAATATACGTGATGAGTTAACTCAGCCTGAACTACGATGGGATCAAATGGAGGAATATCACGTGCATAGGACAGATCCGATGGCGTCATGAACAAGCATCCTATCACAACGACTAAACTAAAGACTTTCTGGGCATCCATCTTACCTCTCTTTCCGACCTTCTCCTTCCCTGATGAAGCTTTATTTCCAAAAAATTATCGCCTTTTTATATCTTGCTGAACTAGCGAAAGCAATCGAGTCGCTTTCTCCCACCATTCCCGGCGGCGAATGGCCTTCAGCGCGAGCATCTCGGCCTTAAAGCGCGGTAGATCCTCCCGCATCTCTAAGAGGGCATGCCGAATGCCCGCGGCTGTATTATCAATATGAATCGTCCCCTGGTTAAAATAGTTTTCGAGGACCGGCCCTTGGGAGGTAATCAAAGGTTTCCCCAGCCAAAGCGCTTCGTTAGCGCCGCTGAGGAATTGATAATCCTCAACACATAAGTCCATCACCACATCAGCGGCCTCCAAAAGAGAGAAAAAATCCTCTCTCAGGTAGCCTGTAAAGTGGACATTTTTGGGCGCGCTGTCCACAATAGGCTGCCGCGATCCTGAATAGTCGCCGGTGATGTAAAAATGTATCTCTGGCAACTCACGCGCCGCTTTCAGCACCTCCTCCACCGGCTCGTCCGGGCTGGCCGAGCTGACCATGACGACACTCAGATGGTTGGCCGGCAATGACATCGGCTCGGTCACGTGCGGCGCTAGCGGCGGATCCTCCAGGACGAAGCTATCCGCGCCCCAGGACATGACTAAATCGCGCAGATAATCGTTGGTCACCAGGGTCGTGATCGCCCGGCGCGAGAGGAAACGATGCAACGGCAACGTCCATTCCCACATGGGATGCAACAAAGGCGGCGTATGGGCATCGATGACAAATTTGGCCGAGGAGAATAGGCTATAGATATACACGGGCAACGCCGCAAAAATCGGGGGGTCCTGAATAAATATCAATTGATAGCGTGTGCGGAGCAGAAAGATCAAGGTCGCAAAGAATTGATAGGGGTATTTATAAAGCGCGTGGTATTTTCCCTGTTTGGCCGTGATGTAAATATGTTTCAGATCCATCCCCAGGTGCTGCGCTATAATCTGACTCCTTCGCGAGCCATGGGGCGCGCCCCACACTAAGAACAAGGTTTTAGCATCTATTTGAATCGGAGATCGATCACTGTTATGCATGTTTATGTTCCATGTTCTAAACACCGGGTGGCATAATCTTCCACGGTCATAAATACGACATCGGGAAAGGAGGCCATATAGGCGAACAACTCTCGCGTATACTCGATCATCATCTGCCCGCTGGCCCGATACAACAGGTTCCGCAGGCGTAGTCCATGCGCGCGGATGAACGATGGCTTGAAATACTCAGGCTTGATGAAATCTCGCCATTGCTTCCATCCTCCACCTCCACCGCCGCCGCTCCCGCCCACAAACTCGGCCGGATGCGCCAGGTAGACGATGGGCTTGCCGGTATAACGGGATTCCATGTACAGTAATCTAAACATGATTTTCAACACGCCCACGCCAAATATCCTGAGAAGCGTGGAAATAAACGGCGCGACGGTCGCCGAGACCGGCACTTCCCAAAGGGGCATCTGGCCGGCCCGAAAGGCATTATGCTCATGAGGATGATAGGGACGACGCGGCGCGAAGATCCATCCGGGGTTGATGAGATTCGAGCTGACAAAATCTATCCTTTGAGAGCAGACCGAACTATCGACCCGATACCCATGTTCGACCAGCACCTTCATTGTCGTCGCCCCGACTTTCACACGCGGGGCGCGAAAGGCCCGTATCGGGGCGCCGGTCACGGCCTGCAAACGCTCGGTGGCCTGCTGGATGTAAGCGCGCTGTTGCGCCTCCGGCATCTGATCATAGTTCTCCTCGGTGCCGTGGGTCAGCCCATGGCAGCCAACCTCATGGCCCTGATGCTGCATCCTCGCAATTTCATCGCGGTAGGCCTCCGCCGCCTCAGCCGTGACGAAGAAGGTCGTGCGGATGTCCTGATGCCGACACAGATCCAGCGCCGTTCTCAGCGCCTGCAATCGTTTGTCCAGCGGAATCCATTCATCCGGGTCCGCGTCCCACGTGATAAGCACCGGGATGGAGTTAGCGTTAGATCGATGTATCACAGATATGACTCGAAAAGATCGCCTAATTTGGCCGCGCTCTTGTAGATATTGAACTCCTCGACGATGCGCTTCCGCCCCTTCTCGCCCAACGTCCGGCGCAACGCTTCATCTTCCAGCAATTGCTGGAGGGCATCGGCCAACGCCTCCGCGTCCTTTTCTGGCACCAGCAGGCCGCTCTGCCCATCCTCGATCAGCTCTGGGATGCCCGATACATCGGTGGAGACGGTGGCGATTTCCATCGCCATCGCCTCCATCAACGAGACCGGGATGCCGTCCACATCATGGTTGCGCGCCGTGATGCACGGCAGTGCGAAGATGTCCGCGCGCACCAAGTACGGTCGTAGATCCTCTTGAAAGACGGCGCCGGGCAATTCGAACGATGCTTGCAGGTCATATTTCTCAACCAGGTGATCCACGATCGGCTTCTCAGGGCCATCGCCGATAAGGGCGCAGCGGAAGGCCACGCCGCGCTCGGCCAGAATCCGACACGCCTCCACCAGGAAAGGCGCGCCCTTGCGCTCCGCCAACTGGGCGACGAACAGAATCACCGGGATCTCATGGTGAGGCGGCGCCTTGGGAGGCACGAAATCATCCGGCGCGAGGCCACAGCGAATGATGTGCATCTTTTCCCCCTGATCCTCTCCACCCGGCACGAGATCCATCAGGAATTGGCGGCTGAACTCGGAGATGACGCTGATGAATCGCGCCCCCCGGACTTTTTCCGCCAACAAAACCCGATCAATGAAAAAGCTATTATGCGCCGTGAAGCTATAGGAAATATCCAATAGCCGCGAAATCACCAGCGCGATGGCAGCGGCATTGATGGCAAAATGCGCGTGGATATGCTCGACGTTCAAGCGTTCCATCTCTCTGGCCATATAAATCGCTTCACAGAAATGGAAAAACGTGCGCCGCCGATGTTGAAAACTCTCCCCTTTCCGGGTCAACACGAAAAACAACGTCTTGATATATCGCACGGGACGGGTGAAGAGAAAATGCAGGTGCGCGCGCACGAAATCGAGCCGCCGAAGAGGGAAGACATAGAATGTACGATCCACCAGATGGCGTGATTCTATCGAAAGTTTATCCTTATCAGGTTTCCAGATGGCAAAGGTTTCGATGTTGAACCCTCTTTCCTGCAAGGCAAACACTTCCCGATATACAAATGACTCGGTCAGTGCTGGGAAAACATGAGAGACATAGGCGACGGTACTTTGCACATCCATCCAAACCTCCCTATAAATAAGTGGGGCTCTTGGATTTTGCCGGATGCCCCCTCAGTAGCCCTAAAGTAGTTCCAGGAT
>CAYXVS010000140.1:6669-7727 GCA_964468735.1 uncultured Anaerolineales bacterium | reverse complement strand
ATGGACTTGACCAGCGCCAAGCCCAGGCCCGTACCCTGGATGTCGCTCGTCTCCCGGCGCTTGATGCGGTAGAATTTCTCGAAGAGCCGCACCATATCCTCCGGCGCAATGCCGATGCCGGTATCCGAGATGTGAATGATGGCCTCGCTGCCGTTCACGTCCAGGCCCACGTTGACTTGCCCGCCGGCGGGCGTGTACTTGATGGCGTTGTCCACCAGATTGCTCACCGCCTGGCGGATCAAAGTGCAATCGCCGATGACCGTCGGCGCGCCCTCCGCCGGCTCGAGACGGAGCATCACGCCCTTGTTCGTGGCGCGGGCGCGCATCGTATCGACGGCCTCGACAAGCACCAGACCTAAGCGGCACGGCTCCTGTCGCACGCCCACCCCCGCCTCGATGCGCCGCAGGTTGAGCAGATCGCCGATCAGCGTGCTCATCTGATCGATGCCCTCTAAGATGCGCTCCAAATAGTCGTGCTGCTTGTCGTTGAGATCGCCCACCATCATCAGCATCGTCGCGTAGCCGCGAATGAAGGTCAGCGGCGCCCGCAAATCGTGCGAGACGGTTGCCACGAAATCCGACTTCATCTCATCTAGTTCCTTGAAGTGCGTGACATCCCGCATCACCACCACTTTGCCCGCCATCAGCCCCTGGGGATCCAAAATGGGCGCGATGCTGGCGTAAAAGGTGCGGCCATCCTCCAGCGGCACCTCGACCGCCTGCTGCTCCTCGTCGGAGCGCAACACCGCGGTCTTCAACGGCTCTGGAATATCCAAGTTCCTCAGCAATCGCCCATAGGCCGCTTCGTTCACCTCCAGCACGCGCTGCGCGGCCGGATTGATCAGCAGGAGCCGGGCGCGGGAGTCGATGACGAGGATCGCGTCGGTGGTGCTGGCCAAAATCGCGGCCAAGCGACGCCGACCGCCCTCAGCTGCCTGGAAGAGGCGCGCGTTCTCGACGAGCACCGCCGCCTGGTTCGCCAGCGTGGAGAGGAAATTCACGCGCGCTTCGTCGAAAGCATCGCTCCGATCCGCGCCGACCCAGAAGATGGCCACGGT
>CAYXVS010000140.1:1605-6569 GCA_964468735.1 uncultured Anaerolineales bacterium | reverse complement strand
GATTTGCGGCCTCCGCCAGCTTGTTCAACGGCTTGATGATGCGCGTCGCGTAGAAGGGAATGGCAAACAGCAAAATGCCGCCCACGAAGATCTGCACCAGTAAGAGCGGGCTGGCAATCGCCGTCGCGGTTTCTAATACCGCAGCGTAAGAAAGTTGTAAGACGACCGCGTACGGCGTGCCCCTTGAATTATGCAGATAGGTCAGAATGCGCCGACCATCCGGCGAAATTTCCTCATAGTCCGTCCCCGCGCCGGGTTCGGGCAAGGCGTCATGAATCCCATCCCAAGGCCGAAGGATGAAATCCGGGTTGGGATGCGCGATGATGGCGCCCCACTCATCCAAGATAAAGCCGGTCCCGGTGCCGCGCGTCAACTGCAACGCATCTAAGGCCTGCTGCATATAGGGATTGACATTCAATTGCACGCGCCCCAGCAACAGCGCCACCGGCGGCCCCTGCTCATCCGGCGGCTTGCCCCAATCCTCCTCCTGGAAAATCGGCTGCACCACAGTGAGACCATACTGATCCGAGGGCAACTTTGTGATGCGCGTCACCTGCAAAAAGCCCAAATCCAGCGCCTTTTCAACCTCCAGTTGCTCCTCCGTCGTCAAGGCGCTATGCGCCTCGTCTTCGGGCACAGCTTCGACAACCTCCATCTCTGAGTTGACGATCAGCAGTTCCTGGAAGAAGGGAACAACTTGCCGATCCGTGCGCAGCGCCTGGGTGCGCCGCTCGGGATCGAGCAGCGCCGGATCTTCCGCAAAGGTGGTCAGCAGATTGGGGGCGGTGTAGTGGAATTGTCGCAAGCGCTCGCTGGCATTATCGGCGCTGCGGGACATCTCCGCGACGGCTTGCTCACGCGCCAACGTGATCGCCCGCGAGGTGACCGCCAGCACGGAGAGCACGATGATGAGCAACACCAGTGGAATGCTAAACACCAAGAATCGCGCGCGCAGGGAGCGACTGTAAACCGAGACGACATCGCTGCGCTGCGGGGGGCGCCACGCCGGATTGAGAAATATAAGCTGCAAGATAATTCCCACGCCCACGCTGCTGAGCACCCAGAGGGGTAATTCATTGTTCCAGAAGGAGGCGACGTAATCCACCGCCAGCAGCCCACCTCCGGGCAGATTCGTGGCTAAACGGCTGAACGAGAAGAAAACCACCGGCGCCAGCGAGGCGAGCAATGAGGCGATGATGGGCATACGGAGCAAATCGAAGAAGTCGCCCTTATACGGCTGGTGAAGGCACAGCCCCACCACGATGCCCCACGAGCTGAAGGCGAGCAGGTCCGTGAAGGTGAGGGGGTAGAACCACGCCCACATCAAGCCGGCGAGGAGATTGACGAGGCCCGCCGGGCCGGCGCCCAGCCAGATGGCGACCGCACCGACGATGGCCAATCCCGCCAGCGAGACGGTAGGTTGCGCGGGGAGCACGCTGATGGGCGCGGCGGGAAGGGAGCCGGCGGTGGTCCGCTGCAAAACTAGCACGAAGTTCGCCGGGATCGAGACCAACAAGGCCAGCCCGAAGCCCATCCACTGCCGCCGTCCCATCCGCTGGAAATCCGAACGCTGTTTCCACATCACGCCCAGGAAGACGCCCGTGTAGAGGATCGAGAGGATAATACTCGACCACGCTAAGGGGAATTCAAATGAAAATCCGCTGGGCGCATGCCACAATTCCAAGTTCATCGCGTGCTTCCTTTAGACAAATCTGGGCAGGTATTCAACCACACTAAAGCAATTGTACAACATTCTGAGCCAATTTTAAAACCGACACACTTTGTTTGATGATACCTACAATTACAGTATAGAAGGAAAGGCGAAGGTGTCAAAGGATGTGTTTCACGTGGGTATAGTGCAGGTTATTGGGAAGTTCGGGCCGGCGTTTTTTATCCTCCCGGAGAGGACTCCGCCGTGCCCGTGGTGGCTCGGCCAGGAGGCCGGCCACAACCTTGGGGGAGATTTCTCAAATCCAGATCTTTCTTTTTCCCATAATCTGTCGTATACCCGTTTCACGTTTTCCCAAACGTGAAACACATCCACAGGCCGATGACGGCGCCGAACAATGGCCCGAAGCCCAGGCCCAAGACGGCGCCTAAGAGCGCGCCGCCGAGTGGCTCCAGCAGCAGGCTGCCCAGCAGCACGCCGATGAGCGGGCCGACCGCCGCGCCGATGAGCACCAACAGCATCGGGCCGGATGTGCCCCACAGCGTGGCGCGCCGCGCCGCTAAGAGGAGGCCGACCGCCGCGCCCCACCCCCCCGCGACGGGCAGGCTCGCCAGCGCGCCGAGGACGAGGCCCGCGCGCGCCTGGAGTAGCCAGCCAGCAACCGCGCCCCCCAGCGCGCCAACAAGCGCGCCGAGGATAAGACGGCGCCAGCGTCCCCCTGGGTTCTTTTCCAGATGCTTCTGGAGATAGGCCGTCGCGTACCGGCTCACACTCCCAGCACACGCCCCGATCCATGCGCCGTTGACCGCTGCGACGAGCGCGCCGCTCAAGGCGCCCGCGACCGGCCCGTGATGCGCGCCATACGTCGCACCCGCTATCGCGCCGTAGAGCGCGGCGAGGAGCGCGCCCAAAAGCGCGCCATCCAACATCCCCAGAAAGGGTCCGTAGCTCACCGCGCCGGCCTCGTCGCTCACGACGGCGCCTTCCACAACTCCGTGGCATCATCCAGCGCAAAATCCACGTGGATCCAAAAGCCGACCAGGGCCTGCACGTGCCCCTGCTGATTGGTGCGCAAGCCCAGGAGTTGAGCCAAGGGATGATTCGGGTGCGGCGAGAGCGTCAAATAGTAGGTATGATCCAGCACACCGCCCTGATGGAAGGTGTCCAGGCGCGCGTTCGTCCTGATGATGGCCTGGTAGCACGCGCGCCTGGTGTCGGCGGCATCGCGAAATTGCTTGAGGAAGACCAACGGAATCTCCGCGCCCTCCAGGTCGACCAGCTCGCGCAACGTTCCCACATCGGCGGACGAATCGGCCTGGCGCAGCAGGCGGATGATCTCCGCGCGGGCCACATCCCAGTTGCCCCACGTGACCGCCGAGACCAGCGCATCCCCTGGATCGCGGCGCTTCACCTCGGCCAGGCGCTGCATCCGGCTTGACGCTTCTGCCGCCCCCGGCGCATTCGTCGTCTCGAAGCGCCACGCATCGACGGAAAACTCCGGGTTCTGGATGATCGTGGGCGGCTCGAAACGGCCCCACATCTTGGGGAAGCCGTAGACCTCGCGGCCTGTGACCAGCGCCGAGGGGTTGTCGGCGTAGAGGCAGGGCAGAAACCACGCGGCGTGATCGGGCGTCCAGAGGCCGCCGGCCTGGCGCCGGCCCACCACCGGCGCCCAAAAGCTCAACTCCCGCTCGCGCGACCACCCCAGCGCTTGATCCCGCGCATCCGTGGAAAGCACGTCCATCTCCGCGTACACCATCGCCACGTAGGGCATCGCGGGGACGTAATCCCACTGGCCGTTCGTGGGCGCGCTGAGGTAACGCGTGCAGAGGCGGTGAAGCGCGTCGCGCTCGGCGGGGAGCAAAAAGGCCGCGATGCGGGCATCGCGTTGGAGGTATGGCCCGCGCGGGACGGGCCAGCCGTGGCGCAGGTCGTCATCCACATAGCGGGGCAGCTCCCCCGGCGACGAGGTCTCGCGCCGCCCACAGCCGGTCGCGGCAGCGCCGGTCGCGGCTGCGCCCAACGCGCCCCCCGTCAGATAGAGAAAGTGTCGCCGCGAGAGTTTCTTGCTCATCGCCCTAGAACCTGATCCAAACCTCGTCGATGTACTCGGCCAGCGTCCGCTCCACCAGCGCGTCGATGTCCAACGCCTCCTCCAGCGCCTCCACCTCGCCGAGGTTGGCCCACGTATCGGGCCGGCTCGCGTGGATCGAGCAGGGGTCTTTGTAGGGCTGGATGGAGAGGTCGAACGTCCCGATCTCCTGGGCGATATTGACGATCTCCTGTTTATCCAAGCTCACGAGGGGGCGCAGGATCGCCCGCTCAGTGGCTCGGCTAATCACATCGATGTTCTTGAGCGTCTGCGAGGCGACCTGGCCCACGCTCTCGCCGGTGACGAGCGCCACGGCGTTGCGCTGCCAAGCGATCCGCTCGGCGACGCGCATCATAAAGCGGCGGAAGGCGACCGTCGCCAGCGCCGTGTCGTAGGTGGAGATGGCCACCTCGAACAGCTCGGAGGAGGCTAAGTAGAGCGGCGCGGAGAGGCGATGAGGGGCCAGCAGCGCGCGCGCCATCGCCACGATTTTGGAGTCGCGCGCTTGCCGGGCGTCAGGCTGGAGGTGGAAGTGCAAGAAATCGACGTTGCAGCCGCGCTTGTGCATCATGTGGGCCGCAACGGGCGAATCGATGCCGCCGGAGAAGAGCGCCAGCACGCGCCCGCTCGCGCCGATGGGGAGGCCGCCCGCGCCCTGAAGCCGGCGGATGAAGAGGTAAGCGCCCTGCTCGTAGATTTGGATATCCAACGTGACGTCGGGATCGCTTAACTGCACCGGCGCTTGTGTCGCCTCGACGATGGCCGCGCCAACGCGATGGTTGACCTCCGGCGATTTGACTGGAAATTGCTTGTCGCCGCGCCGCGTATCCACCGCGAAGGTCGTCTGGGGGGTGATGACGCCCGCGGCCAGATCGAGCGCCGTCTCCGTGATGGCGTCCATCTGGGGCGGGACGATCATCGTCGGCGCCACGTAGGCGATCCCAAAGATGCGCTGTAAACGCCGCTCCAAGACCTCCGTCGGCGCATCCCCCGCGACCTCGACGATAAAGTAGCTGTGAAACTTGTGCAGCTCGATCTCCCCCAAATCCGCCAACGCGGTCTGGATGTTGTGGATCAAGCGCTGCTCGAATTTATAGCGGTTGTTGCCCTTCAGGCTCAACTCGCCGTAGTGCACGATGTAATGCTGTGTTTGGTTTTTCATACGGGGTATGATAACACAATCAGGGGGGCATGCAATGAATC
>CAYXVS010000140.1:0-1505 GCA_964468735.1 uncultured Anaerolineales bacterium | reverse complement strand
AAACCTGACAGGGTTATGTTCAAAACAGCAGCCACAGCAGGGAGATGATCACGCGCCGCAGGAGGTTGATGAGGAAGTAGGCGATGATGGGGGAGAAATCCAGACCGATGATGGGCGGGAGCAGTTGGCGGATCGGCGCCAAGACCGGCTCTGTGATGTCGACCAGGAAACGCATCATCCGGTTGCTGTAGGGCACGCGCAACCACCCCAGGATCACGCGCACCAGCAGCGCCGCGCTGTAGAAATCGAAGAGGATGTTGAGCAGGGAGATGAAGATCCGCCCCATTTGTTGCCAGGGTTGGGCCGGCACCCTCAGCGCCAGCAACACCAGGTTGACCAGCCAGGTGATGAGCGAGTGGCCCAGCCAGAGCAGGATCAGCCCCATTACCGGCGCGACGTCAAAATAGGCTTGATTCCATGGTACATATTGATAGGTGCTGCCGCCCATCAGCTCGCGCACAGGCTTGAGCAGCGGCTCGGTGATGGTGCGCAGGATTTTCATCGCGGTGTGGTGCGGCGGGACGTTGATCCATTGCAGGATAATCTGGATCACCAGCGTCAGCCCCAAAACCGCGAACACTATATCAATGATCCGAAGAAATAGCTCAATTATCATCGTTACCTCTCTCGTTATTTTCTAGATAGGTCGCGCGCCGAAGATGGCGCGCCCGATGCGGAGCATCGTGGCGCCTTCCTCGACGGCCGCCTCGAAGTCGTCCGTCATGCCCATCGAAAGGTGCCGCCATTCGACGCCGGGGAAGCGCTCGCGCAGTGCCCCGCGCAGCGCCCGCAGCGATGCGAAGACCGGGCGCACCGTCTCTGGGTCATCGACCAAGGGCGCCATCGTCATCAGCCCTTTGACGCGCAGGCCGGGCAGTTCCAGCAGCGCGGCCACCTCGTCAAAGAAAGCCGCGCGCACGTCAGCATCGTGCTGCCAATCGGCGAGATCGTAGCCGTACTTGCTCGCCTCCCCGGAGACGTTGCACTCGATCAGCACCGGCATCTCCCGCTCCGCCGCGACCATCAGGCGGCTAAGCCGGCGCGCGATTTTCATCCGATCCACCGAATGGACGGTGTCGAAGTGCTCCGCGACGATGTCGGTCTTGCGGCTCTGAATATGGCCGATCATGTGCCACGTGGGGCGAATGTCCCCCTCCAGATCAAGCTGGGCCGCGACCTCCTGGACTTTACGCGCGCCTTCTCTGGGGCGATTTTCCCCAAAATGGTGTTGGCCCAGTCGCCACGCCGAGATGATCGCGTCCACGGGGAAGGTCTTGCTCACCGCGACGAGTTGAATCGCATCCGGGTCGCGTCCGGCGCGCAGGGCGGCTTCGCCGATGCGTTGATGGACGGTGTGGAGATTTTCGCGAATCGTAGTTGCGTCAGACATTATCCCCCCTTAAGTTTGAGTTACAAGTTAAAAGTTACAGGTTGCAAGTTAAAAGTTATTGGCTCATATAGGAAATCGGGTGAAATCATCCCCCGTTCATCCAGCGGTTTAATTT
>CAYXVS010000139.1:0-7793 GCA_964468735.1 uncultured Anaerolineales bacterium | reverse complement strand
AGATCACGCGATCTCGGGGCGGGCGTTCTTTTTCCGGCGAGGCGGATTAGTCGGGCGGGCCGGGGTAGTCCTCGCCCAAGATGACGACGATGTCCTGTGCGCTCTCCGCCTGTTGGCCCCGGATCAGAGCCGAGGGCGGCAGTCGCAGCAGTTTGATGATCTGTGAGGCGCAGGTTTCTTTATCGCGGTGCAAAATAACCATCGAGTTGGCGTAGTTCTGGCGGTCGGCGTTGGCGATCTCCACCACGTTGAGGCCCTGTTTCTGAAGATACCCCCCCGTCTGGCCGGCGAATCCCGATTGCAGGGTGCCGTTGAGCACGGCGATGCTGGCTGGCTCTGGTGTGGCCGTCGGGGCGGGCGGAAGGTTGCTCTGGGCCGGTTCTTGTGTTGGCGTAGGCGTTGGCTCGTTCTCGAAGAAGACGTAATCGCGCACCTCGCGCATCTTCTCGCGCAGCGGGACCAGCACCTGCGAGCCTTCGGGCGTTGTCCAGTTCTGCGTGCAGCTCCCATCGATGACGCCGAAGCGGATCTGCGATTGATCCACCTGCGTGGCCAAATTCGCCAATGCCAGGATCTGATCGAGCGCCAGGTCAGTTTGAATGGAGGTGTCGACGGTGGCGTAGATCTCGGAGGCGTTGCGGGCCAGATCCGGCAGCAACTCCAGGCTGACGATCCGATCTAAGATGGCCAACATCACCTGCTGTTGACGGCGCGCGCGGGCGAAGTCGCTGCTGCCATGGCGGGTGCGGGCATATTTCAACGCCATCGATCCATCAAAGTGATGCCAGCCCGGCTCGATGACCAGGTGCTCGTAGCCGTAATGACCGTCGGGATATTTGGCGTCGTCGATGCGCTCCTCGACGTAAATATCGATGCCGCCGATGAGATTGACGACTTCAATGAAGCCGTGGAAGTTGACGCGGATGTAATAATCGATGGGGACGCCTAAGTTGTACTCCACCGTCTCGACGGCACGCGCCGGCCCGCCGCCGGGATGCCCGTAAAGATCGCCCAGGAAGTGCGCGGTGTTGATGCGCCCGCTGTTGTGGCCGGGAATCGGCACCCACAGGTCGCGCGGGATGGAAAGCGCGCCCGCGCGCAACGTTTTGGGGTCTAAGGTGACCAACATCATCGTGTCGGTCCGCCACGGCCCGCTCTCCTGCGAGCGCTCGTCGATCCCCAGCACGAGGACGGTGACGCGATTTTCGCCCGTCCAGGTGGGCAGCGCCGAGCCAAAGGAGTATTTGACGTTCTCGCTGGAGCCGGTGCTGCTGGGGAGGCCCGGCATGCCGCCTGGCGTGGCCAGCGCGCCCTGGAACCAGGAGAGGACAAAGAGCACCACCGCCACGGCGATGCCCAACAATAACAACAGCAGGACGCCGGTCAGCAGCGCCGGCGCCATATTTCTGCGCTGTGCAACGCTTCTTTTTGCCATAAAATGTGCCTCCGATATTTTACCCAACCCGTGCGAAGGTTACACGAGGATTTCGGGCTCAAAACACAACATCTAACACTGGATGCCTTAGTTTGAAAGGCTCCCGAATAACCTTCGCAAGGCTCCCCAGTAGATTATTTTGTCTGATCACGCTGGATTAGCGCCAGAAGCGATTCTTCCCAGCGATCCACCGCCGAGGGCAGATGATAAGCCTTCTGGAGGAAGCGGCGGCCGTTCTCTCCTAAGCGCGCCCGTGCGGCGGGATCATTCAAGAGGCCGATGACGGCCTCCGCGAATGCGGATGGTTCATCCGCCGTGATGAGATGCTCGCCGGGCGTGGCGCCCAGCCCATGGTTACAGACCGTCGTCGCAACGACGGGGACGCCCATCGCCAAGGCGTCCATCACCTTTTGCAAGAGGCCGCCCGCCACCAACAGCGGCGAGATGAAGACATCGGCGGCGCGATACCAGGGCGCCAGATCCTCGACAAAGCCGGTGACGATCACGCGCTCGTCCCCGGCGACGCGCTCGCGCAGGGCGGGCGGCGGCGATCCGCCGACGATGTAGAGGCGCGCCTCGGCCGCCTCGCGCCGGATGCGGGGCCAGATCTCGTCCAAAAACCACCGGATGCCGGTGAGGTTGTGCTGGCGATCCATCGCGCCGACGAAGAGCAGATTCGCGCCGCGCGGCGCCGCCGGTTCTGGGGCGGACGTTGGATCTAGGCCGGGGGCGAGCGGGAGTAATAGCAGATCGTGCGCCGGGAAGTGGGGGGCCATCAGGGCGCGGTCGCCCTCGGAGATGGCTAAGATGAGGTCGTAACGCCGATAGAGGGCCGGTTCCAGATAACGAAAGAGGGTGGCCTTGAGCTGCGCCAGCGCGCGGCGCACCCCCGTCAAGCGGGCGGCGCGCTGCTCTTGCAGGAACCAATTGACATCCTGCGTGCGGAAGGAGGCTGGCGGCAGCGGCTGGCCGATCAGGATGGCGGCGGTTTGGGTCGTCTCCACGTGGACGGCGTCGGGGCGCAGATCGCGCAGCGCGCGGGCCACGGCGCGTCGAAAGGCCAAGTAGCTGCGGGCGATGGCGAACGGCGCGGGGCCGGGGAGATCGCGATGGTGCGGTGTGGTGATGACCTCCGCGCAGATTGCTGCGACCTGCGGCAGGTGCTCGCGCTCCGGTTCGCGCGTCCGCGCGACCAACGAGATGCGATGGCCGCGCCGGTGGAGGGCCGTCATCAGCCCAAAAAGCGACTCCCCCCCGGCATGACCAACCGAGGGGGCGGGAAATTGTTTGTAAATGAAGAGGATATGCGCCATTCAGGTAGGATTTACGCGATGGGCATCGCCACGACCAACATCGTCGGGCGATTCTTGGCCTCCCGATAGAAGAAATTGGAGACCTCACGGCGGACGGTCTTCTCGACAACGTCCGGCGTGGTCGTCGGCGCGATGCCCTTCAGGGCGCGGCGCACGATATCCTCAGCTTCATCCACCAGATCAGCCAACACCTCGCGAGACGCAACCCCCCGCGTCTTGATGACAGGATGATCGATCAATTGACCTTGGTTCTGATTGTAACGGAAGGCGATGTAGCAGACGCCCGTCGCGGCCAATTCATCGCGATCTTGCAAAATCGAGGGGCTGATCGCATCGCCTACCCAGGAGCCATCCACGTAGACGTAGCCGCCGGGGATGCGCTCGCCAATCTCCATCGAGTTCTCGGTGAAACGGATGATGTGGCCATTCTCCACAGCGGCGGTGTTGCGCTCAGGAATGCCCACCTGGTGCGCCAGCGCGGCGTGTTGCTTGAGATGGCGCAATTCGCCGTGAATGGGGATGAAGAATTGGGGGCGCAGGATGTTGATCAGCGTCTTGAGTTCCTCTTGGCTGGCGTGACCGGAGACGTGGACGGGCGAGAGCGGGTGATAGACGACGTTCGCGCCTTTCTGGAAGAGCTGGTTGATGACGCGGTGAACGGTCTCTTCGTTGCCGGGGATGGTGTGCGAGGAGAGGACGACGGTATCGCCGGGCGCCACGCGCAGCGAGGAGTGCCGGCCCGTGGCCAAGCGCCCCATAATGGAGCGCGGTTCGCCCTGCGAGCCGGTCGCCATTATGGCGACATCCTGCGGCGGGAGGCGATGAATCTCGTGCAAGGAGACGATCAGATTGTCGGGCACATCCAAATAGCCCAATTCCCGCGCCATCTTGACGTTCTTGACCATCGAGGTGCCGGCGATGGCCACCTTACGCCCAAAGTTAGCTGCTACATCCATCACCTGCTGGATGCGCGAGATCAGCGAGGCGAAGGTGGCGACGATGATGCGCCCATTGGCGTCGCGGAAGACATCCTCCATCGCCGAGGTCAACAGCCGCTCGGACGGGGTCGCGCCCGGACTGCCGGAGTTGGTGCTATCGGAGAGCAGGGCCAACACGCCGCGCCGGTTGAAATCCGCCAACTTTGCCATATCCGGGGGCCAACCATCCACCGGCGTGTGATCGAACTTGAAGTCGCCGCTGTGCACGATCAGGCCCACGGGCGTCTCGATGCCCAGGCCGACCGTATCGGGGATGCTGTGGCAGACGTGATACGGCTCCACCTTAAACGGGCCGAGCCGGAGCACATCGCCCGGCGCCATCGTGTTGATCTTGACGCGCTTCTGCACCTCGCGCCGGAGATTGACCTCGATCAACCCGCGCGTGAGGCGGGTCGCGTAGACCGGCGCGGTGAATTCCTCCAAGAAGTGACGCAGCGCGCCGATGTGATCCATATGTCCGTGCGTGATGACAATCCCTCGGATGCGGTCTTCTTTTCCGCGCAGGTAATCATAATCGGGGATAATATAATCCACGCCGTACATATCACTTTCCGGGAACATCATGCCGACATCTATAATCAAGATGTTTCGGCCATATTCCACTAACATCATGTTTTTGCCGACTTCCCCTAGACCGCCCAGGGGAATAATTCGTAAGTTTTCCATAGTATCCTTATTGTTTCGGTTTAATAAACGTAATTGACAACAACATCATCACTGGGGCGATGGCGCAAGGAGATGTTCGATTCAAAACTTAGTGAATATATCCGATAATTTGGTAAGACGTCGTCGTATTTATCTCGCTCATTTTAAGTATCATCACCCAAATGATTAAAATCTACGGAGGCATGGTAGCATAATTGATGCGCATGTCAAACTTATGACAAATGTGAGTGTCGATAGGACAGGAATTATAGGCCAAAAATCCGCTTCAATCGCTCACAGACGCGAGGTCTTGTTTTTTCTATTGAGCATGGTATAACAACTAAACAAATCGAAGTTACCAAAAGAGGTTGTTAAGTTATGAAACGTTGGGCACAAGCGCTGTCTTGGCTGGTCTATATCGGATTGTTTTTGCTGATTGGAATCGGCGTCTATGCGTGGCGAATGGACCAAGCCGCCCCGCCAACGCCGATCATCGTGACGGCGACGTCAGCGAGCGCGCCATCGCAGCCCACGCCGACCGCGACGAACACGGCGACGCTGACGCCTACATCTTCACCGTCGCCGACGCAGTCTCCAGAACTGCCGCCGACGTGGACGCCTACTTCGACGCCCACGCGGACGCCCTCGCCCACGCCGCGTCCCACCCAGACGCCAACGCCGCCCCCGATGGTGATCCCCACATCGCTACCCATCACAGACGGCACGGCGGTCGTCACCTCGACGCTGCCGCAGCCCACGCCGATGCCCCTCATCGAGCAGCCAGCGGGCACAATCAACATCTTAGCCCTCGGCACCGACGCCAGCGACGGCGAAGGCGTCGCCCGCACGGATGTCATCCTCATCATCTCGATCTTCCCCGACCTGCCCGGCGTGAGCATGATCTCGGTGCCGCGCGATTACTACGCCTGGATTCCCACCTGGGGCTTGGACAAGATCAACACGACCTATCTACGCGGGATCAAATCGAATTATCCGGGAGGCGGGCCGGCGCTGATCAAGGCGACGATGGAATACAACTTCGGGCTGCCCATCCACTACTACGCGATGGTCGATTTCAGCAGCTATCGGAGCATTGTGGATGCCGTCGGCGGCGTGGATGTGGTCGTCGAATGTCCGTTCCACGATACCTACCCCGATCCCGAGGCGGAGGCGGGGCAGACGGATATCGATATGGAGCCGGGCATTCATCACTTGGATGGCAAGCACGCGCTCTGGTACGTGCGCTCGCGCTGGAACACCTCGGATTTCGACCGCCATCGCCGCCAGCAGCAGGTGATGTTGGCGATCCTCGAGCAGGCGCTCAGCCAGCAGATGATTGCGCGCATCCCCGATCTGTGGACGACCTATCAGGAGAGCGTGCGGACGGATCTCAAGCTCCAGGATCTGCTCTATCTGGGCACGGTGGCGGCGCGATTGGACATGCGGAACCTCAAAAGTCGCTTCATTCGCGGCAGCCATCTGCTGGAATCGGGCACGAAGCCCAACGGCGGCTATATTCTGATCCCCCATTATGAGGAATTGTACAACTTTATGCTGGAGGCGGCGCAGCCGCCGGTGACCAGCCGGGCCGCGCAGCGCGCGTATCGCGTGGCGGTGTGGAACGGCACGGGGAACAGCAGTTGGGGCGCGGTCGCGGCCTATCGCTTGAGCCTGGAGGGCTTTACGGTGGCCGAGATCGCGGACGTGGAGGGCGCGCCGCGCACGCAGGTGGTGGACTTCATGACGACGAGTAAGGGATCGCCCTTATATAAGTTGCTGCGATTGTACGAGTTAGACGCCAGCGAGATCATCTCCGAGCCGACCGAAGAAAGTCCGGTGGACTTTCGCGTGACCTTGGGCTGGGATTACGATCCCTGCGTGGGAACGGTCACGGCGCGCTGGCGACCGACGCCCACACCCACGCCGACGGAGACGCCGCCAGCGCCGTAACTTGACGAGGATACGTGATCGCGACGGTGATCGACTAATCGAATCGGGGTCTGTTCGCGATTCAAGGTGCAACGCACTTGGACTCCAGTAACGGTTACGTCTGATGCGGTATATGCCTGGTGATAGGCTCAAAAGTGCGTTGCACCTCAAGACTGACCCGCTCATAGCTTCCCGGAAGGTAGGTGTTAGGGGCTGGTGATGACGCCGCCGCAGCGCTCGAAGTTCTGGTTATGCTCGGCCTCGGTCTCCGCGAAGACGTGGCTGCCGTCGTTCTTGGCGCAATCGACCATAAAGAAGTAGTAGCTGGTCTCCGCCGGAAAGGCCGACGCCTCGATGGACGCGATGCCGGGGCTGGCAATGGGCGCGGGCGGCAGGCCCACGCGCCGATAGGTGTTGTACGGCGAATCGACCTCCAGATCGCTGAAGTAAAGCTGGCTCTTCCACCAACTGCCCTCATCCGGGCGATAACCGAGCGCGTACTGGACGGTGGGACAGGCCGAGAGGGGCCAGCCATCGTCGAGGCGATTGTGAAAGACCCCGGCGATGAGGGCACGCTCCTCCGGGCGCACAGCCTCGCGCTCCACAATGGAAGCCAGCGTGATGCCCTCGTAAAGCGTCAGGCCCTGCTCAGCGAAACCCTGCTCGATCTCGGGCGTCACTCGCTGAGCGAAGTCCGCCGCCATCTTCTCGATCAAATCCTCGGCAGTGGCGTCCATCGCCAAGCGGTAAGTATCCGGGTAAAGAAACCCCTCCAGCGAGGCGGTGATGGGCGCCGCGTCCAGGATGGGGTAGCGCTGCGCGAGGTCGGTCGTCGCCCAGCCCGTCTGCGCCATCTGCAAGAAGGCATCCGGCGGGATGTTGGTCTGCTCCGAGACGAGGGTCGCGACCTCCTCGAGGCGCTTGCCTTCGGGGATGGTCACCTGCTGATCCTGGGACTCGGCCTTCTGCAACGTCCGCGCGATCTCCGGGATGGTCATCGTCTCCTGCAAGGTGTAGGCGCCGGCCTGGATGCCAGCGTCCAATCCCTTGTATTGGAGATAGCGCCGGAAAAGCTCCGTATCGGAGATCAAGCCCATCGCTTTGAGATTCCCCGCGATCTCCGCCACGCTCTCCCCGCTCTCCACGGTGAAAGTAACGGGCGTCTCATCCTCGCCCATCGGCTGACTCAACTCATCTGAATGGCTATCGACGTACACGCCCAAGTAAAGATCTTCTAACCCACATCCCAGCAACAAGAAAGTCGCCAGGAGACTGCTCAGTAGTATGATCCAACGTTTGTTCATTTTTTCACCCACCATGTCCTTGTGATACCTAATTTTTCGGCTCTCCGGGAGGAACCATATCAAATGCCCAAAGGTAGAGAGCTATTTCCCCTCACCAAATTGCTTCGAGAATCGATTGGCTCTTGTTGGTTTTTAGGTGAAATTGAGTGCGAATGATGCTCAGGCTCTA
>CAYXVS010000138.1:0-7852 GCA_964468735.1 uncultured Anaerolineales bacterium | reverse complement strand
TATTAAGGAAAAATGCATGCACGACTCACAATTTATCTATCGGATCTTACTGAGCACGCTGATCACCGTCTTGGCCCTGAGCGGGATTGTGTCCCCGCCGAGGGTCACTGCGCACGCGACACCGACCGAGCCAGACATCCCCCGCTCTTTGGCCCTCTCCACCCACATCGAGGCGCCCGACGATGTGACCTTCACGCCGCTCGACCGCGAGCGACGCCAGTCCATCGCCCCCACGGCGGCCTCGTCGGCCCTCAACGCCGTCGCCATCGTGGGCGACGTGAACGCCAACACCGAAAGATACAAAAATGATATGGACACCGCCGTCCAAGCGCTGCAAAATCACGGCGTCACGGTGCAAAAGTTCTATCACGGCGAGGGCGCCTTCACCTGGGCGGATATCGTCGCTGCCGCCGAGGGCGCGGAGTTCATCGTCTATATGGGACACGGCGTCTACGCCGGCTCGATGCCCTATCCTGAGTGGGTCGGCGGCTTCTGGCTCCGCACGGGGCACTTCATCTCACCGGATCAGATCCGCACCGATCTCGATGGATGGCTGGCGGAGGACAGCGCCATCATCTTCAGCCACGCATGCTTCACTGCCGGATCATCCAGCGGTGATCCCACAGAGCTGCCGCTCTCCGAGGCCCATCGCCGCGTCCAAATGTACGCGGAGCCATTCGTCGATCTGGGGATGCGCACCTACTTCGCCAACAACTATTTTGGATCGGCGGCCAACTTCGTGAATCAGCTTTTGGCCAATCTGGAGGAGCGTCAGACCAACGGCGCGATTTTCAAATCGACCCCGCCCTACAGCGAGAGCGATTTTCATGATATGAGCTATCCACAAGATAGCTACGATTTATGGCTCAGCGGAGTCGTGGGAAAATGGAATGACGCCTTCGTCGGCGTGCCGGATCATATCTTCCTCAGGGATCGCCAGCCCGAACTGGCCCTCCTCCCCGCGAGCCTGGCCTTCGCCTACAGCACGGCCACCCAATCCCCGACGCCCGTGCAGCACATCCTGACGCCGGAGAATATCGGCTCCAGCGCGCCGCTGACGTGGCAGGCAACGACGGACGTCAATTGGTTGCGCGTCACGCCAACCACGGGCGCCACGCCACAAACGTTGAGTGTGCAGCCTCAGAACCTCGGGGAACTGGCGGATGGTGCCTACAGCGGCGCCGTCACGCTCACCGTCATCGATCCACCGGACACGCAAAACGGCCAGCAAACCATCCCGGTGACGTTAGACGTGAAAACGCCCGAACTTGGCGGGCTGCCCACAGCGATCACCTTCACCTACAGCATCACCGATCAGGTCTGGATCCCCACGCGCCACACGCTGCGCCCGTGCAACACGACCACCGACGATCCCATCACGTGGCAGGCGGAGAGCGATGGCCCACTGACGCTCGACCGCACCGTGGGCACCACACCGCAGGGATTCACCGTCGCGCCCCCGGACTTCGGCTCGATGACCATCACCCTCATCGGGCCGCTGGCCGATGGCGTCATCACGGTGACAGCCACCTCGCCCACGCAGACGCTCTATGCCACGCAGACCATCGACGTCGCCTTTGTGGGGCGCGCCGTCGCCCTCCATCAAGCCTTCCTGCCGTTGATTATGAAATGAAGAGGCTCGCCCTAACAGAAAGCCGATGGTTTAAACCATCGGCGCGGCGCAGTGGCGAATACTCTGTGACAGTAACCAAAAACGAACAGTTTTCCCCCCAAGGTTCATGCTCGCCGTCCCCGTTGTTCTTGACCTCTTGATAACATCAACGCGCAATGAAGCCCGACCCAACGCCCAAAGGGCCGCCGAACGTGCCGATGCCCCACACGACGTAGGCGACCATCGCTGCCAAGAACAACGCCCCGAAGAGCCCGAAGATGACGTAATCGCCGACGCCTAACTTCGATTCGTGGAGATAGGTGCGGTCGGGGCTGCCGGTGAAGGCCTTGGATTGCAAGACTACCTCTAACATCTGCGATTTGACCATCGCGCCCAAGATGAGCGGGACAGCCACCTTGGCGTAGACGCGAACGCGCCGGATCGGTCCCATCGACTCGAAGGCCAGGCCGCGCAGCCGCTGCGCCTCGATGATGGCGTGGATCTCTTCGAAGAGCAGCGGGAAGAAGCGCAGCGTCGAGGAGAAGATGAAGGCGATTGTGTACGGCACGCGCGCCTTGACCAGCCCCACGATCATTCGGTTGACGTCGGTGGTGAAGACGCCCAGCGGAATGACCAAGGTCATCGTCAGGGTGGTGAAGACGACGTTGAGCGCGTAGAGCACGCCCTCCCAAGACATGCCCGCGCCGCCGATGAGGGGCCAATCCGCCGGGAAGCGAAAGAGCATGTGGAATTCATGCGCCAGAAGGCCCGTGCGCGAGGTGATCAGCGGCCCGGCGAAGAAGCCCTGGGTCAGGATCAGCATGATGTAGAACGGCGTCATAATCAGGACTAAGGTGCGGAGGTAGCTGAATTTGACGCCCACGGCCAAGCACGCTAACGCCACGGCCAGCGCTAACAGGCCGCCCAGCAAGGGGCTTTCCCAGATGAAGGCAATCATGGTGATCACCACCATCAGAAAGAGCTTGGGCCTAAAGTCCAAGCGCGTGAAAAATGAATCGCGCTCGACGGTCTGAAGTCCAATCGCGCTCACGCTTCGCCTCCGTTCGGCGCCGGGGGATGGCCGGTAGCGCACGCCGCGACCTCCTTCGGCGTGAGCAAGGGATGCGCTGTCGGAATACCATTCCGACCCACATCGCCGCAGAGCGCCCGCGCCAACAGCACCGCCTGGGGGGGCGCAAGATAGGTCGAGCGCAACAGTTCCACCTCGTGGTAGGCCTGGCGAATGGGCGCGTCCAACAGAATCGTGCCCTTGCCCATTATTACCACGCGCTCGGCGTAGTCCGGCATCAAATAGAGATGATGGGTGATCACGATGACGGTCTTGCCCCGCGCGTGCAGGCGCTTGCTGATCTCCAAGATCGCCCTGGCGCCGCGATCATCCTGGCCCGTCGTCGGCTCATCAAAGATGATGATCTCCGGCTGCATCGCCAGGACGGCCGCGATGACCACGCGCGCGCGGTCGCCCCGGGGCAGCGAGAGCGGATGGCGCGCGCGCTCGGCCAGGAGGCCCATCGCGCCTAAGCTCTCGGTCACCCGCGCCGCGATCTCAACCTCGTCGTACTCCAGATGTTTCAGCGCGAAGGCCACCTCATCCTCGACCGTCGCGTTGAAGATCTGATGATCCGGGTTCTGCGCCACGTAGCCGATGCGCCGCGCCAACCCGCTGACGGTCAACTCGCGAGTATCGACGCCGCTCACGCGCACAACGCCCCGCGTCGGCGCCAGCAGCTTGAGGAAATGTTTGACCAGCGTGCTCTTCCCCGCGCCGTTCTGGCCGATGATCAGCACGTACTCGCCCGCGCGGATCTCCAACGAGACGCCCCGAAGCGCGCGCGTGCCATCGTCGTAGGTGTGATGTACGTCCGCCACGGCCAACAGCGGCGGCCCTTGGGGATCAGGGGACGAGGCGGGTTGCTCCGTCAATTCCGGCGCGAGGGGGGGGCATGTGGCCTGCATCGCCTGCAACAGTTCGACGCCACGCGATAATCGCACCGGCGTCTCGGCCACCTCCGCGCCGAACTGTCGCATCTGATAGAAGGTCTCGGCCACCTGCGGCGGGCGCAGGTGATGCTCGTGCAGATACTCGATCTGACGGTAAATCTCGTCCGGCGTGCCCGAGGCCGCCAACTCCCCGCGCGAGAGCATCACGACGCGATCCGCATACTCCGCCATCTCCTCGGCGGCGTGGCTGGCCATCAGAATGGTGACGCCCAACTCGCGGTTCAGCTCGCGCACCGTGGCGAAGACCTCCTCCGCGCCGACGGGATCGAGCTGCGAGGTCGGCTCGTCCAAAATCAACAGATCAGGCTGGATCGCCAGCGCCGCCGCGATGGCCAAGCGCTGCTTCTGGCCGCCGGATAGCTCGTGGGGGTGCTTGTCGCGCGTGCCCTCCAATCGCACCGCCGCCAGCACACGCGGGATGCGACGCAGGATCTCCTCGCGGGGAACCTTGAGGTTTTCCAAGGCAAAAGCGATCTCGTTCTCCACCGAGGTGGCCGTCAACTGCGTCTCCGGGTCCTCGAAGACCGTGCCCACGTGCTGGGCCAGCGTGCTGACGGGATGCGCCAGCGTGTCGAGACCGGCGAGCGTCACGTGCCCGAAGAAGCGCCCGCCATAGAACTGCGGCACAATGCCGTTGAGCGTCAGACAGAGCGTCGTCTTGCCCGCGCCCGTCGGCCCGATCAGGCCCAAGAACTCGCCTCGGTAGATCTCCAGGGAGATATCCTTGAGCACCGGGGCCTCCGACCGGGGGTAAAAATACGAGACGCGATGCAACGCGGCGATGACATCACGCGGCAAGATCGGCTCTCCACAATCGCTCTGAGGGGATCGACAGATCCCCGTTACAACGCGGATCTAGCGATCCGCTTGGAGCAAATAAGAAATGATTACAAAACAAGGCGACCTTAGTAAGTAGCTTCCCGGGGCTTGACGAGGCCAATCGCGCGCAGGCCTGCGATCACGCCCGTGCCGATCACGGCGCCGATCAGTGACCGGACGGTGTGCTCGACAGGCGCCATCGGGGCCATCGTCAACCACACTTCGTTGGGCCAATTACTGACAAGGTAAATGATACTGGCAGCAACAAGGTGGGCTAACCCCGCGACGGTCCATGTCCCCAAGAATAAACCCAACGTCACGCGCTTCAAGTCCGGGGAAGAAATCCAGCGCGCAAACATCGTGCGCGTGGGGAGCAGAAAGAGCAACAACGCTGACCAATTGATCACCGATCCCCACACCACCAGCCACCACTGCACGCCAATCTGGAGGATCGCGCGCCCGGCATAGAGCGCATACAACATCACCAAGATCGGCGCCAGGGCCATCCACCACCGGCGACGCGCCTCAGTTCGGCGCATCACGCCCGAGGCGAAGCCTCCCACCATAGCGCTGAGGATCGTCGCGGCCGGCAGCGTCGTGTTATGGGGTGCGAAGATCACGCCGATGAGCGCGCCAATCCCGTTCGCCACGGCGCCCGCAATCGGCCCCAAGAGCCACCCGACTAGAGGATAGATCCCCTGGCTGAGAGGAAAGCCCTTGCCCGCCCCGATGACGACAGAGAAGGGAATAAACGCCAGGACGCCCACCACGGCGGATAAGACGACGATGTAAGCCAAGGGCGCGCCGTCGATGGCCGCGCCGGGCATCTGTTGGACATTGCGTTCTTCACCTGATGGTATAAATGTCATACAACCTCACTTTATTCTGATCTTCAAATCAAGCTACCCAATTTCGGCCTGCGAACTGCGCCCTGTGAGATGCAGGTAGAACGACAGCCCGAAGTGATAGGCCGGAAACAACAGCGAGAGCCACACCAGCCACAGCGGCGCCTGCTCAAAGAGCACGATCAGGGCCAGCAGGCTGGCGCACCACGCCATGCTCAGCACGAAGGTCACGTTGTGGAGAATCTCCGTCTTCCAGGTCACGTACTTCACCCGCACGAAGACCAACACGGCGAAGATGGCCAAAATCAGCGCGTTGGCCCATCCCGGCCCGTCCAGCAGGTAGAGATAGAAGACGATGACGTCCCAGTACGAGGGGAAGCCGGTGAAATAGCCGTCGTCCGTCTTCGCCGATTCCTCGCAAAAGCCATAGGCGGAAGCGATGAGCACGGCCCACAGCACCGGCATGCCCCACGACGGCGCCAACCCAAATCGGTAGGCCGCGAAGACCGACAGGAAAGTATAATTCAGATAATCCACGATGTCATCCAGCTTGCGCCCGCTGAAGTTCGGCGTCCAGCGCGTGACCTCCCAGCGCCGGGCGAAGGGGCCGTCCGTCGCGTCGATGAAGAGCGCGACGCCCAACCACACAAACGTGAGCTGCGCATCCATTTGAAGTAGCATCGCGCGCAGCGCCAAAAATCCCGCCACCAATCCCAGGCTGGTGTAGGCATGCACCGCCCACGCCCGCCAGACCCGCACATCTCGACCCCACAATTTAGCCATCGACAGCACCTCCCACGTTAAATTTTCGCGTCAAAAAACGTCCCGCGCCCACCTGCCCCACGAACTCCCCCTCGCGCGCGATCACACAACCACGCGCCAGCGTCATTACGGGCGCTCCGTAGAGATGCAGGCCTTGGTACGGCGTATAATCGACCTGCTCGTGAAGGCGCTCTTGGGTGACGCGCACGCGCTGCTCTGGATCGAAGAGCACGATGTCGGCGTCGGCGCCGGGGAGCAGCGTGCCCTTGCGCGGATAGAGGCCGAAGAGGCGCGCGGGGGCCGTGCAACAGACGTCCACCCAGCGCTGGAGCGACAGCCGCTTGGCCACCACGCCGAAGCCATAGACCAGCGCCAGGCGCAGTTCGATGCTCGGCAGCCCGGCGGGGATCTGCGTGAAATCATCGCGGCCTAACTCCTTCTGCCCCGCGACGTTGAAGGGGCAATGATCCGTCGCCACGACCTGCACATCCTCTCGAACTAGAGCCTTCCACAGCGCGGCGTTGTCCATCACCGCGCGCAGCGGCGGCGTGCAGACAAATTTCGCCGCCTCCAGGCCGGGACGCCCGTAGGCCACCTGCGTCAGAAGCAGATATTGGGGGCACGTCTCGCCGTAGACGCGCTGTCCGCGCGCGCGGGCCTCGCGCAGCGCCGCCGCGCCCCGCGCCGTGGAGATGTGCACCACGTAGAGCGGCGCTTTCGCCACCTCCGCCAGCGCCAGCACGCGCCCGACGGCCTCCACCTCGGCGGGGATGGGCCGGCTGCGAGGGTAAGCGCCGGGGCCGGTCTCGCCCGCCGCCAACAACGTCGCGGTGCAGCGGCGCACGATGGCGTCGCTCTCGCAATGCGCGAGCACCATACCATTCGCATCGCCCACCGCCGCCATCACGGCCAAAAGCTGGCCGTCGTCCAGGCGCACCCCCTCGAAGGTGGTGTAGGTCTTGAAGGTCGGCACGCCCGCCGCCACGACGTCGGGAATCTGGGCCAGCGTCTCCGCCTCCGCATCGGTGATCGTCATGTGTAGGCCGTAATCAATCGCCGCGCTGTTAGCCCCCGCGCGTCGCCGCGTCAGGGCCGAGGCCAAACGCTCGCCCGGCTCCGGCGCCACAAAATCGATCACCGTCGTGGTGCCGCCACACGCTGCCGCGATGGCGCCGCTGCGCCAGTCATCGGCGGAGCGCGTCGCGCCGGAGGGCATCGCCAGATGCACGTGCGGATCAATCGCGCCGGGCAGCACCAGCAGCCCCGATGCATCGATCTCCTCGCGCCCGCGCACCTCCTGCCCAAAGCACGCGATGCGCCCGTCCTGCACGCCCACATCGGCCCGCAGCACCTCGCCCGCCGTCACCAGCGTCCCACCTCGAATCGCTAAATCCATCATTACTCCCGGCGGCTTGGTAATCCGCACTGTGTCTATTTTCAGAGAAGCGCCGTCCAAGTATTAGATTATACTTTACGGCCAAGATAGATCAACCAAGCACTTGACACCGGCCTACAAGCCTCTTATGATAATTTTAACCGCCCCTTCGACGTTTGATTTTTAAGGCCACGTGTGGGGGCCATTCATCATTCCAAATTCGCAATTCATCATTCTCAGAGGAGCACCCTATGCAATGTCCCTATTGCGGAACGCAAAACCCGCCGGCCGCGCGCTTTTGCTTGGGCTGCGGCCGATCTCTGTTGGACGCCATCGTCTGCGCTGATTGCCACACGCTGCTGCCGCCCCACGCGGCCTATTGCTTCCACTGCGGCGCGTCCGTCCCGCATCCCATAG
>CAYXVS010000137.1:4667-7965 GCA_964468735.1 uncultured Anaerolineales bacterium | reverse complement strand
GCACGGTCGTGAATTCTACCACCCCTCCCTTTTTTGTCAAGGGGAACTTTTAGCGGTTTTCGAAGCAGTTCCAATCACTTTTGGGAGGTTTATTTTCTTGAAACGGCTCAAGCGATTTCTTGCCCCTCGTCAAATTCCGGTTATCATGAATAATCGAGGTACAACTAGGCCAACGAGGAGGCCAATTGAATACACGTCAATCTGTTAAAGAGACCATCGCCCCGGCAGAGCGCGCTTATCTGGTGGGCGTGGATTGGAAGTGGACGCCCGACGGCAAGTACGTCGACGATGCCTGGCCGGCGTCCGAATCGCTGGTGGAGTTGTATCGCCTGGCCGAGACCGCCGATCTTCAGGTGGTGGGGCAGGCGGTGCAGCAGCTCGAACACCCCCACCCCAGCACCTTCATCGGCAGCGGCAAGGCGCAGGAGATCGAGGAGGATGCGCGGATGATGGACGTCGATGTGGTGATCTTCGATGATGAGCTTTCGCCCCGCCATCAGCGCGATTTGGAGAAGATCTTTGGGCGCGATACCAAAGTCATCGACCGCACCGGACTGATTCTGGACATCTTCGCGCTGCACGCGCACACCCGCGAGGGCAGCCTGCAAGTCGAGTTGGCGCAGTACGAATATCGCCTGCCCCGGCTCACGCAGACGTGGACGCAGCAGGCGCTCACGCGCCAGGCGGGCGGGCGCGCCGGCGGGAGCACGGGCGGCGTCGGCCTGCGCGGCCCCGGCGAGACCAAATTGGAGATCGATCAGCGGGTCATTCAGCGGCGCATCGTCCAGATCAAGCGCGAGCTGGAGGACGTCCGCGCGCATCGCGCCCGCCACCGCAAGCACCGCCGGCGCAGCGGCCTACCGACGGTCGCGCTGGTGGGCTACACCAACGCCGGCAAGTCCACGCTGCTCAACGCCCTCAGCGGCGCCCACGTCTACGTCGCCAACCAGCTCTTCGCCACGCTTGATCCCACCACGCGGCGCGTGGAACTGCCCGGCGGCACGGTGATCTTGGTCACCGATACCGTCGGCTTCATCCAAAAGCTCCCCACCCAACTCATCGAGGCCTTCCACGCCACCTTGGAGGAGGTCACAGAGGCGGATCTGCTCCTGCACGTCATCGATGTCAGCCACCCACGCGCGAAGGATCAGGCGCAGGCCGTCTACCAGACGCTGGAGGAGATCGGCGCGCGCGAGTTGCCCATCCTCAACGTGCTCAACAAGATCGACCGCCTGGAGGACCCACAGGCGATTCGCGCCTCGCTGGAGGATATGCCGGATAGCGTCGCCGTCTCGGCGCTCGCCAATTACGGCGTCGATGCGCTCAAGGCGGAGATCGAAGAGGTGCTGGAATCGGAGATGTACCCGTTAGACGTGCTCATCCCCTTTGAGCGCGGCGATATGGTGAGTATCTTCCACGAGCGTGGCCTGATCGATGACGAAGAACACCTGCCGACCGGCACGCACATTCGAGGCCGCATCCCCCAACATCTGCTGCCGGATTTCAAGGCGTTTGTCGAAGCGGAGCAGACTCATGAGTCGTAAATCACACTGGCGCAAACAGCAACATCAGGAAAAATACTTTCAGAAGGCGAAAGAAGAGGGCTATCGCGCGCGCTCAGCCTACAAGCTGCTCCAGATCCAGGAGCGCTTTCACATCCTCCGGCGCGGCGATGTGGTGGCGGATCTGGGCGCGGCGCCCGGTTCGTGGTCGCAGGTCGCGCGGAAGCTGGTCGGGGATCAGGGCCAGGTGATCGCGCTGGATCTCGAGGAGATCGAGCCGATTCCCGGCGTGACGATCCTCCAAGGGGATATGACGGCGCCCGACGTGCAGGCGCGCGTCATCGAGGCCGCCGACGGACGAGCGAACGTGGTGTTGAGCGATGCCGCGCCCGCGACGAGCGGCATCAAGCTGCGCGATCACGTCCTTTCGATGGAGTTGGGCCACGCCGCGCTGGAGGTCGCCCGGCAATTGCTGGAGCCACAGGGCAACCTGGTGATCAAGGTCTTCGAGGGCGAGGATCTGCCCCAATTGATCCGCGCCGTCAAGCGCGCCTTCCAGCGGGTCAAGATCCACGCGCCGGACGCCTCGCGCCAGGGCAGTTGGGAGACCTTTATCGTGGCGCGTGGCTACAAGGGCCACAGAGGAGCGTGAGCGATGGAGACCAAATATCACGCGCTCGCGATCCTCACCGTGATGATGCTGCTGGGCCTGGTGCTCGTGGGCAAGCATCTGCCGATCACCACCTCGCTGCCGGCTAACGCCGCGATGAATGTCGCCGCGATGGACCTCGGCAGCTTCAACATCGCCACACCACGCCCCACGCGCACCCCTTCTCCGACCTCGACGCCGCGCCCTACAAGCACCCCCATCCCGCCGACGCCGAAGCCAACCACGACAGCAACCAGTACGCCGCTACCATCCCCCACACCCACGCCCGATATGTCCATCTTGGACGCCAGATTGGCCAGCGATGCCGATCTCCGTGTCGCCATCTGCCAGCCCCATAAAAAGCTCACAGAAAATCCGCGCGAGGACGAGGTCATCGTCCCGATCCTGCTCTACCACTTTGTGGGGCGCGCCACCCTGGAGGATGACGCGCAGCAGAGCACCACGCGCTACAACGTCACGCGGGCGGATTTCGACGCGCAACTGGCGCTGCTGCGCCGCCTGGGCTACGAGACCGTCACTATCAGCGAGGTCGTCGCCGCCATCAACGGCGAGGGCGACTTACCATCGCGCCCGGTCGCCATCACCGTCGACGATGGCTGGGTGGAGCAGTACACCCAAATCTTCGCCCTGCTCCAGAAGTATCAGATGAAGGCTACGTTCTACATCCCCAGCACCTACCCTGTGGGCGGGCGCTTCGTCACCTGGGAGCAACTCCAGGAGATGGTCGACGCCGGGATGGAGATCGGCTCGCACACGCGCAAGCACACGGATCTCGCCACATTAGATGAGGAGACCGCCTGGTTCGAGATCAGCGGCTCCAAGGCCACGCTGGAGGCCACCTTGGGCATCAGCGTCACCAGCCTCGCGTATCCTTACAGCAGCTACACCGGCGCCACCATCGAGTTGCTCCAGCAGGCCGGCTACGACGCCGCCGTCGCGATGGGCAGCACACCGCGTCAAAGCGCAAATCGGCTCTACACCCTCCAGCGCTTCGAGATCTTCGGCGTCCGCTCCCTGGCCGAGTTTTTGGATTGGCTCCCCTGGCGCGGGCAACAGACGGCCCTCTGTGAAGAAGAAATTGACCTTCCGATTGAATAAATGTCTGAATAAATGTCTGAATAAATGT